>JALYUM010000088.1 GCA_030853745.1 Pseudomonadota bacterium | reverse complement strand
GCGATGTGCCCGAGCCAGCCAGCCTGGCGCTGCTCGGATTTGGTTTGGCCGGTCTGGCGCTTGCACGCCGCAAGAACAGCTGACACCGCGCGCTGACATCCTGTCAATACAAGGCTTCATGCTATCCTCCGGCGCATCCTTTTTCGCCGAGAAACCATGAAGCCTTCGATCCTGCTGTTCACTCTTTTCGGCGCTGTCAGCACCAGCGCGTATGCCCTCGATCCCCTTAGCTACGCCCACTACGACCAGGTCAAAACCCGCGCCATCCATCTCGACCTGGCAGCCGACTTCAAGCAAAAAACGCTGTCCGGCTACGCCGAACTGACGCTCGACTGGCTTGATCCAAAGGCGCGTACGCTCGATCTGGACGCGCGCGGCCTGGCCATCAAACGCGTGCAGGTACAAGACACGCAAGGCAAATGGACGGCGGCGCCGTTCAGTCTCGACAAACTGGACGCGGAAAAAGGCCAGGCCCTGCACATCGCGTTGACGACCCAGCCGGCAAAAGTGCGCATTGATTACCGCACTTCGCCCGATGCGGCGGCCTTGCAGTGGCTGACGCCGGCGCAGACGATGTCGGGCAAGCGCCCGTTCATGTTCAGCCAGTCGGAAACCATCAACGCACGCTCGTGGGTGCCGCTGCAGGACACGCCGGCCGTGCGCTTTACTTACACCGCGCGCATCGCGGCACCGGATGGACTGCGCGTCGTGATGAGCGCCGATAACGACGCAAAAGCCACCGGCAAGGGTGGCTGGAAATTCACGATGCCGCAACCAATTCCGTCTTACCTGCTGGCGATCGGCATCGGCGAACTGGAAGCGCGGTCGCTTGGTGGCCGTACCGGCGTGTATGCCGAACCGCAGCGCATCAAGGCGGCCGAATATGAACTGGCCGACACCGAAAAAATGGTGGCCGCGGCCGAATCGCTGTACGGCCCGTATCGATGGGGGCGTTACGACATGCTGGTGCTGCCGCCGTCGTTTCCCATCGGCGGCATGGAAAATCCGCGCCTGACCTTTGTCACGCCGACGATGATCGCCGGCGACCGCAGCCTGGTCGACCTGATCGCGCACGAACTGGCGCACAGCTGGTCCGGCAACCTGGTGACCAACGCCTCGTGGAAGCACTGGTGGCTGAACGAAGGTTTTACCACCTACGTCACCACGCGCATTCTCGAAAAACTCTACGGCGAAGAAGTCGCCACGATGAATTTGCAGCTCGAGCAGGAAGAGGCGATCGAGCTGTTAAAAACCGTACCGACTGAAAAGCAGGCGTTGTTGACGAAGGGGCCCGATACCTCCGCCGCTGATTACACCGACCAGGAGCTGGCCTATCCAAAGGGCGCCTGGTTTTTGCGCACGCTGGAGCAGCGCGCCGGCCGCGCCGTGTTCGATCCGTTTTTGCGCGGCTGGTTCGACCAGCACGCGTTCCAGAGTGTGACCACCGACCAGTTCGAAAGCTATCTGCGCACGGCGCTGCTGGCCAAATATCCGAAGGTGATGAGCGATGCGGAGCTTGATGAATGGCTGCACGGCCCCGGCATCCCGGCCAGTGCGGTGCACGCGAATTCGCCGCGCCTCGCAAGCCTCGACCTGAAACGGGTGCAGTGGCTGAAGGGCGACATCAAAACGAATCAGCTCGATACCAAGGCGTGGAGTGCCCTCGAATGGATGAAATTTTTGAACGACATCGACGAGCATGCAACGCTGGACCAATTGCGTGAACTCGATGCGGCCAACAAGCTGTCCGGCAGCGGCAACAACGAAATTGCCTTCCGCTTTTACCGCGCATCGATCCACGCCGGCAACCGCGCCGTGCGCCCGCCACTGGAAGCCTTCCTGCTGTCCGTGGGGCGCCAGAAATTTGTCATTCCGCTCTACACCGCGCTGCGCAAGGATGCCGGTGACAAGGCCTGGGCCGAGGGCGTGTACCAGCGCGCGCGCCCGCGCTACCACCCGGTCACGCAAGCGTCCGTCGACAAACTCATGACCACGAAATAAGGACAGTCCCGTGCATATTTTCACCCGCATCACCGTCACCGTTGTTTTTGCTTTCTGCAGCGCCGGCGCCTTCGCGCAGGACTACAACCTGGACGCCGACGTCACCCGCGTCATGAAAACCTTCGACGTACCCGGCATCGCGATTGCCATCGTCAAGGATGGCAAAGTCGTGGCCACGCGCGGTTTCGGCGTACGCAAGCTGGGCCAGCCGGCGCCGGTCGACAGCAAAACCCTGTTTGAAGTCGCGTCGAATTCGAAAGCATTTACTGCTGCTGCGCTGGCGATGCTGGTCGACGAAGGCAAGCTGGCCTGGGACGACCCGGTGACCAAACACCTGCCCGATTTCCAGATGTACGACGGCTACGTCACGCACGAAATGACCGTGCGCGATTTGCTGACGCACCGCAGTGGCCTCGGCCTCGGCGCCGGTGATTTGCTGTGGTGGCCGACGACGAATTTCAGCACCGACGAGATCATTGAAAAGCTCCGCTACATCAAGCCGGCCACGAGTTTCCGCAGCGCGTACGCTTACGACAACCTGCTGTACATCGTGGCCGGAAAAATCATCGCGGCCAAGTCGGGCAAAAGCTGGGGCGACACCATCCACGAAAAAATCCTGGCGCCAGTTGGCATGACAGGTACCACCACCAGCCTTGCCGAGGGCGCGGCGATTGCCAACCAGGCCGGCGCGCACAGCAAGATCAACGACCGCATTGCGCTGGTCAAATCGATGCCGGTGGCGAACGCGGTGGGTGCGGTCGGCATCAACACGAATGCGGAGGATGTCGCCAAGTGGATGCAGGTGCTGCTAGACCAGGGCAAGATCGCCGCGACGGGCAAGCGCCTGTACAGCGCCGCGCGCGCCGCCGACTTGTGGACGGCACAAACGCCGATCCGCATCGGCGAACCGCCGGCAGCACTGGCTGCAACGAAGCCGAATTTTTCCGCGTATGCGCTGGGTTTTCAGCTGCGTGATTACCACGGGCAGAAAGTCGCCATGCACGGCGGCGCGCTGCAGGGCTTTTACTCGCGCGTGGTGCTGGTGCCGGAGTCGAAACTTGGCATTGCCATTTTCACCAACGCGGAAAGCGGCGGGGCGCTCAATGCGCTGCAATACCGCTTGATGGACCAGTACATGACGGGCACGCAGGGAACACCTGTCGACTGGATCAGGGTGATCGGCGACGAGCAGAACGCGATGCACGCGAAAGAACTGGCGCGGGTAAACACTGCAGGCGCCAGCCGCGCAGCCGCATCGAAACCCTCGCTGGCGCTGGCAGCCTACGACGGGGAATACCAGGATGCGTGGTATGGCAAGGCAGTCATCCGCCATGAAGGCGGCAAGCAAATCATGACGTTCTCGCGGACGCCGGATTTGACGGGAACGCTGGAACACTTCCAGCACGATACGTTCATCGTGCGGTGGAAGGAGCGCAATTTCAATGCAGATGCATACGTGACGTTTGCGCTGAACCCGGACGGCAGCATCGAGCGCATGAAGATGGCGCCGATTTCAACAGAGACGGATTTCAGTTACGACTTTCAGGATTTGAATTTCGTGCCGGTGGCAGGCAAGCCGTAGCGGCTAACGCATGCGGGTTATGGGTCCCGGCCTTCGCCGGGATGACGGTTTTTTAGCCAACAACTTAAAAACCGTCACTCCCGCGAAGGCGTCCTGGCGATGCCAGGACCCTATACCCCTTCCGAGCCGCCTACTTGGCCGGCTTGACGAACTTCAGCGTCATCCGGTCACTCTCGCCAACCGCCTGGTACATCGCCTTGTCTGCATCCTTGTTGGCGTAGGTTGGCGGCAACGCCCATACGCCGTTCTTGTGATCGGCCTTGTCCTTCGGGTTGGCATTCACTTCCGACTGCGCCGCCAGTTTGAAGCCGGCTTTTTCTGCCATCGCCACCACGTACGACACCTTCACGTAACCGGTCGACGCGGTCGCATCCTGCTTTGCGCTTTCCGGCAGACGATGGTCGACGACACCGAACACGCCGCCTGGTTTCAGCACCGTGTACATCTGTTTGAACACCTCGACCACGCCGGCGTCGCCGCCTTCGATCCAGTTATGCACATTGCGGAAGGTGAGCACCATGTCGACGCTGCCGGCCGGGGCGATGTGGTACGTTGCCGGTGGACTGAACACGCCCATGACGACCTTGTCGTACATGGCCGGTGTCGCATCGAGTTTGGTTTTAAAAGCGACGGTGCCGCGCTTGGCCGGATCGAACGCGCTGCCGGCCGCAATGTACTTGCCCTTGTCGCGCAGGTACGGCGCCAGAATCTCCGTGTACCAGCCGCCGCCCGGCACCAGTTCCACCACCGTCATGGTCGGCTTGATGCCGAAAAAAGTCAGCGTTTCATAAGGGTGGCGGTACACGTCGCGCGCCACATTGGCCGGCGTACGCTGGGTGTTGGCGATGGCGGTTTTTAGCGCGTCGTCGGCGGCGAAGGCCGTGCCCAGCGAGGCGGCGGCCAGTGCAGCGGCCAGAATCAGTCGTTTCATATGTTGTCAGTCTCCGGGTTCAAGCGCGACCGATGCCGCACCTGCGTGCCATCTTCAAGGATGCCGCGCGGGGCGTCAATCGTATTCGGCGGCGCCGTACATACGCACAATCACAACAACCTTATATATGCATAAAGATTGCCTATTCAAAATCTTTTGTAGCTGTTAAGGTTTAAGTCGATTTGTCGTCCGACCCGCCCGCGCGCGGGCCCGGTCCTTGTTGGTGATCTCAGGAGAACGCATGGAACGTCGTACTTTTCTCAACATCAGTGGCCTGGCTCTCGGGACGATGATGTTGCCAATCACCGGACGCGCCATTGCGGCCGAAGAGCTGCTCACACCACTGGCGGCGAAATTCAAGAAAACCCTCGCCGATACGGCGCTCACCGCCGCCACCGGCGCGGGCGCCAGCTATTGCGACGTGCGCATCGGGCGCTACCTGAACCAGTTCATCACCACGCGCGACCTGAACGTCGAGAACGTGACGAATACCGAATCGGCCGGCGTCGGCGTGCGCGTCATCTGCAATGGCGCGTACGGCTTTGCCGCCACCAGCGACATGTCACCGGATGCCGTGGCAAATGCTGCGCGCCAGGCCGTCGCCATCGCCAAGGCCAACGCGCGCCTGCAAGCGGAGCCGGTGCAACTGGCGCCGGTCAAAGGCGTCGGCGAAGTGGCATGGGCCACGCCGTTCAAGAAGGACTGGCGCGCGGTCCCGATCAAGGAAAAGGCCGAGCTGCTGATTGCTGCCAACAAGGCCGGCATGGATGGCGGCGCGAGCTTCATGCAGTCGGTGCTGTTCCAGGTGAACCAGCAAAAATACTTTGCCTCCACCGATGGTTCGTACATCGACCAGGACGTGCACCGCCTGTGGGCGCCGGTGTTCGCTACCGCCGTCGACAAGGCCAGCGGCAAATTCCGTTCACGCTCGGGCCTCTCGTCGCCGGTCGGCATGGGCTATGAATACCTCGACGCGCGCCCGGAAGACAAGATCAAGGCAGCCGGCGGCGTCGCCACGCTGTATAAAAATTCGTACGATTTGATCGAAGATGCGCGTGCGGCCGGTCGCGACGCAAAAGCCAAGCTGACCGCGAAATCGGTCACGCCAGGCAAATACGATCTGGTGCTGTCGCCCGAACACCTGTGGCTGACGATCCACGAGTCGGTCGGCCACCCGACCGAACTCGATCGCGTGCTTGGCTACGAAGCCAACTACGCCGGTACCAGTTTCGCAACGCTCGATAAATGGCAATCGAAGTCCTTCAAATACGGCTCGCCGAACGTGAACATCGTCGCCGATAAAACCACGCCGGGTTCGCTGGGCTGCGTCGGTTACGACGATGAAGGCGTGCGCGGCAAACGCTGGGACATCATCCGCGATGGCATCCTGGTCAACTACCAGGCTACGCGCGACCAGGCCCACATCATCGGCGAAAAAGAGTCGCAGGGCTGCTCGTACGCCGACAGCTGGAGCAGCGTGCAATTCCAGCGCATGCCGAACGTGTCGCTGGAAGCGAGCAAAAAGAAGCTGACGCCGGACGAGATGGTCAAAGGTGTCAAGAAGGGCATTTATATCGTCGGCGACGGCTCCTTCTCGATCGACCAGCAGCGCTACAACTTCCAGTTCGGCGGCCAGCTGTTCTACGAGATCAACAACGGCAAAATTGGCGCGATGCTGGAAGACGTGGCGTACCAGTCAAACACGCAGGAATTCTGGAACGCGTGCAGCGCTGTTTGCGACGACCGCGACTGGCGCATGAACGGGTCCTTCTTCGACGGAAAAGGCCAGCCGCCGCAGATCAGCATTGTTTCGCACGGCGCCTCGACCGCGCGCTTCAATGGCATCAATGTGATCAACACCGCGCGCAAGATCGGATAAGCCCATGACCATTCTCACTGCTGAACAAACCAAGAAACTGACCGAGCGCCTGATGGCGTTTTCGAAAGCCGATGAGTGCATCGTCACGGTCAATGGCGCGCGCACCGGGAACATCCGCTTTGCGCGCAACACCGTGTCGACCGCCGGCCTGTCGGAAGACACGGGGATTGCCGTGCAGGTGGCCTTTGGCAAACGCCAGGGCACCGCGACCATCAATGAATTCGACGACAAATCGCTGGAAAAGGTCGTGCGCCGCGCCGAAGATCTCGCGCGTCTTGCGCCGGAAAATCCGGAATTCATGCCGGCCGTGGGCAAGCAGGTCTATAAATCCAGCGACACCTTCAAAGCCAGCACCGCGGCCATCGATCCGGAGTTCCGCGCACAGGCTGCGGCCTACGCACTCGAGGCGTGCCGCAAGCAGAACCTGGTGGCGGCCGGCTTCTTTACCGACCGCACCGCGTTCTCCACCATCGCCAACTCGAACGGCGTGTTCGGCCACCAGGCGTCCACCGGTCTCGATTTCACGTGCACGGTGCGCACGGCGGACGGCCGCGGTTCGGGCTGGGTCACGCGCTCGGCGCTCGACGCCGTCCGTTTCGACGCGCGCGAAGCGGTTGATGTGGCGATTGAAAAAGCGCTGCGGTCGGTCGAGGCGAAAGCCATTGAGCCAGGCCGCTACACGGTGATTCTCGAGCCGGCGGCGACGTCGGAACTGATTGGGTACATGTTGTCCGGTTTCGATGCGCGCCAGGCCGATGAAGGTCGCAGCTTCCTGTCGAAAAAGGGTGGCGCGAGCCGCCTGGGCGACAAGCTGTTCGACAGCCAGGTGAATATCTGGTCCGACCCGTGGGACAAGGATGTACCGGTGCTGCCGTGGGATAACGGGAACATGCTGCCGCGCGAGCGCACGGCGCTGATCAAGGATGGCCGCGTCAATTCACTCGATTATTCGCTGTACTGGGCCAAGAAGAAGGGCGTGCGCCCGACTGCGGGCGCCGGGAATATCATCATGGCCGGTACCGATAAATCGACGGCCGAACTGATCGCGAATACCAAGAAGGGCGTGCTGGTCACGCGCACCTGGTATATCCGCATGGTCGATCCGCAATCGGTGGCGCTCACCGGCCTCACGCGCGATGGCACGTTCTACATCGAGAACGGCAAGATCAAGCACCCGATCAAGAACTTCCGCTTCAACGAAAGCCCGGTCACGATGCTGAACAATATCGAGGAAATCGGCAAGCCTGTCATCATCGCCGGCGACGAAGCGCAGTACTCGATGCTGATCCCGCCGATGAAAGTACGCGATTTTAACTTTACGTCGCTGTCGGACGCTGTCTAAGGGGCGCACGTGGAACGACGTACCTTCCTGAAAATCGGTGGCGGCGCGGCAGGTTCGCTGCTGATCCCGGTCTATGGCAACGCGATTGCCGCCGAAGATCTGCTTGCCCCCATGGCGGTCGCCGCCAAAAAAGTGCTGGCTGATGTGGCGATGAATGCTGCCACCAAAGCCGGCGCCAGCTACTGCGATGTGCGCATCGGACGCTATCTGAATCAGTTCATCACGACGCGCGATCTGAACGTGGAGAACGTCGTCAACACCGAGTCGAGCGGCATCGGCGTGCGCGTGATTGCCGGTGGCGCTTATGGTTTCGCGTCGACCAACAGCATGACGCCCGACGCAGTGGCCAACGCCGCGCGCCAGGCCGTGGCGATTGCGCGCGCCAACGCCAAGCTGCAAACGGAACCGGTACAACTGGCGCCGGTAAAAGGTGTCGGGGACGTGCGCTGGGCCACGCCTTTTACGCGCGACTGGCGCGCGGTGCCGGTCAAGGAAAAAGCGGAGATGCTGATTGCCGCGAACAAGGCGGGGATGGATGCTGGCGCCAGCTTCATGACCGCCAACCTGT
This sequence comes from Pseudomonadota bacterium, assembly GCA_030853745.1. Classification (GTDB taxonomy): domain Bacteria; phylum Pseudomonadota; class Gammaproteobacteria; order Burkholderiales; family Burkholderiaceae_D; genus JALYUM01. The sequence continues at coordinate 43,874 of JALYUM010000088.1, read as the reverse complement.
TCCAGGTGAACCAGCAAAAATATTTTGCGTCCACCGATGGCTCGTACATCGACCAGGATATCCATCGCCTGTGGGCGCCGATTACCGCCACGGCCGTCGACAAGGCCAGCGGCAAATTCCGTTCGCGCCAAGGGTTGGCGGCGCCGGTCGGCATGGGTTACGAGTATTTCGACGCAAAGGCTGCCGATAAAGTCAACGCTGCCGGCGGCGTCGCGACGCTGTACACGCGCTCGTACGACATCGTCGAAGATGCGCGTATCGCTGGGCGCCAGGCCCGCGAAAAGATCGGCGCCAAGTCGGTCGAACCAGGCAAATACGACCTGGTGCTGTCGCCCGAAAACCTGTTTTTGACGATCCACGAATCGGTCGGCCACCCGACGGAGCTGGACCGCGTGCTCGGTTACGAAGCCAATTACGCGGGTACGAGTTTCTGCACGCTGGACAAGTGGGAATCGAAGAAATTCAAGTTCGGTTCCGAGCGCGTCAACATCATCGCCGATAAAACCACGCCGGGGTCGCTGGGTGCAGTGGGCTACGACGATGAAGGCGTCGCCGCAAAGCGCTGGGACATCATCCGTGACGGCATCCTGGTGAACTACCAGGCCACGCGCGACCAGGCCCACATCATCGGCGAAAAAGAATCGCATGGCTGCTCGTACGCCGACAGCTGGAGCAGTGTGCAGTTCCAGCGCATGCCGAACGTGTCGCTGGCCGCCGGCAAAACCCCGTTGACGCCGGACGAGATGGTCAAGGACGTCAAGAAGGGGATTTACATCCTTGGGCGCGGCTCGTATTCGATCGACCAGCAGCGCTACAACTTCCAGTTCGGCGGCCAGCTGTACTTCGACATCAAGGATGGCAAAATCGGCCAGCCATTGGAAGACGTGGCGTACCAGTCGAATACGCAGGAATTCTGGAATGCGTGCAGCGCTATCTGCGACCAGCGCGACTGGCGCATGGGCGGCTCGTTCTTCGATGGCAAAGGGCAACCGAGCCAGGTCAGCGCGGTGTCGCATGGTTCGGCCACGACCCGCTTCAATGGCATCAACGTGATCAACACCGCCCGCAAAGTCGGCTAAGGAACGAACGTGAAACTACTGAACCAGGAAGAAGCAAAGCTTTTGTGCGACCGGGTGATCGGTCTGTCGAAAGCCGATGAATGCAGCGTGTCGATCAACGGTGCCCGCAACGGCAATATCCGTTTTGCGCGCAACAGTGTGTCGACCGCGGGCCTGAACGAAGACATGAGCATGTCGATCACGGTCGCTTTCGGCAAGCGCGTCGGCACCGTCACCATCAACCAGTTCGACGACAAGGCGCTGCAGGCGGCGGTGGTGCGCGCCCAGGAAGTGGCGCGCCTCGCACCGGAAAACCCGGAGTTCGTGCCGGCACCTGGCAAGCAGGTATTCAGGCCGAGCGTCGAATTTGTCACTGCCACGGCAGCCATCGATCCCGAGTTCCGTGCCCAGGTGGCAGCGTATGCGATCGAAGCGGGCCGCAAGCAGAAGCTGGTCACGGCTGGCTTTTTTAACGACGTCACCGGCTTCGAAGCGATCGCCAATTCGAATGGTTTGTTCGGCCACCGCGCATTCACGAACCTCGATTACACCTGCACCGCGCGCACGGAAGACGGGCGCGGTTCGGGCTGGGTGACGCGTTCGGCAATCGATGCGCGCAAGTTCGATGCGCGCGAAGCGTCTGGCATCGCCATTGAAAAAGCGCTGCGCTCGGTCGATGCGAAAGCGATGGAGCCAGGCCGCTACACGGTGATCCTGGAGCCGGCGGCGACGTCGGAAGTCATCGGCAGGATGTTTGGCGCGCTGGGTGCGCGCAATGCCGATGAAGGCCGCAGCTTCATGTCGAAGAAGGGCGGCGGCAACCGGCTCGGCGACAAACTGTTCGACGAGCAGATCCAGGTGTATTCGGATCCGTGGAATGCAGATGTGCCGGTGAGCCCGTGGGACAGCCGCTCGCAACTGGCGCGCCAGCGCACCGACATTATCAAGGATGGCCGCGTGGTCAACCTGGAGTACTCGCGCTTCTGGGCGCAAAAGCAGGGCAAGGTGGCCACTGGGCGCAGCGGGAACATGATCATGGCGGGCGGGACAAGGTCGCTGGAAGAGCTGATTGCGTCGACCAAGAAAGGCGTTGTGGTCACGCGTACCTGGTATATCCGCATGGTCGACCCGCAATCGCTGGCGCTCACTGGCCTCACGCGCGACGGCACTTTCTACGTTGAAAACGGCAAGATCAAGTACCCGATCAAGAACTTCCGTTTCAATGAAAGCCCGGTGTCGATGCTGAACAATGTCGAGGAACTGGGCAAGCCGGTCATCATTGCCGGTGACGAGGTCCAGTACTCGATGCTGATTCCGCCGATGAAGGTGCGTGATTTTAATTTTACGTCGCTCTCCGACGCGGTTTGAGTGATTTGATGCGCGCTCGCACCACAGATTCAAGAACCGTCATCCTCGCGAAGGCGAGGACCTATACCACTGACGATCTGCGTTGGCATATTCCGGCGGTGTTATGGGTCCCCGCCTTCGCGGGGATGACGTCTAAATAATGGCGCGCAGCGATTTCTACTTCACCCGGCTGACGTACGAGTCGGGCGACTGGGATGTGGATATCCGCATGCCCAGCAACGTGCTCAATTCGCTGGTGGAATACACCACGCTGCGCGTCGATACGGTCGAACGCATGGTGGCGCTGGCCGACGCAAAGATGCTGGAAGCGCCGTTTGTCTACTTGGCCGGACACAAGCTGGTGCAGTTCACCCCGGCCGAGCGGCGCAACTTCGAAAAGTACGTGCGCGGCGGCGGTTTCGTGTTCGTGGATGACTGCAACCACGATATCGACGGGCTGTTTGCCAAATCGTTCGAAGCCGAAATGGCGAAGATTTTCGGGCCAAAGGCACTCGCCAAAATCCCGAACAACCACCCGATCTACTCGAGCTTCTTCAAGTTCCCCGAGGGCCCGCCAAACACCGGCGCCGAACTGAATGGCTGGGGCGACGACCTGGTGCACGATTACCTGAAAGCGATCGTGTTCAACGGCCGCATCCGGGTGCTGTATTCGAACAAGGACTACGGCTGCGAGTGGGATTACGACTTCCGTAACAAGCGCTTCCTCGCTGTCGACAATACGAGATTTGCCGTGAATATCATTCAATACGCGTTGGGAGCCTGAACAGTGTCGGAACAATGGAGTGAGAGCGTCGTCGCGGAGCTGACCGCCAAGGTTGGCGCGTTAAAGACGAGCATGGGCCGTGTCATCATCGGCCAGGAACAGGTCGTCGAACACCTGATCATCTGCCTGCTGGCCGGTGGCCACGCGCTGGTCGAGGGCGTGCCGGGCCTCGGCAAAACGCTGCTGGTCAAGTCCTTGGCGCAGGCGACCGACATGCAATTCCGGCGCGTGCAGTTCACGCCCGACCTGATGCCGTCCGATATCGTCGGCACCGAGATCCTGGAAGAAGACGCCGCCACGCACAAGCGCGTGTTCCGCTTTCAGCCGGGGCCCGTGTTCACGCAGGTGCTGCTGGCCGACGAAATCAACCGCGCGCCCCCAAAAACGCAATCGGCACTGCTGGAAGCGATGCAGGAACGCTCGGTGACGTTCGCCGGCCAGACCTATCCGCTGCCGAAGCCCTTCTTCGTGCTGGCCACGCAAAACCCGATCGAGCAGTCCGGCACGTATCCGCTGCCGGAAGCGCAGCTCGACCGCTTTTTGCTGCGCATCGATGTCGTCTATCCGACCGAGGACGAAGAAGTGGCGATGGTCGCTGCAACCACCAGGGCTGGCATCCAGGAAGCGACGCAGGCGATGGACGTGGCCACCTTGCTGCGTCTGCAGGCATTGACGCGCGATATCGAGATTGGCGACCATTTGCTGCGTTACGCCACGCGCCTGGTGCGTGCCACGCGGCCAGCCGATACCACGGTGGCGGCCATCAAAAAGCACGTCGGCTGGGGAGCGGGACCGCGCGCCGGCCAGGCGCTGGTGCTGGCGTCGAAAGCGCGCGCGTTGATGCACGGCCGGCTTGCGGTGACGCGCGACGATATCGGCGCGATGCTGCTGCCGGTACTGGCGCACCGCGTGCTGCGCAATTTTGAAGCGGAAGCGGACGGCGTCGCGATTGCCGATATCCTCGCGTCCCTGCGCAGCGAGATCAAGGTCGACTAATTGCTCGCTGCATCGGTACTGGCACACGCCACCAATCTCGACCTGGTCATCCGCCACGTGCTGGCAGGACTCGGCCACGGCATCCACGTGGGCGTTGAACGTGGCGCCGGCGTCGAGTTTTCCGAGTACCGGGCGTACACGCCGGGGGACGAGTGGCGCCGCGTCGACTGGAAACTGCTGGCGCGCACCGACCGTTATTTCATACGCGAAGCGGAGCGCGACAGCCACGTCGCAGTCTGGCTGGTGCTCGATGCGACCGCGTCGATGGCGGAGCCGAGCCGCGCAATCGATGGCCTCGACAAGATCGGCTACGCGCGCGCGATTTTGGCCTGCATCGGCGCGATCGCGCAGCGCCAGGGCGATGCATTCGGGCTGGTGGTGCTGCAAGATGGCCGCACGCAGTTCACGCCGGCCGCGCGCGGGCCGCGCCAGTTGCACCGCGTCCTGGATCAACTGCAAAAGGCCGCGCCACTTGGCAAGCTGCCCGATGCGCCGACACTGCACTTTGCCGGCTCGCCCAGCGTGATTTTTGCTGCCAGCGATTTCCTGGACTGGCCATCGCCGCTGTCGGAAGCGCTGCTGCGGCTGCGGCACATGCGCCACGATGTGCGCGCGCTGCTGCTGCACACGCAGGCTGAGGTGGATGCCGATTTTAAAACCGGCGCGGCCTACCGCGATCCGGAAGGCGAGGGGATGTTCGGCTTCGACCAGGGCGCCTACACGGCTGCGCGCGCGACCCATTTCGCTGGCGTCAAAGCGGACAGCCGCCGGCATGATGTGCCGCTGTATGCCGCCCGCATCGAACAGTCGCCCGGTGAAGTCTTGCGGATGGTGTTGCGATGACGAGTCTCTGGTGGTGGTCGATGCCAGTTTTGCTGCTGCCGATCTGGTGGCATCGCCAGCGGCGCCGGCAAGTACAGGCCACGCCGCTGGCCACTGCGCGTTTTTTGCCCAGGTCCGCACCGCGCCAGTTGCGCGCGTGGCGCTGGACCGACCTGATGCTGTTGCTGGTGCGATGCCTGCTGCTGGCGACCTTGATTGCGTGGCTGGCCGACCCGGTCGTTGCGTGGCGTGGCGACACCACGCTGGTGGCGGCAGGGGGAGCGAGCGCCGACAAGGAGGCCATCCATGTGCCGACGCAGGATGCCATCGGCTGGCTGCGCGCGCGCGAGGCCGAGTGGAAGCCGGATGCCCGCATCGTCATCGAAGGACCGCAGGTCATGGCAGCGACGCGCCCGAGCCTGCGTCACCAGGTCACGCTGAAAACGTCCACACCAGCGGTGCCGCCGGTCACCCGCCATGTCAATATCGTCAGCGATCGACCGGCGCCGTGGGTCACCATGTTCACCGCGATCGATGGGCCAGTGCGCTGGGTCGTCGATACAGCACCCGGCGCCGTCACGTTTTCCACGGGCGTGACACCACGCGATGCCGATGCCGCGCGCGCGGTGTTCGCCGCATGGTATCGCCAGCACTACGCCCTGGCGCCGTACGTGGCGCCGTCGCAGGTATTGGCGGCCGATCCATCTGCACCCTTGCACAGCCAGGGCGGCGCACTGCGCGACAAACTCCTGATGGCGCTGGTCGCGCTGTTTGCGCTGGAAAGGGGGCTGGCGCATGTCCGCAAGCGTTGACCGAAGCGTTGACTTATTACGTGCCGCGCTGCTGCGCCGGATACCAGCCTGGCTCGCCGGGGCACTGCCATGGTTGTTCGTCTCCAGCGCAGGCCTGGCGGTGTGGTGCCTGTGGGTGCTGATCGACGCATGGCGCCTGAACACGCGCGTCGCGCGTAAAACGCATGCCTGGCTCAATGAAGGCATCCCTGCGCTGGAAGACAGCGCGGGGATGGTGGCCACGTCGCCGCTGGCGCAGTTGCAGCTTGCGCGCCTGGCGCAGGTCGATATCAAAGCGGCCGATCTGCGCGCGATTGTCCGGCAGCGGGTGACATCTGGTGCTGGCTGGGCAGCGCTCAGTTTTGTGCTGGCAGGTGCTGCATGGGCGTGGCACATGCCAACGCACGCCGTACCTGCAGTCGCCGTGGCCAGCAAGCCACCGCCGCCGGTGCCCGAACTCGCCATGCAAGTGACGCCGCCCAGGTACACCGGCGTGGCCCCATCGACCGGTCCGGGCCGCGAACTGACCGTGCCTGAGCAAAGTACGGTGAGCTGGTGCCTGCGCACGCCGATTGCCGATGCGCCACCGATTGAACTGGGCGATGGCCGGCAACTGACCGTGGATGAAAAATGCGCCACGCTGGTAGCCACCGAATCGCTGACCTGGCGCTGGCGCGGCGTGCGTTTTAATTTGCGTGTGCTGGCCGACGAAGCGCCGCAGATCTCCATCGCCGCGCCGAAAGAGATGGTGCAGGAACTCACACCCGGCACTGCCAGCACGCACATTGCCGTCTCGGTGCGGGACGATTACCGCGTCACGCGCGCGACGTTGCACCTGACGCTGGCGCGCGGCAGCGGCGAGAGCATCAAGTTCACCGACAGCGAAATGCCGCTGCCGGCGTCGAAAGATCCAACATCGCGCAACTGGTCGAAGCAGTGGACGCTGGCGGAGCTGGGCATGGAACCGGGTGACGAGCTGTACTTTTTTGTGCGCGCGCTGGACAACGCGCCGCGCCCGCACACGACGCAATCCGCCACGTACACGCTGCGCCTGCCGGGCCCCGTGCAGGAAGACAGCGAGGACGTCAGCTCGGCGCTGCCGACCCTGGTGAAACCGGAAAACCTGCGCAGCCAGCGCCAGATCATCATCGACACCGAGCAACTGGTGGCGGACCAGCGCATGAAAAAAATGGATGGCGCCGCGGTGCGCGAACGCAGTGAATCGATCGCCGACGACCAGGCCCAATTGCGGCGCCGCTACGGCCAGTTTCTCGGTGAAGAATCGAGCCTGTTCGGCGGCGACGACCATGATCACGATGATAAAAAACACGACATTGTGGCCGAATTCGGCCACGTCCACGACCAGCCGGAAAGCGCGACGCTGTTTGATGACGCGACCAAAAAAATTCTCCGGCGCGCACTGGCCGCGATGTGGGACGCCGAAAAATCCTTGCGCGCGATTCAGCCTGGCGCCGCTTTGCCGCCCGAGCACAAGGCGCTCGACGCAGTAAAAGAGCTGCAGCAGGCCGACCGCATCTATTTGCACAAGACCGCGTTCACGCCGCCGCCGATCAAGGAGGCCATTCGCATGACCGGTGACCTCTCGGGCGCGGTGAGTTTCAAACGCGTGCCGGGTGAAGCGCCAGAAGCGGTACCGCCAGCGATCCGCACGGTGCTGCAGGCGCTCGATGGCGACCAGCCCTTGCCGGCGCTGTGGACCCGCACCGCCTACGACTGGGTGGTCGCGCGCGTGCCTGGCGACGAGCACAAGCTGGCCGCGCAGCGGGCAATCCAGGATGTGGCCGATGGCTGCATTACATGTCGCCCCGTGCTGCGGGCCTGGCTGCGCAGCGGGATTGTGGACGCGCCGCTGCTGCTGCAGGCGGTACCGAAAACCACCACGCCGTTTACGCGCGCCTGGCAAAAAGGAGTGCAGCCATGATCGCGGTGATACTCGCCATCGGCGCTGCCAGCACGCTGGCGTATCTGTGGCGGCGCCAATGGTTCGATGCCGTCCTCGTGCTGGTGGCGACAGCCGCGCTGGCCGGCCTGAGCATCCATCTACCGGGCAATCCGTCAGCAAACGCGTCAACGCAGGTAGCACCAGCGACCGCGTCACTGCGTCTTACTTTCCCCAACGAGCTGGCGCTGGGCCGCGTGTTCACGCTGACCGTTCAGTGGACTAATCCTGCGCCAGGGCGTCTGCAACTGCTGGCAGAAAATGGCCAGTTGCTGGCCGAGACATCCGGCAAGGGCAATCTGGCAGTGCAATGGCTGCCGCCGGTCGCCGAAAAGCTGGTGCTGAAAGCGCGCGTGCTGGACGCGGACGGCAAGGTCATCGACCAGGGCTCGGTGCCGTTTGTCGTGATGGATAGCGTGCCGTTGAAAGTGCAGGGCCGCTTCAGCGCGCCGTCATTCGATGTGCGCGCGCTGGAAGAACAACTGGTGGCCAGCCACGCGGTCGTGGACTGGCAAGTGACGCTGGGCCGCGCAATTTCACGCAGCGACACCGCGCCCAAAGCCTTTTCCGCCGACCTGGAGATTGTCGACGCGGCGTGGTTCGAGCAGGCCGCGCCGGCTGTGCGCAAAGGGTTGCTGGCGCGCGTGGCAAGTGGCACGCCGCTGATCGTCCTGGCGGGGAATGCAAATAATGCCGGTATCTGGGCACAGGCATTGCAACTGCCGCTGCAGGCACAAGCCGAAGGTGCCATGCACGGCGCGCTGGCAACGGCGCCCTTCAATCCAGCTTTCGCAGAGACCGGAGCGTGGAAATCAACCGACAGCATCACCTGGACCCGCACCTGGCACCAAGGCCGCATTACGTGGCTGGGCGCGGCCGACTGGCACAAGCTGGCGATCACGCAGCCGCGTGCATTGTCAGCCTGGTGGCAAGGTGTACTCGATCGCGCTGGCGTGCAGCGCGACCAGGACGTCACCTGGCTCGCGCCTGACGAGATGCCGCTGCCGAACCGGCGCGTCGCCATCTGCGCACAGGGCGTGAAAGGCGATGCCGTCTTCCCGCAACTGGCGCAGACGTTGACGTGGCAACAGTGCGCCGAACACATCGACGCCCGCTGCGTGGCGGTCTGGCCGCGTCAACCGGGCTGGCTGATGGTCTCAAGCCACCCGCTGTATATCTATGCCGACCACGACTGGCGGCTGTGGCAGCGCGCCCGGGGCACGCTGGAGCAGCCCCGCGTCATGGCAACCGAGCCGCTCATACCAGCGCTGGCCATCCTGTTTGCGCTGGCGCTGCTACTCCTGTGGTGGCGCGAGCGGCGCTAGCAGTGCTTTTCAGAGCTCGTCTTCTTCAGTCAACAGCAGATCAATCTGTGCTTTTAGTCGATTTTTGTCGGCTTCATAAAATAGCGATGGAATGATTATCCAAGCCTTGCGTCCACCGGGTAGGCGCACAGGAAATCTGTCCAACTCTTCGTCATCGTCCGCTATGGAAATGGCAGACGCTATGCTGCCATTCTTCTTTGCTGGTTTTGCGATTGGTAATTCTTCATCGTTGGCATTCCAATCGTTCTCATTCTCATTCGCTATGTCGTCCTCGATGGATATTTGATTAGCTCTGCTTTCAAAATACATCGAGAAAATGACTGACTCTTTAAAACTGGCCATTGCAGTTTCAGCCCCTGCTGGAATAAAGCCGCGTTGGATCAATTCATATTTGAGACTTGCATCTGACGGCAACCCACTGGCATACTTTTCCAAAAGTTCGGCATAAAGCGGAGGCGTCTTTAAAAACTGCAGGCGAATTTCTCGCCTCTGCACGTCCGACGGCGAAAATTTATATCATTCGACTGCCTTGGCAACGGCGAGAAATCCATCTTTCGGGCGTTCCAGCAAACCGAAATAGCGGAGTGACGCCAGGGCGGAAAGTGCGCTTCCACTGTTTGCGCTCTTGTACCCGATCCCCGTTGCAACGACGTCAACAGGAGAGGAATGTAGACGCTCTAGTTCGTAGAGCTTCAGTGCACGATCAAGTGCTTCATTCAATGCCATAGAAGGCGCACGAGGACTTTTTTTCCGCGGCTGGTATGTGATGGACATCATTCTTCCTCTCTGGAACGTCTATTCGTGGGGTATATCGATGTGACATCGGTAGATGTGTATGCCATAACGACTCCTTCTGTCTCGGTGGCGGGCAGTCTAAGCCACAAAGAGCCCATCCTGGGTGGCAAACCACAGTATTCGCTGTTCGCGAACGGCGAATTCTGCGGTTTAGTTGCAGTATTTTCTATTCGCGAATGAAAAAAATGTCACTCTCAATAAATAAGCAGTTGGTGCTAAAACCACAAGATTTGCTTGTCGTGCTGAAGATCGCAGTCAATCCAGGGCGAACTTTCACGTATGCTGAATTGGCTGGTGAACTGTTCATGTCCGCTTCGGAGGTCCACTCTGCGGTTAGACGTGCTCAAGTTTGTAGTTTGATGCAGCGCACTGAAGAGCTGACGCCCATCAAATTTGCGCTTCAGGAATTTTTGAGGCATGGCATTCGCTATGTATTCCCTTCAATAAATGGACCGCTGACACGAGGTTTTGCCACAGCCACGGATGGCCCAGTTCTGAGTGAGCATTTTTCCAGATCGGACTCCCTGCCCCAGGTATGGCCCCATGCCGACGGCGATACACAGGGACTGACGTTGCAGCCAATCTACGCATCAGTGCCGTCCGCATGCAAAATTGACATGAAACTCTATGAGGTCATGACACTTGTCGATGCGCTTCGTGGCGGCAGTGCCCGGAGCAAAGAATTAGCCGTTAGCCTGCTGCCGCAGTACCTGAGATGACAACGCGCGATCCTAACCTCGATTCGGTTGAGCTTGTCGCCAGGGCGCTCGGAGAGCTTCGCCGTGAATTGGTGCTGGTAGGGGGCTGCGCCGTTGGCTTGCTGATCACTGACAAAGCCAGACCATCAATTCGTGAGACAAAAGATGTCGACTTAATCGCTGAAGTTGTATCGATGCCGGCCTACTATCTTCTGGAACAAAGACTGGTCGCACTAGGGTTCAGTAACAATATTCAGGATGAAGTTATCTGCCGTTGGTATAAGGACGAGCTATTAATCGATGTGATGCCTACAGCAGAAATCGGGTTCGGTTCAACCAACGAATGGTACCCGATGGTAGTTCAATATGCCGAAAGGCGAAAACTACCCAGTGGGCTTGAATTAATATTGTGTCTCCAGCTTTGTTCCTGGCCACGAAGCTGTCTGCATTTCACGGGCGCGGGAATGGCGACTATGGTCATCACGACATGGGAGACATTGTCAACTTGGTCGATGGTCGGGTGGAACTAGTAGCCGAAGTGCAGTCCGCGGATCCTCTTGTCAAAGCTTTTATCATGCAGGAATTCGATGACCTGCTTGCCGACCCTGCGTTCTCTGAACTTCTTCCATGGCATTTGAATCCTGATGATGCAAACCAGCGTAGAGTCCCTCTGGTATTGGAACGCTTCAGGAAAATAGCCGGTCTTTGATGAACAAGACCGGCCCGACATTGTCTTGCCAACTCCGTTAAAACCGCCAGTCCGCGCGCGCGTACATGGTCCGGCCGTTGATGCCGAACGGGCAGGTTTCCCAGCAATGCGTGAAGCCCAGTTGCGGGAACGGCGCCGCCCGCGTTTTGTCCCACTCGGTCGGGTAGGTGTCGAACAGATTGTCGACGCCGGCGGCCAGGCTGATCTTGCTGGTGACGTTGTAGCGCAGGCCCAGGTCGGTCAGCCATTTACCCTCCCAGGTCTGCACGAACGGCGCCGTAAAGCCTTGTCCCTGCACCGGGCCATAATAATTTTCACGCAGGTTGAAGCCCCAGGCACCGGTTGTGTAGTCGGCCGACAGCACGTGGTGCTGGCGCGGCTGGCCGTGCTCGAGCAGCGTGACCTGGGCATCGTCAAACAACTGCGCACCGGTGAGCAGCGTGGACTGCGAGGTGCGCCCGGTGACGCGGGTCTGGTTGAACCCCAGCTGGCCGCTCAGTACCAGCGTGGTGCCGGCGCGGCGCGTGGTGTGTTCAATGGCGATGTCGAGCCCGCGCGTGCGCGTGCCCACGGCGTTGGTGAAGAACTGCACCTGGCCGACGCGCAGCGGATCGAGAATGGCGCGGATCGGGCACGCAGCGACACTGAGGCACGGCCCCGCTTCGGGCGCGATATTACTTGAAAAGACGATGCGGTCCGCGATGCGCGTCTGGTAGATATCGGCCGTCACCGACAGGTTGCTCATGGGACGCAGGACCAGGCCGATGCTGGCGTTCTTCGACGTCTCCTCTTTCAACGGCGCGATGCCGAAGGCCCTGGTGGCGGCGCTGCCTTCGCGCGCAGTGAGGGTCTCGGTCAGCACGCCGTTGCTGTCCAAATTGGTCGACACCGAACTATAGAATTTTTGCTGCACGCTGGGCGCCCGGAATCCGGTCGAGGCACTGGCGCGCACGCCAAACGTTTTACTTGGATCCCAGCGTGCACTCAGTTTTCCCGTCGTGGTGGAGCCGAAATCGGAGTAGCGCTCATGACGCACTGCAGCGCCCACCAGCAGCTGAGGGTCGAAACGGTATTCGGCGTCGAGATAAAAGGCGACGTTATGGCGTGCGTCATCGACTTCGGTGGCCGGGGTGTAACCGGGAAAGCCCTGGATGCCCGCCGCCGCGATGCCGCCATTCTGGTCGCGGATGACCAGGGACGGGTTGTTGGTGCGACCGTAGTAATACGAGACCGGATCGCCGGCGCCGATTTTATAGCCGTCGCGGCGCCACTCGAAGCCCCCGGCCAGGAACATTTGCGGCGTCAACGGGCCTTTCAGATCGACGTTGAAGGTGGTCTGGTTGAACTTCAGCGAGCCGGTATCGGCTTCGCGCGGCGAGGTGCCGAAATTCGGTCCCGGCTCGAACCAGTAGCTGACGTTGATCGAATTGCGTTCGTGGAAATCGAGTTCGCTGCGGCCGTGGTTGACGCTGACGTCGAACTTCCAGTCGCCCGGCAGGTCATGCCGGTAGCCCAGCGCCAGCGACGCATCCTTGACCGTGGTCTGGATCCCCGGCAGGAAACCGTCCGGGTACACGGCCGTCACATTGCGCCCGTCGTCGCGTGGACGGAAAAAGCCCGACGCGGCGCCGGTGCGACGCGAGACGCCGCCAAACGCATACAGCTCGCCTTCCTTTGCCATTGGCAGCGCCGCATTGAGCCACAGGTACGCGTCCTTGGCCAGACTGTCGCCCAGCTGCTGCGTGACGCGCGGCGGGTCCACGCGCAGCGTATCGAGACCGGCGCGGTTGGTGGCGTTGCGGCGCCGTCCTTCCACCGACAGCTGCACGAAGCCGCCGTCGCTGCCCAGCGCCAGCCCCGTCGTCGCGCTGCCGGAATACAGGTCGCCATCGCCTTCGCTGGTGGTGCCGAGCGCACCGGTGATCTGCGATTTGCCCGGCTGTTTTTTCAACACGATGTTGATCACGCCGGCAATCGCATCCGACCCGTACTGCGCCGCGGCGCCGTCGCGCAGCACTTCGATATGGTCGATCGCGGACAGGGGAATGGCGTTGATGTCGGTGCCGGCCGAGCCGCGTCCGATCGATTGCTGAACATTCACCAGCGCCTGCTGGTGGCGGCGTTTGCCGTTGATCAGCACCAGCACCTGGTCGGGTCCGAGGCCACGCAGCGTGACGGGGCGGATGATGTCGGTGCCGTCGCTGACGAACGTGGACGTGAAGTTGACGGACGGGTCGAGTTCCTGCAGCACCTTGCCCAGTTCCAGCGTGCCGGTCGACTGGATGTCGGCCTGGCCGATGTAGCCGACAGGGACAGCGGTATCAAGGGCGCTTTTGGGGGCCGAGCGCGAGCCGATGACGACGACGGACGGGGTGGCTGCGTCCTGCGCCGTGGCGGGTATGCATGCAGATAGCGCGGCGGCGGCCAATATGGTGCGGCGCAGCCGCAAGAGGGAAGGGTGCTGGATGTGAACGCGGGTCATCTTGTCTCCTGTTTTAATCACTGTGCCGAGCTCGGCTTTAATAATAGTGATCGTCAGACACAAGAAATGGGTGATCCAGCGTGTCGCTTTTGCAATAGAAAGCGTTTTTGCACCAATTATGTGCGGTATTTACAACAGTTTGGATAGCGTCGATGATTGTCGTGCAGGTTGTCAGGGTGGACGCCGACGTTGGCATTCATCCCGACAATGCGTGACGCCGCCTACGTTTTCTTCGGGCGTGCTGCTAACTGCTTCTCAGGTTTTGCCGGCGGTGGCGGGGGCGGTTGCACTGCTCCGTAAGAAATCAGGCGGGCCAGGACAGCGCGCATGTCGGTTTTCTCATAACAAAAATACGGATCCGCCGCACGCTCTGCTGAGCGGTCGAGACTGGCCTGGAGGGCAGGAGTGCGCTCCTTCGGCGGCAGGGCCAGCATCAGCTCGGCCAACCCGGGCTTGCAATCTGCAATGGCAGCGAGGACGCCGTTCGTCTCTTCGTCCGAACCAAAGCGGTAAGGGTCTGCACCAAGTGCGAGCAATTCGCGCACGATCGCTTCATCGGGCAAGCTGCAGTTCGGCAGCCAGGCGACGCAACGGTTCCCGCTGCCGGCATCGAGGTCCTTGCCGCTGGCGACAAGCAGTTCGAGAAATTTGCGGCGTGGCTGTCCGATCGTACCGGCCGCTTGCAAATCGTTATCGTCGCAACGCTCGACCACATGGCCGACCAGATCATCCTTGAAAGGCGCTCCCAGGCCAGCCAGGGCGATGGCAAGGTTGAAGCGGCATTGATAGGCAGCCTGCGCGAGCGCGTTGGCACCGTCTTCGGCGCGCATCGCGTCGCGCAGGTGCTGATGGCGGCCCAATAGCACCTGCAGCCGGGCGAGCCATGCGGCCAGTCCACCCTCGGGGACAGCAACGGCCTCGGAAAATATTTTGCCGGACGGGACGGCGCCATAGGCCAGCAGACGATCGAGTACGCGCGGCGAATGGCCGAAGTAATCGACATAATCGGTAGCCAGCGCGGAAGGGGCGGCAAGGCGTCTGCTGTCGAGCATGAACGCAAATACCTTCTCGTCTTTGCCATCGTCGTACCGGTCGGCGGCATCGGCAAAAGGCGTCTGAAACACATATTCGTGCACCTTGTTGGTGGTGAACGGATCGGCGCCGGCCTGCATCAGCAGCCTGACCAGTTCAAGGTTATCCGGTGCCGGAGCGGCAACCGCCAACCCCAGCTGGCTGTCGTCACGACTGGCGATGACCCGGTGATCCTCGCTTACCTGCGCGCCGCCAGCAATCAGCAGGGCGACAATCTGCGGCCGCGGTGGATTGGCCAGCAATGCCGTATCGAGCGCGCTCTGATCGTCGTCGTTACGGACGGCGATGCTTGTGGGTGCTGCGGACAACTGAAGGGAGACCTGTGCGGCGTCGCCACTGGAGACGGCCCGGTGCAGGGGCGGCTGACGTGCTTCGCGGGCAGCCTGACGGCGCTGTTCCGCTGCCTTCTCGGCGTCACCATTGAAGATCCGCGCGTATTCCGGAAGGGAACCGGACGCGCATGCAAGCATGGCGCGTCCGATGGCGTCGGTGTCCGGTGCGTCGATGAACGCCTTGCCGACTTTTTGCTGCGCAGGATAGCTGCCATGCAACGCCGCGTAGATATCGATACCATTGATGCTCGCGTGCGGAGCGTCGCTGTAATAGCCCGATGCAGCAAGATCGTCGCCAATCTGGGCGTAGAGTGCGCCGATTTTCTGCCGTTGCATCCATTGCGCCAGCTGCAGGTGGCGATACTGCTCTTTCAGCGACGTCGGCTGAAGCAGAATGTAAAGTTGAACCCGTGCCAGCCAGTTCCCGGCTGCCGCGGCGCGATGTATGCCTTGCACCAGTTCCGGCTCGCCCGCACTGTAGGGCCAGGCGTCAAGGTAAGCGCGCACGGCCTCCATTTGTGGTGTGGGGCCGACGTCGGCAGGGCGCTTGCAAACAAAGTGATCGAGAGCGATGTCGGGAGCGCTCAGGTCGCTGCGGATCTTCTCATTGAACGCAAGAATACCCTGGTGAAGCATTTTTTCGTTCAGCTTGGCCGGCAGGGGCCCAAGCCACGCCAGCGGATCGCTCGTTGCCTGCCTGTCACGTGCGCTGCAGGATATGGCCGCGCTGCAGAGCAACGTTGCCACGAAAATTTTAATGAATGTACGCATCTCAACCCCTTCGCTGTTAAAAGCCAAAGGTAATGCCATTCAGGGCTAGTGGTTTTGAGCAATATATACGATGGAGCAATAGTTCTTCAGTCTGCAATGGGCGCTACGGTAGCGTTCGTGTCCGAATGTCAGACGTGGCACCAGGGTTTGCAATTACGGCTGGGTCAGCGCGAGCAGGGCGCGCTCCAGCACGGGGTCGGTGCCGCTGCGTAGCGAGGCTACGGTGGGGGGCAAGACGATGTCCGGCGGCAGGCCGATGCCGACGAAATCGCGGCCCTCCGGCGTCAGGTCGCGCTTGATGCAGATGCGCGCCGTGCCGCCGCCGGGCAGCGGCATCGTCAATGGCTGGCCGGTGCTGCCGCCGGTGGTTTCGCCGATGGTCACGCCGCGCTTCAGCGTGTTGAAGGCCACGATGAAATCCTCGCCGGCAGAGAAGGTCCCGGCACCGGTCAGCACCGCCACTTTGCCATCGAAAATCTGCGGATGCGGGTGCGAAAAAGCGCGCGCACCGGCATTGTCGACCGGCTGCCAGATCAGGATTTTGCTTCCCCTTGCGCGCTGCAGCGGCTGGTCGGTGCGCACATATTGCGGCGCGTAGGCAATCGGCGTGCGGCTCAGGTAACTCAGCACTTCCCAGCCGTATTCGCTCGCGCCGCCACCGTTGCGGCGCACATCGATGACCAGCGCCTTCGCTTTCAAAATCTCCGGCAGCGCCTGTTCGAACGCCTTGACGCCGGCGTCGCTTTCAAAATGGTCGAGCGCGATATATGCGACGCCGCCGGGCAGCATGCGAAAGGCAAACGGCGCCGGGGGCCTGACATCAAGGTAGCCGCTGCGGGCCAGCGTTTCCTGGCGCTCCTTGCCGGCAGCGTCGCGCAACGTCAGCGTGACCGGGATGCGCGCGTCGCCTGCCAGCAGCTGATAGCTGTACATGCGCAGCATGCGGTCCTGTGGCGTCGAACTGCTGACGAACGGCCGGATGCGATCCTCGGCATAGCGCTGCACCTGCACGCCATCGATCGCGATGATTTCGTCGCCCACGCGGATGCGCTGTGCCAGCGTCGGGCTGTCGATGCGCTCGACCAGCACGCGGCTTTCGACCATTGCCGCGACCAGCGGCGGGCGCGCAAAAAACTCGTCCTGCAATTCTTTCGGCGGATAGATATTCGTGTGGCCGTCCTGCAGCAATGGCGCCAGTTGCATCAGCACCCGGTAGTAGCCGCGCGTCGACGTGGCGGCCATTACCTTGGGCAGGAATTCGAGATAGACCTGGTTCCAGTCCAGGTCGGGCACGTGGTCGAAATAGGCGAAGTTGGCGCGCGCCTCGGCCCAGAACTGCGTCAGGCCGGCGATGCGCTGTTCCACGCTCAGGGTTTCCTGGTACGGCACCGTGCTGGCCGGACCCTGCGCCAGGCGCGCGGCGATATCGCCATTGCGGAGGATCTGTTTGAAGCGTGGTGTGTCGCTCAGGCCGGCAAATGCTGCGTCGCCTGCCAGCGGTTGCAGCGCCTCGGGAATCCATGCGAAGCGTTGCGCGGCTTCCAGCATGTCCAGCGCTTCTTCTTTCATGTTCAGCCGGACGTACAATTTTGCCAGGTCGATCCGTACATCGTGGCCGCGGAAATACAGCGCCTGACTGCCAACCGCCAGTGCCTCGACGTCAGGCTGGCGCAGTTCACGCAAGCTTTTCTGCAGTCGCGCGACGCCTTCCTTCAGCTGGGCCGGGGTTGCATTCTTGCCGGTGAGGGCGTCGACGTCAGCGCGGGTCGCCTGGATTTGCGCGTAATAATCCGTGGCGGCGTTGGCAGAAAGCGAAAATAGCATAGACATGGCCAGGCAAAGACGCGTGCGACGCAACATGATTTTCCTTGACGATGGCCAGCGCGGCGCGCTGCAGGCCTGCCAGAAGAATAACGGAAACGAGGTGTCTCGTGATTAATCTTCCTGCTGGTCCCGCATCCACTCCTTGAGGCCATTCACCCAGCTGCGCGCCGGCAGGTTCATCTGCCGTTTGATCTCGCCGGCGCGCTCGTACAGAATCGCAAAATCGATCTCCGGCGCACGTTTGAAGGCGAGGACGACGATGTTCGCGTCGTGTACTTCGGGCAGCCAGACGACGGCGTCGAACACTGCGCGCATATTGTCGAGGTTGACATCATAGTTGGCGTAGTCGCCAAACACGTTGGTAATCATGATGCCGTCGTCGGACAAACAGTCGTGGCAAGCCTGGTAAAACTCCGGGGAGTCGAGCACCGGCCCGCGCGCTTCTTCATCGTACAGATCGACTTGCAGGATGTCGACGCGGCCATGGTTGGCCGCATCCAGCACGAAGTCCATCGCGTTCATCTCCCGTACATCCAGGCGCGCATCGTTTGGCGGCAGTTCGAACTGGTCGCGGCAAATCGCAATCACATTCGGATTGAGTTCGGCCGCACTGACCTTCGCCTCCGGAAAACGGTGGTAGCAGAACTTGGTCAGCGCGGCGCTGCCGAGACCCAGCTGGACGATGTGCTTCGGCGCCGCGTTGAACAGCAACCACAGCATCATCATCTGCACATATTCGAGCTCGATGGCGTCCGGTTTATCGATGCGCATCGCGCCCTGCACCCACGAGGTACCAAGGTGCAGGAAGCGCACGCCGCGAAATTCGGTAATGGTGGCGGGCGGGTGGCCGGGGGCGGAAAAACGGCTGAGGGAGGAAGACAAGGAGGACATGAAGGCAGATAAAACAACGAAGGCCGATCTTACCAGACCGGCCTTGCCCGCTACCCGCGGTCAGCCTTTTGGCAAACTGGTAGCCAGGTCGATCCAGCCCTGCGGTTGCGGCTTGCCGCGTTCGCGCACGCCGAAGAACGTTACCACCAGATCGCCGCGGTCGTCGTAGAACTCCACTGACGTGATGCCGGCGCGGCGCACCACGTAGCCGCTGCGGAAGGCGGTGTCGCGCAGGTGCAGGTTGAAGGCAGGGTCAAGCACATTGAAAAAGCCGCCGGCGGCTGCCACCTTGTCGATCTTTCCGCTGTAGATCTGGGTCACGCCATCGTTGCCGAGGAAGGCCATGAGGGCGACCCGATTTTTCGCAGCGCCCTCCAGTAAGGGCCGTACGGCTTGCGGCGTGACGCGCGTGACGGTGCCGGCGGGCCCCAGGCGCATCGCCTGTTCGCGCGTCAGGCCGAATTCGGTGACGATGCTGTTGAACTGGTGGACATCGGTCATCTCGGTCCACGCCAGATGGAATTCCTTGATATCGATGGCGCTGTCCGCTTTCGGTGCGGGTTTCAACGGCGCTGCGGCCACCTGCAGCGGCGCTTCCTGGACCGGCATGCGGAACTCCGCCACCAGCTTGTCGAACACAGGAATGCCTGCATCGTTTTTCAGATACACCTTGTGGATGGCGTTGCCGGAAGCGTCAAAAAACTGCAGGCTGCGGCTGGTGGCGCCGTCGCGGCCCGGCTGCACCACGGCGAAGGCGTAGCGCCAGCGCGGGAACTGGAAGCGCAGGTCGATCGGGCCCCCCAGGTAGCCGCCGGCGATGTTCAGTTCGCGGGCACGGCGTTCGCTGTCGTCGGCTTCCTTTTCTTCGTCTTTCAGCCGGCTGGCCACGCCGGTGGTTTCGATGACACCGTTTTCGCTGCGGGTGAGCGCCATGATTGTGCCCAGGTCGAGCGCGGGGCGCATGATGTCGCGCGGTGCGTGGTTGGTGTCGTTCAGGCGCGTGACACCCTGGCCGATTTTTGTGGCCAGCAGCTCTGCCTCGGAGATGTTGCGTGCACGCGCGGCCTCGCGCGGCTGCGTTTGAGGAGGGGTCTGGGCCTGGGCCTGCACTATGGCGAGTACGACGGCGGCGCTGAGCAAATTGCGGTAGATCGGTTTCATGTTGTTCTCCCTTTTGATTAGTAAATGACTTTGATGGCGGCGGCGGCATAGCGGCCGGGGCGCGCCATGCGTTCGATGTCGGCCAGCATGGCCGCGGTGGTGCCGGCGGCCAGGCCCCGCGCCGACGAGTAGTCCCAATACTTCTTGTCGCCCAGGTTGTAGACGCCCAGCGTGAGGACGGCGTGGCGGCCGATGTTCCAGTAGCCGGCCAGGTCGATCACGGTGGCAGCCGGCACGGCGAAGCGCGCCGTGGTCACGCCGGCGATGACGTCGGCGCTGGCGGTCCTGGCGCCAGTGCGCACCACCGCGAGACTGGCGCCGCCGCGGCGGGATGGATCGTCCCAGGCCAGGATTGCACTGGCTTTCTTCGGCAGCGTCGACACCAGTTCGCTTTCACGACCGGTGATGTCGTTGCGCGCGCGGCTGTGCTGCACGCCGCCGGCCACGTTGAGCGATGTGCCCTTCATTGGCGCCGACCATTGACCGAAGTCCAGTTCGGCCGAGGCTTCGGCGCCCCAGCTTTTCGCGTTGGCGATGTTCTCTGCGCGGTACAGCCCTTGCGTCAGCGTCGGATAGTTCACCGGGTCCGGCGCTTGCACCGCATAGTCGATGAAGTTGTTGTAGCGCGTCTCGAACAGCGCACCGTGCAGGCGCAGGCCGGCCGTCGGCTGCGCCTTGATGCCGATCTCGAAGGCGTTGCTGGTTTCCTTTTGCAGGTTGGCGTTGCCGAGCACTGCGTAGCCATTGCCGGCGCCGGTGTAGCTGATCGAGTCGTAGGTGCCGGTCAGGTCGGCGGCAGTCGGCAGGCGCGTGCCGCGGCTGTATTGAAAGTAGACGTTCACATCGGGCCGCAGCGCGGCGGACAGGGCCAGGCTTGGCGTGGCATAACGATCGGTGCGCGCGTTCAGTTCGCTGGCAGCGCCTGGAACGCCGATCAGGTAGCCATCGGTGGCCTTGGGATCGAGGTCGCGGTAACTCACGCGCAGGCCGGGACTGATTGTCAGCCAGCGCGTTGCCGCCAGGTCGGCCCGCACGTACGCCCCGTAGGTACGGGTGGTGCTGTCGGCCATGCGGTCCTTGTTGGTGAACTGGTGCGCCCCGGTGGCAAGCACGGTGCGGTCCTCGCGCCACGGGCGGCTGGTATCGAGATCCTCGACGCTGATGCCATAGCTGAACTGGTGCGCGCCCAGGCGCTTGGCCGCGTTGCTGGTCAGGCCGATGCTGCGGTTTTCCAGGCTGGTGACGATATGGCGCAGGTAGGGCCGGGCGCCGGTGATGTAGCGCGCATCGGTAACGTCGTCGACCTTCGAATCCTGCACATACACGCGGCTGTCCAGGGTGTCGAACCAGGCGTTGGCATTGGTGATTTGATGGTCGATGCTGAAACGCGTGCGGCGGGTGCTGGAGTCCATCAGCGACCCGTCCGGATACGACGCGCCGGTCTTGTTGTTGTAGGCGCGTTCATGTTCGGACCGGTAGGCGTCCACCGTGGCGCCGAGATGGTGCCCGGCCAGCGGCGACCACGAGGCCTTGGCCAGCAGCGCATCGGAATGCCAGTCGTCCGGGTTCAGCGGCGCAGTGCCGGTGGACCTGGCTTCGGTGCCGTCGCGGTGCACCAGCACGGCCAGCAATTTCAACACGCCGGTGCTGGCCGCGCCGGTGAGGGCGTGCATGCGCATCGCGCTGGCGCCGTCGTAGCCGAACTTGTAGTCGGCGTAGGTCGGGCGCTGGTCGTTCAGGTAATCTTCCGGCGCCCTGGTGACAAACGCCACTGCGCCGCCCAGGCCCGGCACGCCGGGACCGGCGGCGCTGGTGCCGGAGGCAATCGACACGCTGCGAAACGTCTCCGGATCGAAGTAATCGCGGCCGACACCGAAGCTGCTGTTGGTCAGGCCATCGGGCTTGGCGGCGGCATCGGGCAGGGGGACACCATCGAGCGCCAGGCTGACGCGGTTGCCTTCGACACCGCGGATATTGAAGCCGGTATTGCCCGCGCCATCCCACACATTCCCGCTGCCGCTCGCTGCGCCCGGTACGCTGACCAGAGGTGCGTAACGCGCCATGTTCTGCATGTCGGTGACGCCCAGGCGGGTCAGGTCATCGGCATCGAGAACAGCCAGGGTGCCTGGCTTGTCGGGACGCTGGCCGGTGATGACGACGGTGTCAGGTGCAACTTCGGCGGTGGCCGGTAAAACAAAGGCGCAGGCGAGGGCAGCCGCGATGCAGCGCAGCGCGGGAAAGGGAGCGGACATAGGATCCAGTCAAGGAGGGTTAAGCGCCGGACAGACACAGCGAACCCGCCTATTCTAAATGAGAACGATTATCATTCGCAATAATAACCGCATGCTATTTTCACCAGGTATTTAGCCGCGCGATAAACGCCGGAACGTGGCGCGCACTTCGTCGACGAACGCAGCCGGCTGTTCCATCGCCGCGAAATGGCCGCCGTGTTCCAGGTCATTGAAATGCACCAGATTGTCAAAACGGTGCTCGGCCCAGCGCTTCGACAGGCGCAGCTGCTCGCCGGGGAACATGCTGATACCGGCGGGCGTGACCATTGGCACAGTCGGCATGCCGCCATGGCGCATCGACTGCATCGTTTCCCAATACAGCCGCGCCGAACTCGCGCCAGTATTTGGCAGCCAGTACAGCATGATGTTGTCGATGATGTCGTCCAGCGCAAACACGCTTTCCACGTTCGCGCCGCTGTCCGAGATATCCTGGAACAAGGCGTAGATCCAGGCCGCAAGGCCCACCGGCGAATCGGCCAGACCAAAACCGACCGATTGCGGCCGGGTCGCCTGGACCTTGAAATAACCGGAGAATTGCTGGTCGTAGCGCTGCGCGTCGTCGAGCATTTTTTGCTCGTGTGGGGTCGCCTCGGCGCGTTCCTGTTCGGTGGGCTGGAACATCACCATGTTCAGGTGGATGCCGGTCAATCCGGGCGGCGCCTTGTAGCCAAGCGTCGCGGTGATGGCGCCACCCCAGTCGCCGCCCTGGGCTACCCACTCGGTGTAGCCGAGGCGGTCCATCAGGACGATCCACGCGTCGGCGATGCGGTTCACGTTCCAGCCGGTGCCGGTTGGCTTGCCTGAAAAGCCGAAGCCTGGCAGCGACGGGATCACGAGGTGGAATGCGTCGCTGACGTGCCCGCCGTGCGCGACCGGGTCGGTCAGGGGCCCCACGACATCGCGGAACTCCAGCACTGAACCCGGCCAGCCGTGCGTCATCAGCAGCGGCCGGGCACCAGGTTCGGGTGAACGGATGTGCAGGAAGTGGATGTCGAGGCCGTCGATTTCGGTGCGGTACTGGCCGAAGTCATTGAGCATCGTCTCGCAGCGGCGCCAGTCGTAACCGTCTTGCCAGTGCGCCGCCAGCGCGCGCAGCTTGACCAGTTGCGGACCCTGGCTGGTGTCGCCGACCGTCTCGGGATCGGGCCAGCGCGTATTGGCAAGACGATTGCGCAAATCGGCAAGATCGGCTTCGGGAATGTTCAGTTGAAAAGGATAAATTGTGTCGGACATGGGGATTCCTCGGTCGTGCTACGCTGCTGGCCGGTATTTGCCGGAAGGATTAAACTGAACTGACAAGTCTAGTTTAGCAGCCGATTTGAAAATTTGTAAAGATGGTTCTGTTGAAAAGGGTGGACATGGAGGACGCAGTACCAGTCAGGCGCGGACGTGGTGGGCGGCCGGCGGCAGGCCAGGGCGATGTCGAGGCGCGCCTGCTGGCAGCGGCGGCGCGCCTGTTTCTGGCGCGCGGCTACGAAGGCACCAGTTGCGACCAGGTCGCGCTCGATGCCGGCGCCGGCAAGGCCAGTATCTACGCGCGCTATGCGAACAAGGCCGCGCTGTTTTCCGCGGTCATCGACAATCTGCTGGCGCGTACGGATGCCGGCACGCCCGCCGACGCCGGCTTGGCGGTGGTGGGCATGCGGGTAGTGGAAGATGCGTTGCACCCCGACGCGCTGGCGCTGCTGCGCCTGCTGGTGGCTGAATTACCGCGTTTTGGCGGCAATGGCGTGCGCGCCAATGAGCTGTTCTGGCAACCGGGTGTGCGGCGCGTGGCGGCCGCGATGGCGCCGGATAATCCGGCCGGCGCCATGGCATCGGCCGAACAGTTCGTCGAGCGCGTGCTGGCGCCGGTATTGATGCGCGCATTGCTCGGCGAAGCGGTGCCAGGCTTGCTGGCCGGCGCGCCGGCGCGCATCGACGCCGCCATCGCGGAACTGGGCGTTAATTAGTCGAAGTCGGCCGCGCTGTGACGCTCGGCGATGTAATTGCCGGGCGTCGTGTTCTTGCGATTCACGCGGATGCCGCGCGCAACCGCGGGACGCGCCTTGACTTCATCTGCCCAGCGCCGCACCTGCTGATAATTGTGCACCGCCAGGAATTCGCCGGCGCCATACAGTTCGCCCAGCACCAGCGCGCCGTACCAGGGCCAGATTGCCATGTCGGCGATGGTGTATTCGTCGCCGGTGATGAATTTGCGGTCGGCCAGCAGGCGGTCGAGCACATCGAGCTGGCGCTTGGCTTCCATCGTGTAGCGGTTGATCGGGTACTCGAGCTTCTCCGGTGCATATGCAAAAAAGTGCCCGAAACCGCCGCCGACAAACGGGGCCGAGCCCATTTGCCACATCAGCCAGTTCATCGTTTCCGCGCGCGCCGGCTGTTCGGTTGGCAGGAACGCGCCGAATTTTTCGGCCAGGTAGATCAGCATCGAGCCCGATTCGAACAGGCGCACCGGGGTGTCTCCGCTCTTGTCCAGCAGGGCCGGAATTTTCGAATTCGGGTTGATGTGGACGAACTCGCTGCCGAACTGCTGGCCTTCACCGATGTTGATGAGCCACGCATCGTATTCTGCGCCGGTGTGGCCAGCCGCCAGCAACTCCTCAAACATGATCGTGACCTTCTGGCCGTTCGGCGTGCCGAGCGAATACAGCTGGAATGGATGCTTGCCGACTGGCAGTTCTTTTTCGTGGGTGGCGCCAGCGATCGGGCGGTTGATGCTGGCGAATGCGCCACCGGTTTGCGTCGCGGGGGACCACACGCGGGGCGGGGTGTATGGGGTGAATGGGTCGGTCATCTGGATCTCCTTGTGGGTGGAAGCTGCGTGGGGAAGATGATGCCGGAAATCGGACGGGCTTGCTGAAAGGGGCGCGATTGCAGGCTGCGCTGCGGCAGCGCACACTTCCAAGGGAAAAGGATGGAACTTGCAACTGGTCGGTAGGGTCTGACAATACAAGGCAGCGCGCATTGCCTGCCTGATTTTTTCGGAGGATGAATGCTTACCTTGCCAAGTACTGTACTTTGCGGCCTGCGGCGTCTGGTGATGACGATACTGCTCGGGGCGTCGCTGTCGCAGGCGAGCGTGGCCGCGGCTGGCGACGCACCAGTGCCAGTGCCATCCTCGGCGCCAGCGCCAGTGGCTGTCGCGCCTGCTTCCGCAGCAGCGGAGCAAACCAGGAACCAGCAAAAAGCTGCGCCCGGCGACGCCCCCACGCCGGCCCAGTGCAATGAAAGTTATCCGCCCGATGCCGCAGTGACGGCGGTGCAAAGGATCGACTATCGCGAGATCGAGTCGACGTTGGCAGGAGGTGGGAATGATAAGAAAAACGAGCAGGTTGCGGAATTACGGCACGGACTCATGCTGACAGTTGTAAATCTTGCCGCTGTCATCCAGCTGCAGAAGTGCGGCGCAAAGCCGCGGGCCCTCACGCTATTCCTGGGCGGTCGTCCCATGCCCGGCCTGAACGCTTATCCACCCGTCGACCCTGGCCAGAACAAGATTATTTTCTTGCTGAAGCGTACGCCTGAAAACCGCGCCGAGTGGGCGCAAATATTAGGGCATCCCACATTGGGTGAGATGAAACTGAGCGTAAGCGCCGGCTTCGCGGACAGCTATGCAATGCGCTCTGGCCAGGTCATTTGGTTTCGTGCCATTTCGCCCGGGTGGTTGACTGCATGGGCGTTGCTCATGCTCCTTTTTGCAGTGATCATCTTGTGGGCTGGCCGCACGACAGGCATGCTGCGCGACAGTAATTTGTCGGTTGACGGCCACCCGGCCATGTTCAGCCTGGCACGCGTCCAGATGGCCTTCTGGACGTTCATCATTCTCTGCAGCTTCGTTTTCGTGGGCATGATTACGGGCGACTATTTCAGTACGATGAACGAGAACGTCCTTGGCCTCATGGGCATCAGCGTTGGCGCATCGCTGGGGGCGTCCATCATCGATGGAGGAACATCAAAGGCCAACGCGCTCCCCATATTTGTAACGACCGGACACTGGTGGCGCGATATTCTCAGTGACGGCACGGGAATCAGCATCCATCGGTTCCAGATGGTCGCATGGACGGTCGTGCTGGGTATCGTCTTCCTGCATGAAGTGTATGTCGACCTGGCCATGCCAAAATTCGACGCCGTACTTCTCGGCCTGCTGGGTATTAGCGCAGGAACCTATCTGGGCTTGAAAGTGGTTGTTGAAGGATCGGCGAAGCCTGGACCTTGATTGCAAGGACCCTGGCAATAGCTGGTTGAAAACTTTCCTGGCTCCTGCGCCTGCCAGTGGTTGAACTGACGAAGGGGGTGTCTGCGCATGGCGCCAGCGCAGCTATGCCACCGGCAAAAACAGCGTCACCGCCAACCCACCACCCTCGCGGTTGGCCAGGGTGATGCGCCCGCCATGCGCCTCCGCAATCTCACGTGCTAGCGCCAGCCCCAGGCCCGTACCGGCGCGCTTGGTCGAGTAGAACGGCACCAGCGCATTCGTCAGCACCGCATCGTTCATGCCGGTGCCGCGGTCCATCACGTCGATGCGCAGCTGGTCCTGCACGCGCCGCACCGACAGCGTGACCTCGCTTGGTGCGGAACCTGATTCATGGGCATTTTTAAGGAGATTGATGAGCGCCTGTTCCAGTTGCGCCGCGTCGAGTTGCGCCACGTCCGCCGGCAGTTCGCCGACCAGCACAAAGTCCACGTGCGACGCCAGCCGTGCCACGAACGCATCCCATACAACCTCCGCCAGCCGCGGCGTCGGCAGCTTGGCAAAGCGCGCGTAACCGAGGATGAATGTCTCAAGGTGACGGGTGCGCTCGCCGATGGTTTCCAGGATTTGCGGCAGCCGTTCAACCTGGCCGCGCCGCACCAGTTCCGCGCCGGAGTGGGCGAGCGACGCCAGCGGCGCGAGCGAGTTATTCAGTTCATGGCTGATGACGCGAATGACTTTTTTCCAGGTCTGCACTTCCTGGCGCCGCAATTCGCTGGTGAGCTGGCGCAGCAGCAGCAATTCGTGCTTGCGGCCGTTCAGCGTGAAGCTGCGCCGGGCCAGGTGAAACACTTCTTCCTCTTCGCCGGCATTCACCGTGAACAGGCCGTCGCCACCGCGCTCGACCGCTTCGCGCAGCGCCGGTGCCGATCGATCAAGCAGGTCGCCGATGGCCCGGCCTTCCAGCTTGCGGCCGGTATCAAACAGCTGGCGCGCGGCCAGGTTGGCGTAGACGATTGCGCCAGCGTCGGCCACCAGCAGCATCGCCACCGGCGTGTTTTGCACCATCGTGTCGAGCAGCAGTTCGCGCTGCACCAGGCCGAGGCGCTGCTCGCGCAGCACGTTGCCAAGGTCATTATGGGCGTCGATCAGGTCGGCCAGTTCGTCGTTTTGCGGCCAGTGCAGGCTGAACGAAAAATCGCCGTCGCGGTAGCTGGCGACGGTGCCGCCCAGTGCGCGGAACAGCGACAGGATCGGCTGGATCTGCGCGCGCACGGTGATCATCGCGATGGGAACGATGCTGGCCAGGCAAATTGCCACGACCACGGCGGGCTGGCCGGGCAGCAGGTAATCGAGCACCAGCGCGAGGATCACGCCCAGTGTCAGCAGGGTGCCGACCAGGGCCGACAAGCGCGTGGTCAGCGAGAGTCGCACGCCCTTGCGCGGGGTTGGTGCGGTCATGCGCCCCGGCCGATGCCCAGCCGTTCCATGCGCCGGTACAGCGCCTGGCGCGACAGGCCAAGTTCCGCAGCCGCCTGTGCGACGCTATTTTTCGCCCGTGCCAGCGCCTGCACGATGTCCTCGCGCTCCGGTTCCGCGTCGGAGGAGAGCGGCGGTGCCGCCGGCAAGCCGAGGTCGGCCACTGTGATGACAGCGCCGGTTGCCAGCAGCGACGCGCGCGTGATGACGTTTTTCAGTTCGCGCACATTGCCGGGCCATGCGTGTGCCAGCAGCGCTGCCTCGGCCGCGGCGTCGAGCTGACGGGCGCCGTGCAAAAAGCTGTGCGCCAGCGGCAGGATGTCACCAGGGCGCGCGGCCAGCGGCGGCAGCCGCAGTTCGATGACGTTGAGGCGGTAAAACAGGTCTTCGCGGAAGGTGCCGGCGCGGATCATCGCGGCCAGGTCGGCATTCGTCGCGCTGATCACGCGCACCTTTACCTGCCGCTCGCGATTCGATCCAAGCCGCTCGAAGCGCCCGGTTTCCAGCACGCGCAGCAGCTTCATTTGCCCGGCCAGCGGCAGGTTGCCGATTTCGTCGAGGAACAGCGTGCCGCCGTCGGCTGCTTCGAATTTGCCTTCGCGTGCGCGCGCCGCGCCCGTGTACGCGCCCGCATCGGCGCCAAACAATTCAGCCTCGATCAATTCGGCCGGAAGAGCGCCGCAATTGAGCACAACGAAGGGGCCGGATGCCACCTGCGAATTGGCCTGGATGATTTCCGCGATGCGTTCCTTGCCGGTGCCGTTCGGTCCCGTGATCAGCACCGGCACATCGGCGCGTGCCACCTGGCAGGCAAGAGACAGAACCCTTTCCGTGGCCGGATCGCGCCAGACCAGGCCGCGCAGGTCGAAATTTTCTTCGAGCGCGTGGCGTGCGCGCCGTTCGCGCTGCGCGGAATGAGACAGTGCGCGATTCGCCTGGCCCAGTTCCACCAGGTTGGCCACCGTCGCCAGCAGGCGCTGGTCGTCCCACGGCTTCGACAGGTAATCGGCCGCGCCGGCTTTCACCAGGTCGACGGCGGCATCGAGATGCGTCCAGGCGGTCAGCAGGATCACCGGCAAATCGGGATACAAGCGCCGGATCGCCCGGAACAAGGCCACGCCTTCTGCGCCGGACGTGGTGTCCGCCGTAAAATTCATGTCTTGGATGACCAGGTCGACGGACGCTGTCGCCAGCAGCGCGAGGCCTTCTTCGGGCGACGCGGCGCGCAGGGCGGCGATGTCGTGCAGGGAGAACAGCACGTCGAGCGCCATCGCCACGGCGGCATTGTCGTCGATGATGAGAACAGTAGGCAGAAGGTTGGACATCTGGTCAGAATACCATCGGCATCAGGTGCTGCGGGTGGCCATTGCTGGCGACGTCGATGCCGCGCGCCACGCCGGGCCATACACCGCGGCGATGCCGAGCGCCCAGAACACGACTGCGCCAGCCATCAGGTACGCCAGCGGCAGGCGCGCCATGCCCAGTTGCGCCACCAGCAGCTGGTTCAGCGCCACTGCCAGCATGACGCCGGCCACGACGCCGACGCTCGTGATCATCACGTTCTCGGTGATGAAATAACGCAGGATGTCGGCCTTGCGCGCACCCAGCGCGCGCCGCACGCCGATCTGTTTGCGGCGCTGGATCACCCACAGGCTGGCCATGCCGACGATGCCGCTGGCGGTGATAATCAGCAGCAGCACGCTGACGGTGATCAGCATCCAGGCCAGGCCGGTATCGGCGCGATAGCGCAATGTGCGGGTGTCATCCATCGTTTTCGTGCGCATGATGATGGGGTTGCCCGCACCGTTGGCCTTGCGTAGTGCGGCTTCCGCTTCTTTCGTGACGCGCTCGCGCTGGCCCGGTTCGGCGCGAATGGCGAAGATGGTGCCGTAGCCGTTGGTAAGCCGCATCGGGACGATCATCGACAGCTCGCCCTCCTGCCCCAGCTCACCTTCCGGGGTTTGCAGGCGCTCGACGACACCAATGACCACCGGCGCGTCGACCTCGGTGCCAAGACCCATGTACAGCGGCTTGCCGACGACCGACGCCGCGTTTGGCCAGACCTTGCTGGCCAGCGCCCGCGTGACCAGCGCAACCTTGGGAAAGTCGTGCGTGGCGCTGTCGTTGTCGATATCGCGTACTTCATCCGCACGATAATCGCGTCCTTCGACCAGCTTCAGCCCCCATGTTTTGATCAGCGAATCGGCGCTGTTGTACACCGCGACGGTTGCCGAGGTACGGGTTTGTTTCGGGTCGGCGGCAATCGACGTGCTGCTGCCTGACTGCGACAGCGGGATCTGGTTGGTGAAGGCCACCGATTTCACACCGGCCACGGCGCGCAGGGCGTCAGTCTCGGCTCGCTGGCGCGCCAGCTGGGCGTTGTGATCGACCTTCACCAGGTGGCGCACCTGGATGTGCACCACCTCGGCCTCGTTCTCGATGCCGCTCGGCCGCGCTGCAATCGCCTGGCGCACGTTCACGATATGCAGGGCGTTGGCGAGAATTGCCAGGCTGATGGCAACTTGCAGCGCCACCAGGATGGCGCCGGTTTTGCTGCGCAACAGCGCCGACAGGATGGGACGGATTTCCATGGCAATTCCTTATTGCGATTTGAGTTGGATGGCGGGCGTGACCTGGCAGGCCCGCCAGGTCGGCAACAGCCCGGCGAGCAAGGCTGCCACCAGCGACAGCAGTACCGTCATGGCGAGCATTTCCAGGTCGAGGTGGGCCACGACTTTGAGCTGGCTCGATTGCATGCGGATCAGCGCGAGTGCGCCGAACGACAGCATCAGTCCCAGCGCCGCGCCAGCCAGGCCGATGACGGCGGTTTCGATCAGGAACTGCTGGAAGATGTCACGCCGGGAGGCGCCCAGCGCGCGCCGAATGCCCACTTCTGCCGCTTTCACTGAAAACTTCGCCAGCAGCAGGCCGATGGTATTGACCAGGCAAAGCAGCAGGAAGCCGAAGGCAAGATAGGTCGCCAGGCGGTTGTCGTTGCCGACCACTTTGCGGTGCTCCAGCCACTGCATCACGTTATACAGCTGATTTTTCGCATGGCGTTTCAGGCGCCCCAGTTTGCGCTGATCGGCCGCGTAGTTGTCGAGCCAGTTTTGCAGGTCGGCGCGGTCTGCAGCGGTGCGGGTCTCCATCCAGAACTGCACCCAGTTGCACTCCGATTTCAGCAGGCCCTGGTAGCCTGGATCGCGGTGGGTGTTGCAGCTCATGCTGCCTTGTGGGCCCGTCTCGTGACGCACTGCGTTCGACAGCGGCACGATGACTTCTTCTTCGAGTCCGAACGCGCCCGGTCCGCCGATGAGGCGATAAAAACGCGGCACCGGCAGGAAATTATCCATCACACCGGTGATCTGATAGTCGAAGGTATTCATGCGGATACGCTGGCCGACCGGGTTCACGCTGCCAAACAGTTTTTCGGACAACGCGCTGCTGATGACCACCACGTCGGCACCGGCTTTGTCGTCGGCGTCGCTCCAGGCCTGGCCGTGTAAAAAGGGCACGTCGAACATGCCGAAGAAATCGTGCGATGCCGCCACGCCCTGGGCCGAGATGACCGCCATGTCGGCCCGCGCCGGCTCGATGGCCGCGCCGATACCGTAGATGGCGGCGCGGCGCTGCACCGGTGCGCCTTTTACCAGGTTGGCGGCATCGATATAACTGAGCTGCTCGTTGCTCTCATCCTCTTCGTTCGGATTGTAGTTTTCGGCCGGGCCGTTATCGATCACGGTGGTGAACAGGCGCGTGCTCTTTTGCGGAATCGGGTCGGACGACATCGCGTGCAGGATGGTCAGCGTGGAAATGCTGGCGGCCACGCCGACGGCCAGCGTCAGGATCATCAGCGCAGTCAGCGCAGGATTGCGGCGCAGGCTGCGCACGCCAAGCTTGAGGTAGTAGGAGAACATCGCGGGCTCCTGTTACGCGTGCTGGCCGGCCAGCGTCGGCGCGGCGTGCACGATGTCGGTGGCCTGGCCGTCGATGATGTGCACATTGCGCTGGGCGCGCACGGCCAGTTCGGGATCGTGGGTGACCATCACGATGGTGGTGCCCTGGGCGTTGATCTCTTCCAGCAGCTCCATCACGCCGCGCGCCATTTGCGTATCGAGGTTACCGGTCGGTTCGTCGGCCAGCAGCAGTTTCGGGCTGCCCGCCAGTGCGCGGGCAATCGCCACGCGCTGTTGCTGGCCGCCGGACAGTTCGGCCGGATAGTGTTTCATGCGTGAGGCCAGGCCGACTTTGGTCAGCGCGTCTTCGATGCGCTCGCGGCGTTCGGCCGCATTGAAGCCGCGGTAGCGCAGCGGCACATCGACGTTATCGAACAGCGACAGGTCGGGAATCAGGTTAAAACCCTGGAAGATGAAGCCGAGTTTTTCATTGCGCAGGCGCGAGCGGGCGTTGTCGTCCATGCCTTTCACGTTGACGCCGTCGAGGACATAATCGCCGCCGGTGAATTCTTCAAGCAGGCCAGCGATATTGAGAAAACTCGTTTTGCCGGAGCCGGACGGGCCGGTGACGGTAACGAATTCGCCCTGCCTGACGTGGATGTCGAAGCCGCGCAATGCGTGCGTTTCGATCATGTGGGTACGGTACACCTTCGACAGATTGGTCATGCGCAGCATGGCGGTTCCTTTGTAGTTTATTTATTGATGGAGACGGTAGGGGCGTTATTGAAAGCGTCGGTGCCGGAGATGACCACCTGGTCGCCGAGCTTCAGGCCCGCCAGGATTTCGACCGCCGACACGCTGGTGGCGCCGAGCGTAACGGCCGTACGTACGGCCACGCCGTCGCGCATGACATAGGCATAGCGGCCACCTTCGCTTTCCACGAACGGGCCGCGCGGCAGCATGATGACGTTCGGTTTTTCTTCGATCAGCAGGCGGGCAGAGAGGCGCTGGCTCTGGCGCAGGCCTTTCGGCTGGGCGCCATCGAAGCGCACGCGCGCCAGCACGATGTTTTTCACCACCTCCGGCGACAGCGCAGACAGCGTGCCCATCGCGGTCCCGGTGGGCAGCGAAATTTCCGCGTGCATGCCGAGGCCCATGTCGGCCACATACGTCTCCGGCACTTCCAGTTCGACTTCGAGTTTCGACAGGTCGACCAGTGTCATCAACGGTGCGTTGGTAATCACCACCATGCGGTTCTGGACATTCAGCGTGCCGATGAAACCGTCGACCGGCGCGCGCACCGTCAGTTCATCGACGCGCCGCTGCGCGTTCGCCATCGACAGGCGCTGGCGCTCCAGCTCATTGATCTTGGTTTTCAACGCCAGCGCGACGTCTTCGCCTTCCAGCGTGGCTGCCTGCGCCGCCTGGCGCGCGCGGATATTCGTCGAATCGACGGCATCCCTGGCCTTCTGATAATCGATCTTGGCGATGACGCCGACTTGCCCCACGCTGTCGTAGCGCTCCATGGTGCGCTGGGCCGATTTGCGGTCGATCTCGGCGGTGTCGGCTTCTTTTTGCGCCAGCAGTTTCTGCTTGCGCGACAGGATGCCCTGGCGCGCCACTTCCGCTTTCAACTGCTCATAGCTCGATACTTCGCGCTTCAACGCGTCGGTCAGGTCGGGCGACTCCAGCACCGCCAGCACGTCGCCTTTTTTGACGGTGTCGCCCGCCGAGACTTTTAAATTCACGGTAGCCGGGGCCGTCGCGTACAGCGTCGGGCTGACGGCGGCGACGACGCGGCCGTTGACCGATGCATCGCGTACCAGCGTGCCGCGCGTAACTTCGGCGATGCGCAGGCGCGCTGCGCTGACCGATTGTTCATTGCCCCGCCAGCCGGCCAGCAGGTACGCACCGGCGCCGACGACGGCAGCGACAACGGCGGCGATGATGAGGTAACGGCGCGTGCGGGCGGCGGCGGGTGGAGCGAGGACGGCGTCCTGTTGGGAAGTATCGCGGATCATGATGGTCTGTTGAGCGGTAATACCGTGGTTAGAGCACGAAGTGTGCCAAACAGTTAAGTGCTTGATTTGCAAGGGAACTGACAAGGTTTGTCCGCTGTCCGGCACTGTCCGCACTGTCCGGCTGTTGATTTTCTGGCAAACGTCCGCAATTGCCTGAAGTCATCAACTGGTCGCCATCGCGCGCAATGCCATGTCTCTCTTTTCGCTGCTCGCTCCGCTTGATACCGAACCACCGCCGTATCCATTCGTGCCGAGCGATGTGGCGCAGTTGCAGCGCCTTGCTCCTGGCCTGGCGCCCATCGACGAACAGACCTGGGGCGATCTGCTGCTGGAACCGTATTCGGAGGTGCTGTCGGACGGCGTCAGCATCGCTGGCCGCCAGGTGCTGCACCGGCGCCTGGTCAGCGGCGTCGACGACATCGACGCACGCACCTTGCACGTTCGTGCGCTGATGGAGGACCCGCCCGCGCTGGCGGCGCTGCACACGCGCATGCGTCCGCTGCGGCGCGCCGAGGTGGAAAGCGCGACTGTGTTGTACGCATCGACGCCACCGACGCCGCCCGGCTGGATCAAATGGACCGCGCTGCTGCCGCTGGCATTGATCCTGTCGATTGTGGCCGTGATCCTGTCGCCGCTGGCGTGGCTGGCGGCCGGCGCCGTGTTGTTCTTCCTGATGTCGATGCAGATGCGCTATCACCAGCAGGTGGAGGCGTGGACCCGCCAGCTGCATGCGCTGCAGATGGTGCTGGCGACGACCGCGCTGCTGGACCGCCCGGAATTTGCCGAGCTGGCGCCGCAAGCGCGCGTGTTGCACAAACATCTGTCACGTTCTGCCGCGACCAGCTTGCCCGGCATGGCTGGCTACGCCGACTGGTTCGCGCTGGCCAACGTCAAACATTATTTTGCGAGCACCGCGCTGGCGTTTGCCGAGCGCGCGTTCCTGCAGCGCTGCTATCTGGCCTGCGGCGACCTGGAAGCCGACGTTGCACTGGCGCGCCACCTGCTCGGCCGCGACGACTGGTGCTGGTCTGAACGTGGTGAGCAGCTGGCGCTGGCTGGCGCGACCCATCCGCTGATGGAATATGCGAGTCCCTTGTCGCTTGCGCTGCATGGCAAGGGCGCGTTCCTGTCCGGCCGCAACGGCGTCGGCAAAAGCACGTTTTTGCGTACCGTCGGCATCAACATGGTCGTCGCGCGCGCGTTCGGCTTTTGCTATGCCACCAGCGCCACGCTGCCGGCGTTACCGGTCCACGCCAGCATGCGCAGCGAAGACTCGCTGCTGAACGGCGAAAGTTTGTACCTGGCCGAACTGCGCCGCGCCAAGGAATTGCTGGCCGCCTCACACCGCGCCGTGCCCGGCATCTTCCTGGTCGATGAAATTTTCCGTGGCACCAACCACCTCGAATCGGTCTCGGCAGCCGCAGCGGTGCTGGACGATCTGGCGTCGCGCGCGCTGGTGCTGGTGTCGTCGCACAACCTGGTGCTGGCCCCGTTGCTGGCGCACCGGCTCGATGCGTACTTCATCGCGCGCGCGGACGATGGCACCTTGACCGTGGCCCCGGGCGTGCTGGCGCATACGAATGGCATCAGCCTGCTGGCCGATCACGGTTTTGGCGCGGACATCGAGGAAAATGCCGCGCGGGTGTGCGCGTGGCTGGGCGAGCGGGAAGTGGCCGCAGGGGAGAGCACATCGCTATCATGGTCTGGTTGCGTTTAATGCGATTAATTCGTATGATGCGTTTACCTGAATGATAAATAGCTTGCGGTTTAATTGGAGAAATGAAATGTCCGTCGCTCTTGATCGCCTGGAAAGCAAAGAGGAAGTAGCGCTCGCCAAAGCAGCGCAGCGATGGATCGTTACTGCCCTTGATCACTCGCGTGCCGTCAACATTGCGATCGTCGAAGAAGGCACGGAAGTACTGCACGATTCACCTCTGTTGCAACTGCCGCCCAAGGTTTTGCGTCTGATCGCCGACCTGCTAGGCGCACTGGCGCAAGGAAAAGCGGTCACGATCATGCCGAAAGAGCTGGAGGTCACGACCCAGGAAGCGGCAAGATTTTTGAACGTTTCGCGACCCTACATTATTCGTCTGCTCGATGCGAACAAGATGCCATACCATAAGGTCGGTACGCATCGACGCATCCGCTTCGAAGACCTGGTGCGATACAAGGAAGACCGGAAAATCGTATCGGACAAAGCGATTCAGGCACTCGTCGATCAGGCACAGGAGCTTGAACTGGGGTATTGATGGCCGGGTACTATCGCTACACCGTGTGCTGGATGCGTGCGTACTTTACCCGGCGCCACTGCGCGACTTGCTTTTGAGCCTGGCGGCAGGCGAGTTGTTTGGAGCGCGCTGGCCATCCATCATCCAGGACGAATGGGTCCGCAACTTAGCTGCCAACCGGCCCGACCTGACATTGGAGGTTCTGGAGCGCACTGTCGCCATGATGAACAGCGCCATCGAAGATTGTCTGGTCGAAAATTTCGTCTGTTTGATCGAGACGCTGGTCTTGCCCGACCCGGATGACCGGCATGTGCTCGCCGCTGCCATCGTCGGTCACGCCGATGCCATCGTGACCTTCAACCTGAAGGATTTCCCCGAGCAAGCTGTGAACGCGCATGGCATCGAAGTCCTGCATCCGGATGATTTTCTGATCGCGCAATACGATCTGCATCCGATCAAAGTGCTTGGCATCGTCAAGCTTTTACGTAGCCGCCTGCGCAAACCTCCAAAATCGGCCGATGAGTTGATCGCAACTGATGAGCAGCAAGGACTTGCGCAGTTTTCAGGAAAGTTACGGCAGGCGAACGGACTGATCTGACACATTGCCTCGTAGTTCGTGCGAACGAGTCTGCGTTAATATCAAGCCGCATCCTGCATACTCGACTCGATATCGAAAGGCCCACCGCATGGGAATGATCGCCTGCTTTACCTCGCTCGCACCAACGGAACTCCAGCACTTGCGTGACACTCCTGATGAGATCGAGGAATTTCTCTATCCGGATGATGGCGACAGCGAGCCGCCAAATTACATGGACCTGGATAAAGCCTGGCATGGCATGCATTACCTGCTCACGGGTACCGCCGATGAGGGCCAGCAACCACTTTCACTGGCCGTTGTGGGGGGCGTTGAGTTCGGGCCCGAAGTCGGTTATGGCGCGGCGCGGTTTCTGACACCCGACCAGGTTGCGGCGATCGCCATTGCGCTTGCCGACGTTACCGTGGACGATTTGAAGCAGCGCTTCGATCCGGCAGATATGGAAGCGAAGCAGATCTATCCTGACGTGATCTGGACGCGCGATGGCAGCGAGGGGCTGGATTACGTGCTCGATGTTTTCCCCAGTCTGCAGGCATTTTATGCCGGCGCGGCCGAGCGTGGCGAGGCTGCCATCCTGTGGATCGCCTGAACCTGCGGGCGGTGCGTTGAACAACATGCCAAACAAGTCCGATCCCACCTTCGACGACCTGGCGATTTTCCTTGCGGTGTGCAGCGCCGGCGGCTTTCGCACTGCGGCGCGCCAGCTTGGTCTGTCGCCGTCCCATGTCAGCGAGACGATTACCCGCATCGAAATCCAGTTGGGCGTGCCGCTGCTGGCACGTACGACACGCAGCGTTACGCCGACCGAGGCGGGGCGCGCGCTGGCGGACCGGCTCATGCCACTGTTCGCCGAAACCCGCGCGGCGCTGGACGATGTGAGCCTGCCCGGCGCCGCCGTGCGCGGCCGGTTGAAACTGAATGTGACGGGTGCCGTGATGGTCGATATTCTGCCGCCCCTGATCGATCGATTCATCCTGCGCCACCCGGCGGTGCGCATCGAGATCGAGGTCGAGGACCGCCTGGTCGATATCACTGCAGCAGGTTGCGACGCCGGCATCCGTTACGGGGAACACTTGGCGCAGGACGTCATCGCGGTGCCGATCGGACCACGGCGCCAGACGCTGGCACTTGCCGCAGCCCCGGACTACCTGGCGCGGCGCGGCTTGCCCACCCATCCGCGCGAAGTGGTGCAGCACGATTGCGTGCGCATGCGCTTTTCCAGCGGCGCGCTGACCGCGTGGATGTTCGAGAAGAATGGCGAAGCACTGACGCTCGATCCGCCCGGCCGCCTGGTGGTGGGCGTGGACGCGGCGCCTGCGGCAATCGGCTTCGCCGCTGCGGGACATGGCCTCGTATGCACGTTCAAAAACTGGCTCGATGCCGATTTCGCCAGCGGTCGGCTGATGCCGGTGCTGCTTGATTGGTGGCCACAATTCGACGGGCCGCAGCTCTACTTTACGAGCCGGCGCATGACTGCGCCGTTGCGGGCGTTCGTCGACATGATTGCCGAAGAGCGCGTAAAGGATTGATTACCAGGGCACCTCGCCCCCGGCGCTGATGAATTTGCCGGTGAGCTCCTGGTCTGGCAGCAGCGCCAGACGGACCGGCGTCGTGGCGGCTTCGGTCGTGGACAGGTACCCGGTATGCCCGTTCAGGTCGGTGCTGACATAGCCGGGGCAGGCGGCATTGACCACGATGCCGGTGCCGCGCAGGTCTTCGGCCAGCTGCACGGTCAGCATGTTCAGCGCGGCTTTCGATGCGTTGTAGCCGATCAGGCGCACACCAAAATACGGCGAGGCCGGGTCGCTGTTGACTGCCATCGAACCCAGGCTGCTGGACATATTGACGATGCGTGCCGTGGGCGCTTTTTTCAGTAGCGGCAGCATCGCTTGCGTGACCGCCAGCGGTCCAAAGAAGTTGGTGTCGAACAGGCGCCTCGCGGCATCGATGGAAGCGCTGGCCAGCGGGCCATCGCTGGCATCGCTGATACCGGCATTGTTGACGAGGATGTCGAGACGACCGTGCACGGCATTGATGGTTGCCGCAGCAGCGCCGATACTGTCGGCGGCGCACACGTCGAGCGCGACAAAGTGGGCGTCGATACCCTCGCCTTGCAGAGTTGCCGTCGCTGCGCGTCCACGTCCGGCATCGCGGGCGCCCACCAGCACGGTAACGCCGGCCTGGCCAAGCTGGCGCGCGATGTCTAGTCCAATGCCTTTATTTGCGCCAGTGATCAGCGCAATTTTGCCTTGTTGCTGTTCCATGCCCGTTCCTTGACGTTGTGAAGAAACGTATGATCGGGCCACAGGTGCATGCTTGATAAGTCGGCCAGCGCCGAACAAGCTGTTCGCCACAGCGATCAATGCGGCAACGTCAGCACCTTCCCCTTGGCCAGCATCTCCCGGCAATCCCCGGTGGGCGTCGCCGCGTCGTAATTAGTCCAGCCATAACTGTCGACATAACGCGGATGGCTTTTCAACGCCGGGCTGGCGATGCTCCAGTCGAAACGCTGGTTGGGGTAGCGGATATCGCCCAGGTCGACGACGGTGTCGAAAATGTTCTCGGTCGACAGGCGCGCCTTGCGGTGGGCTTTCAGTTGCGCCACCTTGTCGGGAAACAGCGCCGCATACGCATCCGAATACCAGAACAGCGCCGGCACGTGGAATTCGTACTGCGAATTATGGCCATGGAAAGCGACGCGACAACTGCCGTCATATAAAGTCTGGCCGTGGTCGGCAACGTAGGCCATGGCCGCCGGTTGCGGCGCGGTTTTTAGCTGCTTGACCACTTGCGCCAAAAACCAGTCGGTGTACAGAATCGCGTTGTCGTAGCTGTTATTCAGTTGCGGCTTGATTTTCAGGTCGGTATAAACCGGCTTGTCGACGCCGGTGAGGCTGGGTTGCCACTGGTCGAATTGTTTTGGATAGCGGTGCGCATAATTCCAGTGGCTGCCCATCGAATGGATGACGACCAGTTTAAGAGGCGCCGGATCGGCCATGGCGCGCTGCAGCGGCGCCAGCAGCACGTCGTCCAGGTTGGAGCGGTCGGAAAAGCCGCCAGGGTTTAAAAACTCGACGATATTCGCTTCGCGGGCCAGTACCGAGACCGGCGTGTCGAATTTGCCAAACGAGATCTGGTTCGACAGCCACCACGTTTTGTAGCCGGCCTCGCGAAACGCCGTCAAAAACGATTTTTCGGCGAACCCAGCTTTCAGGCTTTGCGTGGCGGGTTTGCGCGAGACGATCACCGGAACCGACAGTCGCGTGGCCGATACCGCCGTGATCAGGTCGCGCATGCTGACGATATTCGGCTCCTGCTCCAGCAGCGGATTGGTCTTGCGCGCGTAGCCGTTCAGGCTCCAGCGATCGTAACGTGACGATTCACCAATCACGACCACAATGGTTTGCCCTTCGGCGCGCCCGTCCGCACCGGGCGCTTCCTGCATCGGCTGCGCCATGTAGGCGCCGAAGCGGAAGCGCGCGCTGCGCTCGGATAGTTCGGCCAGGTAGCGTCTTTCGTTGTAAAAGTCATACCCGCGCGCCGCCAGGCCGAACGGCCACGAGGCGGCGAAGGCGTCGGCGTCGAGCGGAATGCGTGCCCAGACCGGCAGCGGCGTGGGATGTCCGGTCTCGACATCGTGGCGGGTCCACCAGCCAGCGCCCAGCGCGACACTTAATATGGCGAGCACCACGTAACGCGATGGATCGACCCAGTCCAGCGCACGGGTTTTGCAGGCGGCATACCAGCTGCCGGCCCACCAGGCCAGCATGGCCACCATCACGCCGCCCAGCAGCCAGATTTTATTGCCGAGAAAATCGAGCGCCTCGGCCGGACTGGTCTCGAACAGGATGCCGAGGTGGTGCGTGGAAATGCCCTGGCTGTAGTAGGTATATAGATAGAGGTTGACCGGGACTGCCATGAATGCCGGCAGCAGCAGCCAGTGGAAGTACGCCGGGCGCTTGAAGACCGACCACAGCGCGAG
Source organism: Pseudomonadota bacterium (assembly GCA_030853745.1). Lineage (GTDB taxonomy): Bacteria > Pseudomonadota > Gammaproteobacteria > Burkholderiales > Burkholderiaceae_D > JALYUM01. The sequence goes on along the minus strand of JALYUM010000088.1, from coordinate 3,352 downwards.
CCAGCCGATGAAGGCGATTGCCAGCAGCTGGGCTGGACGCTCGAGCGGCAGATTCAGCGCCCAGGGCAAAAAGGCCATGCTCGACAGAGCTGCGTAAGTCAGCAGCACGAACAGCGGCAGGGGTGTCAACAGGGAGCGGGACAGAAAGCGCATGAAGCCAACAGTGAAAAGCAAAAAACGCATTATCGCGATCTTTTCGCGCACGACTGACCTTATTTGCAGAGTTGGCGCCGGGCGCGTACACTGGTCGCCTCAGTCGGGTCACGTTGCCGCAACTCAAAACGTGTGCATCTTCTGGTAAAAAGAGTAGTTCATCAGTAAACAACCTGCAAACAGGTTGACCAATGTCCATATCGCGCTTATACTCGCGAGTTCTCGAATTTATTCTGCACATCGCATTCTTCTTCGCAGCCGCTCCTTCGGTGAGTGGCTTTCGTCGCCGGCGTTGTTGTCAGCTCGGGAAAAAGGTTTCAGTCCCCGGTTAAACCCGGGTCATCAACGTAGCATTTTGTTGGATTTAGAACGATGCCAACCATCAATCAATTGATTCGCAAACCACGCGTCGCTGCGATCGTGAAGAGCAAATCGCCGGCGCTGGAAAACAGCCCGCAAAAGCGCGGTGTCTGCACCCGTGTGTATACGACAACTCCAAAGAAGCCAAACTCGGCTCTGCGTAAAGTTGCCAAAGTGCGTCTGACCAACGGTTTCGAAGTAATTTCGTACATCGGCGGTGAAGGCCACAACCTGCAAGAACACAGTGTCGTGCTGCTGCGCGGCGGTCGTGTTAAAGACTTGCCAGGTGTTCGTTACCACATGGTTCGCGGTGCACTGGATACCCAGGGCGTTAAAGACCGTAAGCAGTCGCGTTCGAAATACGGTACCAAGCGCGCCAAACCAGGCAAGAAGTAAGCTCACGCTATCTTTTTGTAATTAACTAATGAGTTGAACCGGTTGTAAAGCCGAGTAAGTGAAGGGCCATGATGGCCGTTCGCGAGTGCGCCAGTCGCGCTCAACTGAAGACAGGAGAATGAAATGCCACGTCGTCGCGAAGTCCCCAAACGGGAAATCTTGCCAGATCCAAAGTTCGGTAACACTGATGTTGCCAAGTTCGTTAACGTGCTGATGCTGTCGGGTAAAAAATCCGTTGCAGAAAACATCATCTACGGCGCCTTCGAGCACATCAAGCAGAAGTCGGGCAAAGATCCGTTGGAAGTGTTCGCTACCGCGATCAACAACGCAAAGCCGATGGTTGAAGTAAAATCGCGCCGCGTCGGCGGTGCCAACTATCAGGTGCCAGTCGAAGTGCGTCCAGTGCGTCGTATGGCTCTGTCCATGCGCTGGCTGCGTGAAGCTGCCAACAAGCGCAGCGAAAAGTCGATGCCACAGCGCCTTGGTGGCGAGCTGATGGAAGCGGCCGAAATGCGTGGCGGCGCCATGAAGCGTCGTGACGAAGTTCACCGCATGGCAGAAGCGAACAAGGCGTTCTCGCACTTCCGCTTCTAAATAATCGGCCAATCCTCGCAAGGGGTGCGGCCAGGTAGTTGTTGTTCGAGGCCGGGCTCATTTTGCAAAACAAATGGAGCTCGGTTTTGTCCATTCAAAGATTTAGGAATAATTATGGCACGCAAGACCCCCATTGAGCGCTACCGCAATATCGGTATCTCGGCTCACATCGACGCTGGTAAAACCACGACGACCGAGCGCGTCCTGTTCTACACGGGCGTGAACCACAAGATTGGCGAAGTGCATGATGGCGCGGCCACCATGGACTGGATGGAGCAAGAGCAGGAACGCGGTATCACGATTACCTCGGCTGCAACGACCTGCTTCTGGAAAGGGATGGCTAACAATTTCCCTGAGCACCACATCAACATCATCGACACGCCGGGCCACGTTGACTTCACCATTGAAGTTGAACGCTCGATGCGCGTGCTCGACGGCGCCTGCATGGTTTACTGTGCAGTCGGCGGCGTGCAGCCACAGTCGGAAACCGTTTGGCGTCAAGCCAACAAGTACAAAGTGCCACGTCTGGCCTTCGTGAACAAGATGGACCGTACCGGCGCCAACTTCTTCAAGGTCTACGAGCAGATGCGTGCACGCCTGAAGGCCAACCCGATTCCGCTGCAGATTCCAATCGGCGCGGAAGAGAATTTCCTGGGCGTCGTCGATCTGGTCAAGATGAAAGCCATCTACTGGGACGATGCGTCGCAGGGCATGAAATTCGACTACCGCGAAATCCCTGCAGAGCTGGCTGAGCAAGCCGCCGAGTGGCGCGAGAAAATGGTTGAAGCCGCTGCTGAAGCGACCGAAGAACTGATGAACAAGTACCTGGAAGAGGGCGATCTGACGGAAGAAGAGATCAAGGCCGCCCTGCGCCAGCGTACTTTGGCATCGGAAATCGTGCCGATGATGTGCGGTACCGCCTTTAAAAACAAGGGCGTGCAAGCCATGCTCGACGGCGTGATCGAATACCTGCCGTCGCCTATCGACATCAAGCCAGTACAAGGCATGGATGAAGACGACCAGCCAGTGACGCGTAAAGCCGACGACAACGAGAAATTCGCTGCGCTGGCTTTCAAGATCATGACCGACCCATTCGTGGGCCAGCTGATCTTCTTCCGCGTGTACTCGGGTTCGATCAAGTCGGGCGACACTGTCTACAATCCGGTCAAGAACAAGAAAGAACGTCTTGGCCGTATTTTGCAGATGCACGCAAATCAGCGCGAAGAAATCAAGGAAGTCCACGCTGGCGATATCGCCGCTGCGGTCGGCCTGAAAGATGCAACCACGGGCGAAACCCTGTGCGATCCTTCGGCAATCATCACGCTGGAAAAAATGGTATTCCCTGAGCCGGTGATTCAGCAGGCAGTCGAGCCGAAGACCAAGGTCGACCAGGAAAAAATGGGCCTGGCGCTGAACCGCCTGGCACAGGAAGATCCTTCGTTCCGCGTGAAGACCGATGAAGAATCGGGCCAGACCATCATCGGTGGTATGGGCGAGCTGCACCTGGAAATTATCGTTGACCGCATGAAGCGCGAATTCGGCGTGGAAGCAACTGTCGGCAAGCCGCAGGTTGCTTACCGCGAAACGATTCGCAAAACGTGCGAAGAGTCCGAAGGCAAGTTCGTCAAGCAGTCGGGCGGTCGTGGTCAGTACGGCCACGCTGTCGTGACGATCGAGCCGCAGGAGCAGGGCAAGGGCTTTGAGTTTGTCGACGCCATCAAGGGCGGTGTGATTCCTCGCGAATACATCCCGGCAGTTGAAAAGGGTGTGTGCGAAGCGCTGAACGCAGGCGTGTTGGCCGGTTATCCGGTAGTCGACGTCAAGGTGACGCTGACCTTCGGTTCCTACC
>JALYUM010000057.1 GCA_030853745.1 Pseudomonadota bacterium | reverse complement strand
GGTAAACATCATCGCAAAGCCGATCCAGCGGATGGCCGATTCGTGCTGGTGCGGCGCATCGGACTCGCGCTCGGTGAAAAATTTGTCGGACAGGCGCCGGTAGCCCCGCCAGACCAGCAGCCCGAAGCAGATGCACCACCACCAGGCGGAGAAGCCAAAAATGAACAGCAGCAGATCGGACAGCCAGGCGCCAGCGCGGCCACCCATGTTTTGCACGCGCGGCACCAGGCTTTCGTGCGACCAGCCGGGGTCGGCCTTGTGATAACTGAGCAAAATCATCACGAAGTATAAAAAGGCGAAGCAGAACGCGATCCAGCGTGCTTCATTGAGCAGACGGACGAGTCGGTTCGGCAACGGCTGGCGTGGCGCGGCCGGGTTGCGTTTATAAGAATTACTGGCGGTTTGGCCGGGTGGGCTTTGTTTAGGCATGCGTCGAAACGTGGTGAAACTGGTCTGTAAAACTGGGGGTGAACCGGCCGTTGGACCTGTGATTATAAACAGTGAATACAAGATGTCACATTCTAAGCCATCTGGCTGCGCATCGGCCCATCATTCATGCTCCGGCGCGCGTTCGTCTATAATTCGGTCAAGCTGATACCGCCTTGATCTGTCTCACTTCATCCCCAGATTGTTTCCTTCATTTCTTTTCAGACCTCGCCTCGATGACCACTACCAAACACGCCAAAGTCCTGATTCTCGGTTCCGGACCTGCCGGCTACAGCGCTGCCGTCTACGCTGCCCGCGCCAACCTGAGCCCCATGCTGGTTACCGGGATCGAGCAAGGCGGTCAGTTGATGACCACCACGGATGTCGAAAACTGGCCTGGCGACCCGCTTGGCGTGCAAGGTCCGGAACTGATGGCGCGTCTGCTGCAGCATGCAGAACGTTTTAATACCGAAATTGTGTTCGACCATATCCACACCACGTTCCTGAACGAAAAGCCGATCCGCCTGGTGGGCGACAGCCATGAATTTACCTGCGACGCCCTGATCATTGCCACCGGTGCTTCGGCCCAGTACCTCGGCCTGCCGTCGGAAGAAGAATTCATGGGACGCGGCGTGTCGGCCTGCGCCACCTGCGACGGCTTTTTCTACCGCAACCAGGAAGTGGCTGTCGTCGGCGGCGGCAATACCGCAGTCGAGGAAGCGCTGTACCTGTCGAACATTGCCAATAAAGTCACGCTGATCCACCGCCGCGACAAGTTCCGCGCCGAACCGATCCTGATCGACCGCCTGAACGCGAAGGCCGCCGAAGGCAAGATTGTGCTGGAATACAACCAGACGCTCGACGAGGTAGTGGGCGATAACGGCGGCGTAACCGGCCTGCGCCTGAAATCGACGCTTGACGGCACCATCAAGCCGTTGACCGTCCACGGCCTGTTCGTGGCGATTGGCCACAAGCCGAACACCGGCATTTTCGAAGGTCAGCTCGATATGCACAATGGCTACATCAAGACCCGCACCGGGCTCGAAGGCATGGCCACTGCCACGAATATTCCGGGCGTGTTTGCCGCCGGCGACGTGCAGGATCACATTTACCGCCAGGCGATTACCAGTTCGGGCACCGGCTGCATGGCAGCGCTCGATGCACAGCGCTACCTGGAATCGCTGGACGACTGACAGGCGCGATGATGGCGGGATTGAAAGACTTTGGCGCTTTGCAAGGCTTGCGCGATCAGCTCAAGATCGACCACGAAACACGCGCCCGTGAAACTGCCGAACGGCTGGAGCGCGAGCGCGTGGCCACGGCCGAGGCCAATGTATTCAAAGGCTCGCTTGGCGGCGTGCGCAAGCTGCCCGAGTCGAACCGCTATGTTCACCCTGCCCCGCCAGTGATTGTGGGGCGTGAACTGCCACCCAAATATCGCACCGAAGCCGAAGACAATGCCGCCGTCATGCGCGAATCGCTGGCGCAGCCTTTATCCGATGGTTTCGATGTCGATGGCTTGCTCGATGAAGACCCGAGCTTGTCGTACGCACGACCCGGCCTGGGCACGGATGTGGTGCGAAAACTACGCAAACGCCACTGGCCCGTGCAGGACGAGCTCGATTTGCACGGCATGAAGCGCGATGAAGCACGCGATCAGGTCGGTGACTTCATCCGGCGCGCAGTGCGCCGCGGTGTGCGTTGCGTGCGCGTGATTCATGGCAAGGGTTACGGTTCGGCCGGTGGCGAGCCCGTGCTGCGCGGCATGGTGCACAGCTGGCTGGTGCAAAAGGAGGACGTCATCGCGTTCTGCATCGCCAACAAGGGCGATGGCGGCCATGGCGCATTGATTGTGTTGCTGAAGGCGGCACTCGATACCCCTTGAGTGCACATGACGCCACATGTAAATTGCACTTCCCGCTAAAAAATGTAAAATCTTGCAGGGCCATTTCCGGCCGTGTTGTGCTCCCCAAGGACCGTGTAAATTGATGTCAATTGAAGCCGTGTCCCTTTCGGTCGACCTGCAGGTCGATCTCCAGTCCTGTGCTGACGAACCCATCCATATTCCTGGCTCGATTCAACCGCATGGCGTGCTGCTGTACTTTAATGCTGCCGGCAATCTGGAAGGTTGGAGTGCCAACGCGGCATCAGTTGCCTCTAATGCATTGCGCCTCGGTGCCCCGTGCGCGTCGCTCGGCTTGCCGGAAGACGCTCTGCTGCTGATTCAGGATTGTGTCGCCGCACTGAACGAGGGCGAAGGCGATTCCGGACCGGGCGTCGTATCGCTCTCGCTCGGCGCGGTTGAATACGACTGCATCGTGCACGCCTACCAGTACCGCATCCTGGCCGAATTCGAAGTGCGCACGGTGCCGGCCACGGACGTGGCCATGTTTGCCGTCAAGGCGCACAGCTCGATCGACCATCTGCGGCGCCAGAAAACCGTACCCGGCCTGATGGACATTACTGTCAAGCGCATCCGCGAAATGACCGGTTTCGACAGGGTCATGGCGTATCGTTTCCGCCAGGACGAGAGCGGCGACGTCATCGCTGAAGACTGCCGCGCCGACATGACGCCGTACCGCGGCCAGCGCTATCCGGCCGGCGATATTCCGACCCAGGCGCGGCGTCTGTATGCGCTCAACACGCTGCGCATCATTGTCGACATCGGGTACCAGAGCGTGCCGATGCTCGGTGCGCCCGGCAGCACGCCGCTCGACATGAGTTTTGCCGTGCTGCGCAGTGTGTCGCCAATTCACGTCGAGTACCTGCAAAACATGGGCGTGGGCGCGTCGATGAGTGTGTCGATCGTCATCAATGGCCAGCTGTGGGGTTTGATTGCCTGCCACCACAACACGCCGAAACAGGTGCCGTACGCCATCCGCATGGCCGCCGATGTCCTGGCCCAGGTGCTGGCGTCGACCATCCAGAGCATCGAATCGAAACGCGATGCCGAGATGGTGCAGAAAGCTGCCAGCGTGCGCACTGCGCTGGTGGAATCGATGCTGCTCGACGACGATCCGCTCGACGCCCTGATCGGCCACGCCGATGGGTTGCGTACGGCCAGCCACGCCGAGGCGATGATCTGCACGCTGTATGGCAAGGTGCTGGTCCATGGCGACATTCCGCCTGCCGTGGCGGACGCCATCGTCGCTTCGCTGCCAACTGGCAGCCACGACCTGCTGCTGCGTGCGCACCGGTCCGACTGGCCCATGGCCGCGCAAACGGCAATTGGCAGCTGGGTCGGCATCCTCGCCCTGCCCTTCGATCCGCCCGGCAGCGGCTGGTGTGTCATGTTGCGCCAGGAGCAGATCGAGCACATCCTGTGGGCCGGCCGCCCCGAGAAAAATGTCAGCATCGGTCCGCTTGGCGCCCGCCTGACACCACGCGGTTCGTTCGACGCATGGTACGAAACCGTGCTGGGACATTGCGAGCCATGGGAGTCCACCGTGGTGGGCAACGCACGCCTAACACTGGCTGAAATGCTGCGCGTCTCGACCGAGCGCCGCGCCCAGACCGAGTCGACGCGCGCCCAGTTGCTGGCCATGCTGGGCCACGACCTGCGCGACCCGCTGCACTCCATCAATATGGCTGGCATGGTGCTCGAACGTGGCAATACGCAAGGTGGCGCCGGCATCGGGCGCCGAATCCAGTCGTCCAGCAACCGCATGCAGCGCCTGATTGGTCAGGTACTCGACATGAGCCGTATCGATGGCGGTATCGGCCTCGGCATGGCAACCGAACGGATCGATCTGGCACCGGTGGTGGAAGATCTGGTGGACGAAGCACGCACCGCCTATCCGGCCATTTCCTACGACATCGTGAACATCCCGCAGACCTTTGTGCAGGCGGACAGTGCGCGCGTGGCGCAGGTGTTGTCGAACCTGCTGTCGAATGCCCGCCATCACGGTGAAGCCGACCGGCCGATTGCGGTGCGCGCTGCCATCGATGGTCAGCATGCCGTCATCGATGTGGCCAATCACGGCGCCCCCATTCCACCCGAACTGGTGGCGACGCTGTTCAATCCTTTCAAGCGCAGCTCGCTGCACAATCCGCGCAACCGCACCGGCATGGGCCTCGGCCTGTACATTGCGCTGCAAATTGTGCGCGAACACCGTGGCGAATTGCAGTATCGCTATGAAGACGGCAAGGTGATTTTTTCGGTGCGCTTGCCCCTGGCGGGCGATGCTGGCTGACAGCGCGCGCTGGCCGTGCCGCATTGCAACAATGTACTGACGAGCTTGCTGCTTGCATGTTAGGCTAGTCGTCCTGACTACTCTGCCGCGCGCGCATGCATCTCATCACGTTCATCGAAATCATGGCCATTCTGGTCGGCGCGTTTTCCGGCTTCATCGAAGCGCGCAGAAAGCGCATGGACCTGGTGGGCGTCTTCACGGTGGCATTCATCACGGCGTTTGGCGGCGGCACGCTGCGCGACATCCTGCTCGACAAGCGGCCCCTGTTCTGGGTGACGCACCAGGAATACGCCATCCTGATTTTTGTGCTGGCCCTGATTGCGTCGCCGCTGATCCGCACGCTGCGCCAGATCGTCTCCGAGCGCCTGATTGTGGTGGCCGATGCAGTGGGTCTGGGACTGTTTTCGATTGCCGGCGTGTCGGCCGCGCTGGACGCCCAGATGCCGATCTTCATCGCCTCGATGATGGGTGTCATTACCGGCATTTTCGGCGGCGTCATGCGCGACATCGTCTGCAATGAAGTGCCGATGGTGTTCCGCGATGGCAAACCTTATGCCATCTGCGCATTTCTCGGCAACTGGATGTTTCTCGGCATGCTCCAGTACGGCTTTCCACACGACTTTGCGCTCTGGTCGAGCGCGCTGTTCATCAGCGGCTTGCGGCTGATTACGTGGAAGTTCGATTTAAGAATGGGACGCTGATTACACCGCTTCCGGCCCGGTTTCGCCGGTACGGATGCGGATCACCTGCTCGACGTTCTGCACGAAAATTTTCCCGTCACCGATCTTGCCGGTACGCGCAGCCTTGATGATGGCGTCGACCACCCGCTCGGCCATGCTGTCGTCGACGACCACTTCAATTTTGACTTTTGGCAGAAAGTCGACCACATATTCAGCGCCGCGATACAGCTCGGTGTGCCCCTTCTGACGGCCGAAACCTTTGACTTCGGTGACGGTCAGACCAGTGACGTTGACGTCGGCCAGCGCTTCGCGCACTTCGTCGAGCTTGAATGGTTTGATGACACAGGTGATTTGTTTCATGGCTTCTCCTTGTTGATTACTTCTATTTTAACGGCACACGTTCCAGATCGGCCAGCCAGACGACGGCTTCCGAATCACTCGGCGCACGCCAGTCGCCGCGCGGCGACAGCGAACCGCCATTTCCCACCTTCGGGCCATTCGGCACGCAGCTGCGCTTGAACTGGCTGGTCTTGAAGAAACGCCACAGGAATATCTTCATGTTGCGCTTGATGGCGGCCAGGTCGTATTCATTGTGCGCGGCAATCTCGGCGCTGTCGGGCCAACTGCCCTGCGCGCGGTCGCCCCAGGCCGACCACGCCAGAAACGCGACCTTCGACGGCGTGAAACCGTAGCGCAAAATGTAGTACAGCGTGAAATCCTGCAGCTCGTACGGGCCGATGACGTCCTCGGTAATTTGCGCCGGTGCGCTGTCGGCGCTCTTGCCGGGAATCAGTTCCGGACTGACTTCGGTGGCCAGCACCGCACGCAGCACCGCCGACCCTTCAGCGCCGGTGGTGCCGGTATCGGCCACCCAGCGCACCAGGTGCTTGATGAGCGTTTTCGGCACGCTGGCATTCACGTTGTAATGCGACATATGGTCGCCCACGCCATACGTGCACCAGCCCAGCGCCAGCTCGGACAAGTCGCCGGTGCCAATCACGATGCCGTTATGAAAATTGGCCAGCCGGAACAGGTGATTTGTGCGCTCGCCGGCCTGCACGTTTTCAAACGTGATGTCGTACTCTTCGCGGCCCGCAGCGTACGGGTGGCCGAGATCCTTCAGCATCTGGATGCAGCTCGGACGGATATCGATTTCCTGCGCCTGGCAACCGATGGCGCCCATCAACGCGTGCGCCTGCTCGAGCGTGCGGCTGCTGGTGGCAAAGCCCGGCATCGTGTACGCGAGGATATTCGTGCGCGGCAAATTCAGGCGATCCATGGCCTTTGCGCACACCAGCAGCGCGTGCGTCGAATCGAGCCCACCCGACACGCCGATGACGACCTTCGAGATATTGCTGGCAGATAAACGCTGCACCAGCGCCTGCACCTGAATGTTGTAGACCTCGGTGCAGCGCTCGTCGCGGCGGGCCTGGTCGGCCGGGACGTACGGGAAGCGTTCGACGACGCGGCGCAGCGGCAAATCCCGCTGTAGCGGCAATGCCACCGGCACCGTGATTGCGCGAAACGCTGCCACTTCGGTGGCATGGCGGCACGCCGACTGGCCGAAGGTGCCGGTGTGCATGCGCTCCTGCGACAGGCGCCCCAGGTCGACGTCGGCGTACAGGATGTGCGCGTCGTCGCTGAAGCGCTCGGACTCGGCCAGCAACTCGCCCTTCTCGTAGATGAGCGCCTGACCATCCCACGCCATATCGGTGGTCGATTCGCCGCGTCCGGCCGACGTGTACAGATAGGCGGCGAGGCAGCGCGCCGATTGCTGTCCAACGAGCTGGTGGCGATACCCGCTTTTACCCACCACCACGTTCGAGGCCGACAAATTGACCAGCACGGTGGCGCCGGCCAGCGCGGCAAACGACGACGGGGGAATCGGCACCCAGACGTCTTCGCAAATCTCCACGTGAAAGCGCAGCAACGGCTGGTTTTCGAAGTCGAACAGCAGGCCCGCGCCGAACGGGACGCGCTGGCCCAGCAGCGAAATTTCGTCGACTGCCGCACTTTCTGCAGCGCTGAACTGCCTGGTTTCGTAAAATTCGCCATAATTGGGCAAATAGCTTTTTGGGACGACCCCCAGCACGCGTCCGCCGGCAATGACCGCAGCGCAGTTGTACAGTTGATGGTTGACGCGCAACGGCAGGCCGACGATCAGCGCGATGTCCAGTGCGGTGGACGCCTGCACCACCTGGTCGAGCGCGGCTTCGCAGGCGTCCAGCAAAGCGCGCTGGTGGAACAGGTCGTCGCAGGTGTAGGCGGACAGGCCCAGCTCGGGAAACGCCACCAGCACCGCGCCTTCACTGGCGGCCTGGCGCGCGAGCAGGATGGTCTGTGCGGCATTGTGGAGCGGATCGGCAATTTTGCAGACCGGGATGGCAACTGCGACGCGCGCGAACTGGTGCGCGTACAGGTTGAAAAAATGCGGCAAAGTTGGCTGGGTCATGTTGAATTTTCGGGCGGTTCCGCCCGCAGTTTTTGCGCTTGAATAGCGAAGAAAGTCACTTTGAATTATCGCACGCATATAGTTTCTTCTCTCGACGAGATCGGCCAGGTGGCATGGGATGCGCTGGTGGCCGCGCAGGCAGGTGGGGCACATTCACCGAACCCGTTCCTGTCGTACGCGTTTTTGCACGCGCTGCACGCTTCCGGCAGCGCGGCGCCCGACGCCGGCTGGCAGCCACAGTTTTTAACCTTGTTCGACCACGAGCAACTGGTCGCCGCCCTGCCCCTGTATGTCAAATATCACTCGTACGGGGAGTACGTGTTCGACTGGGCGTGGGCCGAGGCGTACGAGCGGAATGGTCTCGACTACTATCCCAAATTGTTGTCGGCGATCCCGTTCACGCCGGTGACCGGTCCGCGCCTGCTGGCGGTCGACGCCACCGCGCGCGCGGCGCTGATCGATGTGCTGCGCAATACGCAAAAGGCCACCAAGGTATCGTCGATGCACATCCTGTACCCGCTTGAATCGGAAGCGAAAGCATTGGAAGCAGCCGGCTACATGCTGCGCAGCGGTGTGCAATTTCACTGGATTAATCAGGGATATGCCGATTTCGAGGCGTTCCTCGCGACGCTGGAAAACAGGAAGCGCAAAAACATCCGCGCCGAACGCCGCAAGGTGAGGGAAGCTGGCGTCACGCTCAGGCGCGTGCGCGGCGCGGACGCCACGCCGGCCGACTGGCGCCTGTTCAATCGCTGCTACCGCCATACGTACGCGGCGCACCACTCCACGCCGTACCTGAACCTGGATTTCTTTACGCGCATCGGCGCCACCATGCCGGACAATATCCTGCTGGTCATTGCCGAACGCGACGGCCAGCCGATTGCGGCATCGTTCGTCATTCACAATGAAGACACCTTGTTTGGCCGCTACTGGGGCGAACTGGAGCACGTGCCGTGCCTGCATTTCGAAGCGTCGTACTACCAGCCGCTCGAGTTTTGCATCGAGCAGGGCATCAAGACGTTCGAGGGGGGCGCGCAGGGCGAACACAAGATGGCGCGCGGCTTTTTGCCCACGCGTACATGGTCCGCACACTGGCTGGCGCAACCGGCGTTTGCCGATGCAGTGGCGAACTTTCTGGAGCGGGAAAGCGGCGGCATCGAGCAGTATATCGATGAACTGAACGACCGCAATCCGTTCAAGGGATAGTGACCGAACCAGTCACTACCACTACGACTACGACTACCACGTCATCCTCGCGAAGGCGGGGACCCATAACCCGTGGAACGCATACGCGGTCACTGCGCAAAGGTGAAATGGGCCCCGGCCTTCGCCGGGGTGACGTGCTTAGAAATGCGTCCGCACGCCAAACACAAAATTGCGGCCCGGCAGCGGCGCCACGTCCTTCAGCAGCGATGTAGACAAACGAATATCGTCGTTGAGCAAATTTTTCGCCAGCAGGAAGTACGTCACATCCTGTTTCGCCAGTTTCTGCGTGTACGAAATATTCGCGCCCAGGTCGTTGTAGGCCGGCGTGGTCGTCGATTCAAACGACGCCAGACGATCCTGGCCCTGGCCGTGTACCAGCGACATCCCCGCGCGCCACGCATCGACCTTGTAGCCGACCGATGCGCCGATGCGGTTGGCCGGTTGCAGCGGCAGGCTGCCGGCATCGTCGAGCCGCCCGCGCGACATGTCGCCGAATACGCGACCGTTCCAGCCCTTGCCCAGCGCGTTGTAGGTCAGCTCGGCTTCGACGCCGTGGACGGTCGCCGCAGCCTGCTCGAAAATGCGCTGGCGCAGCGTGCCGCCGGTGGGTACCACATTGCCTTCGTCATCAACCAGCGTGCCAGTCACATTGCCGAAGATGTAGTTGTCCACCTTGTTGAGGAAGGCGTTGGCTTTCCAATGGATCAGGCCGGTGGTTTTTTCCAGGCTCAGCTCGACGTTCTTCGACGATTCGATCTTGAAATTCGGGTTGCCGATGTCAAAAGTTTCGGTGGCATCGTGCGGACCGCCCGAATACAGTTCTTCCGTCGCGGGCGCCCGCTCGGCGTACGAGAAGGTCAGGCCGGTGGCGTAACCCGGCGTGAACGCCCACAGGCCACCGACCGAACCGGATTTCAGCGAGAACGAGCGTTCGATATTGCTGACCGGCTTGCGCTTGACCGACTCGACACGGCCACCCGCCGACAGCGCCACAGCGCCCAGCTTGACTTCCTCGACCAGAAACGCTGCCTGCGACGTCGAATGCGTGACCGGCACCGTGTCGGCGCCGCCGGTCGGGCTCAACGCCGAAAAGTTGTTGTTGTCGGTCTGGATGCCGAACGTGCCGCGGACATTGCCCAGCGCCGCAATCGGACTGTGCGTCAATTCGGCGCGCGTTTCAAGCGAACGGTTGTTGAACAGCACGGCGGGCTGGTTGTCCTGGTCCAGTTCAGCGTGGTTGTAATCGCTGTAGCCCATCTTGAACTTGAACGAATCGAAGCCGTCGAACGGCTTGTTGACCAGGCTGTCGATGTCGTACTTGGTCTGCGCCTGATTGATTTTCGAGCCTTCCAGACTCGGAATGCCATACAGATTGGTCAGGCGCGAGGCCGACGCGCCGATGTAGCCCCAGTCGGCGATGTATGAGCTGCCCAGGCCCCAGGTGCGCTCCTTGGTGGTGGAGTTGGGCAAGCGCCCCGAGACCGAATCCGGATCGGTGTTGTTGCCGTTCAGGATGCGGTCGCCCGGGATTTTATAGTTGTCGGTATTGCGGATATTGCCGTCGATATGCAACGCAAACTGGCCCACCGCGGTGTCCACGGTGCCCGATGCATTCTTGCCCTGGTCGACGGTGCTGTAGCGCGTCTCGACGGTGCCGGTGGTCTGTTTTTCCAGCGCAGTCGGGATGCGTTCGTTGACCACGTTCACCAGGCCGCCGATGGCGCCCGAGCCGTACAGCAAGGCAGCGGGGCCGCGCAAAATTTCGATCTGCTGCGCGACGGCGCCCTCGGCTGCCACGGCGTGATCGTTCGACAGGCCGGACACGTCCGACGTCGACATGCCGTTTTCCAGCATTTTGACGCGCGCGCCTTCCATGCCGCGGATGATCGGCCGCGAGGCGCCGGCGCCGAACGCCGACGCCGACACGCCCAGTTCCTGGGACAGCGTTTCACCGAGCGAGCTGCCGATCTTGTCGCGCAATTCGTCGCCTGCCAGTACTTTGGCCGGGTTCAGGATCTGGTCGCTGTCGGCGTTCTTGAAGGGGCTGGCGGTGACGATGATTTTCGGGGTGGTGGCATCGATTTCTTGTGCAGAAACGATGGACGAAAACGTGGACAGCACGGCAGCTGCCAGCAGGGTGTGTTGGAATTTCATTAGTAAAACCTTTGAATAACAATTTGGATGACGAACGGCAGTACCGGCGCATCGGCGCCAGCCGCATTCGGACAACGGAGCATTGTTATGACAGAGGTGGGGCGCGCGACAGGAAGACGACGTCGGTCGAACGTTCGAGCGGCTGCGTGCACAGGATGATCAGCTGCAGCAGCTTCTCGGCAGCAATATCGAACTGGAAGATTTTCCCGGGAACGGCAAACGCCAGATCGGCTGCGGCCAGGCACAGGCCGCACAATTGCTCGATGGCCGTGGGCTCGCCGGTGCCGACGTTTTCCACGGCCTTGGCTTGCGCGTGCCCTTGGGTCACTGCCACTGCCGCAAAGTGCGAATACACGTGCGTCGACGCCACCTGCTGGGACATCAGCAGAAAAAACGCGATCAGCAGGGGCAGGAGGCGACGGGACATAAAATAGTGAGGAATGCTGCAGCGGCGTATTCTAACCGCAGCATTCGCCATTTGCCTAGCGCGATGCAAGCGCGGCACGGCCAGGTTCGACGTGATGGAACAGCGCCGGCTGGCTGTCGGCGTAGTCGCGCAGCAAGTCCCACACTGCGCGCACGCGCCGCAAACGGTACAGGTCGGCTGGCGCCACCAGCCAGAACGAGCGCTCGGCAAAGAAACCGTCGAGCACCTGGACCAGACGGCCATCGTCCGGCACCGCGTACGGCGGCGCCATCATCAGCCCCATGCCAAGCGCGGCCGCTTCGAGCTGGCCGGTCATGCCGGAACAACACATGCGCCGGCGCGGCGTAAAACCGAGCTCGTTGAGGTAACTCAGTTCGCGGCTGGCCAGCCGGTCCTGCACATAATCGACGAAGTCATGCCGGACCAGATCGGCCTGCTTGACAATCGGAGGATGGCGCGCGAGGTAAGCCGGCGCGGCATACAGATAAAACCGGAACGACGCCATGCGCGTGATCATGTAGCGTCCGGTGGTGGGCGGGTCGAGCATCACGCCGAGGTCGGCTTCGCGGTTGGCCAGGTTGGCAAAGCGCGGCAGCGCCAGCAGGTCGATCGACAGGTCCGGATAGGTGTCCAGCAAGCCTGCCAGCAAGGGCGTCACCACGCGCACGCCAAACACTTCCGGCACACCGAGGCGCACCACCCCGCGGGCTGCCACTTCGGTACCGCCCAATTGCTCCGCCGCCGCCAGCGCTGCCCCTTCCATTGCCTCGGCATGCGGCAGCAACGCATCGCCCATGTCGGTCAACTCATACCCTTCCCGGCTGCGGTCGAACAGCGTCGCGCCGAGTTGCGCTTCGAGACGGTCGATGCGACGCGCAACCGTTGTGTGCTCAACGCCCAGGCGGCGCGATGCACCCGACAGCGTGCCGGCGCGGGCCAGCTCCAGGAAGAATCGCAGGTCGGTCCACTCGGGAAGGGTATTCATGCGTGCCTTGCGCAAGATCAAGAAAATATAGTGTGCACCAGTGCACACTCAGCCGCCAAAGCTTTTCCACACCGTCCTTGTTCTGGTGCAAAAGCTTGTCAATTGGGTGCACGCTCCTGCGCGGCCTTACTGTTCAGTTCGGTGCGGAGGGTGTGCATAAACGCACAGCCTGTGGGCGCAATCTTGTCTTTTCTTAAACATGGTTCCAGCGCACACTCGTTTGCATGCGACATCGAGCGCATGCCGACAATAAAAATTTGGAGACACGCCATGCACCAGACCCGGAAGAAATCCGCGCTGTTCCGCCGTCGTTTTAATCCCTACACCCTTGCATTTTTAGCCCTGTCCAGCGCCGTTTTCGTGCCGGTCCACGCCCAAAGCACGGACCCCACACCCACCGGCGCCGAGGATGCCACAGAGATGCAAAAAGTCGTCGTTACCGCGCGCCGCCGCGAAGAAACGCTGCAGGATGTGCCGGTCTCCGTCACCGCCATCTCGGCCGACCAGATTTCAAAACAGGGCATCCCCGACATCACGGCACTGTCCCTGCAACTGCCCAACACCACGCTGAAAGCCTCACGCGCCACCAATTCCACCCTCACCGCATTCATCCGCGGCGTGGGCCAGGCCGATCCGCTGGCCGGCTTCGAGCCAGGCGTGGGCATCTACCTCGACGACGTGTATCTCGCGCGGCCGCAAGGCGCCGTGGCGGACATCTACGACGTCGAGCGCATCGAAGTGCTGCGCGGCCCGCAAGGCACGCTGTATGGCCGTAACACCATCGGCGGCGCCGTCAAATATGTCACCCGCAAGCTGTCGAACCAGCTCGACCTGCGCCTGAAAGGCACGTACGGCAGCTTCGGCCAGGTCGACGGGCAAATCACTGCCAGCACGCTGCTGTCCGATACGGTGCGCATCGGTGGCTCGGTGGCACACTTCATGCGGGGTGGCTTCGGCACCAACTTCACCACCGGCCGCGCCAACTACGACAAAGATCTGACAGCCGCGCGCCTGTCCGCCGAATTCACGCCGACGCCCGATCTGTTCATCCGCGTGGCCGGCGACATCACCGACGACCAGTCGGACCCGAAAAACGGCCACCGCCTGATTGTCGGGCGCACCAGCGGCGCGCCCATCCTGCCGAATGTGTTCGACACCCAGGCCAACCTCACCCAGGCGCTCGGCCATGAACAGGAAGTACGCCAGCACGGCGTGGCCGCCACCATCGAATACACCGTCAGCCCCACCTTGCTGCTGAAATCGATTACGGCGTCGCGCCAGGACAAATCGTTTGCCCCGATCGATTTCGATTCGCTGGCCGTGATCGATTTCGAAGTACCCGCGCTGTACCAGAACAGGCAGTTCAGCCAGGAATTCCAGCTGACCTACACCGGCCCGGTCATCCAGGGCATCGCCGGCGTGTACTACATCGACGCCACCGCATTCAACAAGTTCGACACCATCCTGGCCGGCGCCGTGCCCACGTCCACGTTCACCAGCGGCGACATCGGCACCAGGGCGTGGGCCGCGTTTATCGACGGCAGCTACGCAGTCAACGATGCGTTCAGCGTCTCGCTGGGCGGACGCTACACGGTCGACAAGCGCACTGCCAGCATTTATCGCCAAATTTATTTCGGCCTGCGCGGCACGCCAGAAATGGGCAACCCGGGCGCGGTGCTGTTCCGCACCGACACCGACCTGCGCTCCGGGCTAGAACGCGAAGACAAAAAGTTCACACCGCGCGTGGCACTGGCCTACAAGATCAATCCCGAGCACAATGTGTACGCCTCGTATGCGCAGGGTTTTAAAGGCGGCGGTTTCGATCCTCGTCTGAACGTGGTCGGCACGCGCATCTCGCTGGCCGCCGCGCGCGCGGGTTATTCGCCAGAAACCATCAAAACGTTCGAGCTGGGTTTGAAATCGTCGTTTCTGGCGGACCGCTTCATGACCAATATCGCGCTATTCCATAGCGACTACAAGGACGTGCAAATTCCCGGCTCGGTGGCGATCGATACCAACGGCGATGGCCGCGACGACAGCTTTGCCGGCGTGACCACCAACGCCGGCAAAGCCAAAATCAAAGGATTCGAGCTCGAAGCGATGGGCCGCCTCACGCCGCAATTGAGCGTGTCCGGCATGTATAGCTACATCGACGCAAAATACAATGAATACATCGTGGCGGGCGTCAATGTGGCATCGCAGCGCGTATTCCAGAACACGCCGAAAAATTCGGCCAACCTGCGCGCCACCTACGAAATTGCGCTGACAGATGCACGCGTGGCCATCATCGGGGCGGTGTCGTTCAAGGGCGCCACCAATCAGTTCGAGACCGTGTCGATCCTGGACCAGGAAAGTTATAAACTGGTCGACGCAAGCGTGGTCTGGACCCGCAACGACGGCAAGCTGCGCGCCGCCCTGCACGGAAAAAACCTGTCCGACAAGCACTATAAAACCGCTGGCTACCTGTTCCCGACCCTCGGTAACGAAGGCGTGCTGACCGCGTTTTACGGCAATCCGCGCCAGTTGTCGGCCACGGTGGAATACCGGTTTTAAGGACCCACCGTGCCCACCTGGTCCCCCCTGCGCTACACCGGCCCCGACGGGCTGGTGCTGGCCGCGCGCGATTACGCAGGCACCGGCGGCGCGGCCCGGCTACCGGTTATCTGCATCCATGGGCTGACCCGCAACGCCGCCGATTTCGATGAACTGGCGCCGCTGCTGGCCCAGCAAAGCCGGCGCGTGCTGGCAGTCGATATCCGTGGCCGCGGCGATTCGGCGCGCGACCCTGATCCGGCCCATTACAACCCCACCACCTACGCCGGTGACGTCGCCAGACTGATGAGCGACCTCGGCATTGCGCGTGCCGTATTCATCGGCACGTCGATGGGCGGGCTCATCACCATGACGCTGGCCGCGCAGAAACTCTATCTGGTGGCGGCTGTCGTCCTCAACGACATCGGCCCGGTGATGGCGCGCGCGGGGCTGGAACGCATCGCAGGCTATGCCGGCAAAAGCGCCCCCATCGGCACGTGGGAAGAAGCCGCGGTGTACGTCAAAAACATCAACCAGCTCGCCTTTCCGGACAACCTGGAGGAAGAGTGGGACAAATGGGCGCGCCGGGCATTTTCGGAAAATCCGGACGGCGGCTTGTCATTACGCTACGATCCGGAAATCGCGACGCCGTTGCAAAGCAGCGAGCTGCGCCCGACGTCGATGATGGCGCGCCTGGCGTTCAAACGCATGGCGCAGGAACGCCCTACCCTGCTCATTCGCGGCACGCTGTCCGACCTGGTCGAAGAAAACCAGGCGCAGTACATGCGCCGCGCCGCGCCCGGCATGCAATACGCCGAGGTGCCGAATGTCGGGCATGCACCGATGCTCACCGAACCGGCGGCACTGGCCGCATTGCAGCGCTTTCTGGCGCAGGTGCCGTAAAAAATTATTACCACGACGTTATCAAAAAAATAGAAGGAGACTGCATGAACCGCTTTACCCCTGTTGTCCTGGCCATTGCGTGCCTTGTGTCAAGCGCGGTGCACGCTGCCGGCCCCGACCTGAAAATTGCTTTGATCGCCGGCAAGACCGGCGCGCTCGAAGCCTATGCCAGGGAAACCGAGACCGGCTTCATGCTCGGCCTCGACTATCTTACGGGCGGCAAGATGGAAATCAATGGCCGCAAAATAAAAGTCATCGTCAAGGACGACCAGGGCAAGCCCGACCTCGGCCGCACCTTGCTGGCCGAAGCGTATGGCGACGACAAAGTCGATATAGCCGTCGGCACCACATCGTCCGGTTCGGCCATCGCCATGCTGCCGGTAGCAAAGGAGTATAAAAAAATCCTGATCGTCGAACCGGCCGTGGCAGACGCGATTACCGGCGACAAATGGAACCGCTATATCTTCCGCACCGCGCGCAGTTCGATGCAGGATGCCATGGCCGCGGCCAGCACGCTGAAAGCCGGCAGTGTCGGCTTCCTGGCCCAGGATTACGCGTTCGGACGCGATGCCATCACGGCGGGCAAGGAAGCACTGGCCGCAACCGGCAGCAAGGCCAGAGTGGTCCATGAAGAATACGCGCCGGCCACGACCACCGATTTCACCGCGTCGGCCCAGCGCCTGTTCGACGCCTTGAAGGACAAGCCGCAGCCACGCATTCTGCAAATTGTCTGGGCCGGCCCGAGTCCGATGAACAAACTGGCCGACATGAAGCCGGAGCGCTATGGCATTACGCTGGCGCCGGGCGGCAACATCCTGCCGGTGATGAAAACCTGGAAAAACTACGCCGGCACGCAGGGCACTGTCTATTATTACTACGCGTTTCCGAAAAACAAGATGAACGACTGGCTGGTGGCCGAGCACATGAAACGGTTCAAGGCGCCACCGGACATGTTTACCGCCGGCGGTTTTGCCGCCGCCAGCGCGGTGGTGACGGCATTGACCAAAGTCCCGGGGGCGGAAACCGAAAAACTGATCGCGGCCATGGAAGGCATGGACTTCGAGACGCCAAAAGGCAAAATGACGTTCCGCAAAGAGGATCATCAAGCCTTGCAGTCGATGTACCACTTCAAGATTAAAAAGGACCAGAAGGACGAGTGGGATCTGCTGGAACTGGTGCGCGAAATTCCACCAGCCGACATGCCGCTGCCGATCCGGAACAAGCGCTGACAATGGACCCGTCCATCCCCTCGCTCTGCACACGCGATCTGACGATCCGTTTTGGCGGCCACGTCGCGGTCGATGCTGTCAGCGCCGAATTTTATCCCGGCACGCTCACTGTCATCGTCGGCCCGAATGGCGCCGGCAAAACCACCTACTTCAACCTGATTTCGGGGCAGTTGAAAGCCACGTCCGGCAAGGTGGCGCTGAACGGCACCGACATCACGCGCCACGGCGCCGCGCGGCGTACCCAGCTTGGCATCGGGCGCGCCTTCCAGCTGACCAATCTGTTTCCGCATCTGACAGTGCAGGAAAATGTGCGGCTGGCGGTACAGGCGCAGCACGGCATCGGCCTGCACATGCTGTCGGTCTGGTCCAGCCACAAGGCCATCATGGAGCGGGCGGCGCACTATCTGGAGCGGGTGGCGCTGGCGCCGCGCCGCGATGCGCGCGTGGCGACGCTGTCGCATGGCGACCAGCGCAAGCTTGAAGTGGCCATCCTGCTGGCGCTCGAGCCGGCCGTCATGATGTTCGACGAACCCACCGCCGGCATGAGCGTCGATGAAGTGCCGGTCGTGCTCGACCTGATCCGCCAGGTCAAGCTCGACCGCAGCAAAACCGTGCTGCTGGTCGAACACAAAATGGACGTGGTGCGCGCGCTGGCCGACCGCATCATCGTGCTGCACAACGGCGCTCTGGTGGCAGACGGCGACCCGGCAGCCGTGATGGCGTCGCCGATCGTGCAGGAAGCGTATCTGGGCATCATGCCGGGAGTGGCCGAACATGCCTGATACGCCGCTGCCCACGCCTCTGAACAAGTCGCTGCCCACGGCGCAGCCTGTGTCACTTGCCACGCCGCTGCTGACGCTGTCCGGCGTGCACACGCACATTGGCCAGTACCATATTTTGCAGGGCGTCGACCTGAGCGTTCCGCGCGGCGGCCTGACAGTACTGCTGGGCCGCAACGGCGCCGGCAAGACCACCACGCTGCGCACTGTCATGGGCCTGTGGCGGGCCAGCGCCGGCAGCATCCATTTCGACGGCCGCGACATTACGCAGCTTGCCACGCCCGACATCGCGCGCGCGGGGATTGCCTACGTGCCCGAAAGCATGGCGGTATTTTCCAGCCTGACCGTGCGCGAAAACCTGCATCTGGCTGCGCGCAACGGACCGCTCGACGCAGCGCGGGTCGACTGGATCTGCGGCTTCTTTCCGGCGCTGAAAAAATTCTGGGACTACCCGGCCGGCAACCTGTCGGGTGGCCAGAAGCAGATGGTGGCCATTGCCCGTGCCATCGTCGAACCACGCAAACTCATCCTGGTTGACGAACCCACCAAGGGCCTGGCGCCCGCCATCGTCAACAGCCTGATCGCCGCCTTTCGCGAACTGAAAGACGGCGCCACCACCATCTTGCTGGTCGAACAGAATTTTGCGTTCGTCAAATCGCTGGGCGACAGTGTCCACGTGATGGACGATGGCCGCGTGCGCCACACCGGCAGCATGGCGGATCTGGCAGCCGACGATGCACTGCAACAGCGCCTGCTCGGACTCTCGCTCGCGGCGCACCAATGAGGACCTCCATGCATGCAACTACCCACGCTGGCGCCGAACCGCTGCCCACAACGCCCCGCGACATTGCCCCCGTGCTGCTTGCGCCCGCGCTCGCGCTCGTGATGCTGCCGCTGGTCGGCAGTTTCCCCACCTGGCTCACGCTGACCGTCGCCGGCCTCGCAATGGGCATGATGCTGTTCATCATGGCCAGTGGCCTGACGCTGGTATTCGGGCTGATGGATGTGCTCAACTTCGGCCACGGCGCCTTCGTGTCGGTTGGCGCGTTCACTGCCACGCTGGTCCTGCTGCCAATGCAGCGCTGGCTGGAAGCCGACGCGCTGCTGCTCAATCTCGGCGTGCTCGGCCTCGCCGTACTGTTGGCGATGCTGGTCACGGGGCTGCTGGGCTGGGCGTTCGAGCGGATCGTCATCATGCCGGTCTACGGCCAGCACCTGAAACAGATCCTGATCACCATGGGCGGCATGATCGTTGCCGAGCAATTAATCAACGTCATCTGGGGCGCCGAACAGATCCCGCTGCCGTTGCCCACCAGCCTGCGCGGCGCGGTGTTCATCGGCGACGCGGCGATTGAAAAATACCGCTTGCTGGCGGTCGTGGTCGGGCTGTTGGTATTTGCCGTCATGTTTCTGGTTCTGAACCGCACGAAAATCGGCCTGCTGATCCGGGCCGGCGTCGAAAACCGCGACATGGTCGAAGCACTGGGCTACCGGATCCGGCGCCTGTTCGTCGGCGTCTTTGCGGCCGGTTCGGCACTGGCCGGGCTCGGCGGCGTGATGTGGGGCCTGTACAAGGAAACACTGACTGCAGCCATGGGCGGCGAAATGATGGTGATGATTTTTATCGTCATCATCATCGGCGGCCTGGGTTCGGTGGGCGGCTGTTTCATTGGCGCCATCCTGATGGCACTGGTGACCAACTACGCCGGCTTCCTCGCGCCGAAAGTGGCGCTGGTATCGAATATCGGCCTGATGATCGCCATCCTGCTGTGGCGCCCGGCCGGTTTGTACGCGAAGTCGAAAGTCTGAGCGATGCTGACCACCCTCCTCTCCGGCGACCTGCCGCGCAGCCGCTTTCTGTCCGCCGCGCTGATCCTGATCGTTCTGGGGCTCGCATTTGCGCCCTTTCTCACCAGCGGCGCGCGGCCCCTGAACACCGCGGCGACCATCTGCGTCTATATCGTGCTGGTGGCGTCCTACGATTTACTGCTGGGCTACACCGGCATCGTTTCTTTCGCCCACACGATGTTCTACGGCATCGGCGCGTACGGCATCAGCCTGGGCCTTGCGCGGGTGGACGAGCCCACCTGGATGGCCGCGTTCGCCGGCCTCGGCATTGCGCTGGTGCTGGCATTGCTGCTGGCACTGGTGGTGGGCCTGTTCGCGCTGCGCGTGCGGGCAATTTTCTACGCGATGATCACGCTGGCGGTGGCATCCTCCTTTGCCGTGCTGGCGTCCCAGTTATCGGACCTGACGGGCGGTGAAGACGGCAAAACGTTCAGCGTCCCGGAGATACTGTCACCCGGCAACCAGCTATTCGACAGCAACATTCTCGGCCGCAGCATCGACGGCAAGGTCATCACGTATTACCTTGTGTTTGGCGGTTGCCTGTTGCTGTTTTTGTTCTTGCTGCGCGTCGTCAATTCGCCCTTCGGCAGGGTGCTGCAGGCGATCCGCGAGAATGAATTCAGAGCCGAAGCATTGGGCTACCGCACCGTGTTGTACCGCATCTGGGCGAATTGCATTGCCGCACTGGTCGCCGCGCTGGCTGGTGCATTGATGGCATTGTGGCTGCGCTATGTCGGCCCAAAAACCTCGCTGGGCTTCGAAGTCATGACCGACATTTTATTGATCGTGGTAATCGGCGGCATGGGCACGATGTACGGTGCCGTGGTCGGTGCCACGCTGTTCATCATCGCGCAGAATTACCTCAAAACGCTGATGGGCCAGGCGTCGGCGGCACTGGACGGCATTCCCTTCCTTGCTGCCGCATTGCATCCGGACCGGTGGATGTTGTGGCTGGGCGTGCTGTTCGTGCTGTCGATTTATTTTTTCCCGATTGGCATCGTCGGAAAGTTGCGGACGGGTCGGCACGGCGCGGCGCCCTCGGCAAGGTGACTTCGCTGGCGCAGCAAAGCGCGGTTTTCGCATCGCTGATCGGCAATCGGCAATCGGCAATGTTGCAGAGCATCGGCTGGCAAGTGCCGGGCTTCACAGCTACCTGTTAGCGATGCAGTCAGGAAAGCGGCACACAAATAAAAGGCGCTGTATGCGTTAGCTGTTGAAGACCCCAATTGCGGCTCGGAGCAAGGTCTCTGGAGAATCAATTCGCTGCTGATCAATAGCCCAGCGCCAACCGAGATAGTTCGCCAGATAGCGCGTAGCGACACCGTTAAACTGGCGCAGCCAGCCATGAAAGCGGCTGTGGTAGCTGTTCACGTTCTGCACGTGAATGGCGCCGCGCGGGTGCTCGGCGACGCGCACGCCTGCACGCAGATTGACGAACGCATGGGAAATGCCGGTCT
>JALYUM010000029.1 GCA_030853745.1 Pseudomonadota bacterium | reverse complement strand
CTTACTCAGTTGGCTCATTTCTGTTTCTCCAGCGCTGCGATCCGCAGCTCAAGTTCTTCGGTCTCGATCGATTTGCGGCGCATCTCAACGATGCCCGCGAGTGTCGTGCCCTCGGCCGGCAGCAGATCACCGCGCGCAACCGCATCGAGGATCGCTTGCTGCGCGGCGCTGACGCCGGCTGTGCTGTCAACGGGCGGCAGCTCGATACTGATTGGCCGCTCGCGCATTGGCGGCACCATCCGCTCGACGATGAAGCGGGCAGCCTGCATGTCCCCGCCTTTCGCAGCGGAGATGACCATTTTTGTGATCGCCGCCAGATCGTCTTCGAGAAGCGTCATCGCCAGGCGCGTCTTCTTGTTCAGCGTGCCAGCCGGCTTGCCTTTCGGGTTACCGCTTTCGCCTGGCTTCCATGCGGACCCCGGAGGAAGGCGCGGCTTCTTCGGCGCCGGTGTCTCGACTTTGTTCGTGGTCTTGCTCATGGTTTTGCCTTTGTTGATTTCGTGTCCAGCGACTGCGGGCAGGGACCGGCAGACGATTCGTGAGGAGAGCCGGCACTCATGTGGCCCTCACTGCCGGCTTCAGGTCATAGCGGATTGGGCGAGCATCTGTGCTTTCCAGATACTGCTGCGAGTCCACGTCGAAGAAAAAACCGAATCTGCCCTCGAACTCGCCGTTGCGCTGTTTTTCGCAGGAGACATAGCAATTCGGATTGCCCTTGTTTTCCGCCTCCGCCTTCTTGTCGCGCCAGACGATGAAGAGGTTGTCGACCATGTCCGTGATCGCGCCGGCACCCTTGACGTCGAACTTGCCGGGCGCCTTGAACTCGCTCTCACCTTTGCGCATGTGGTGCACCAAGTGGACGTGCACGCCGTGGGCTACGGCGAAGGCGCACAGCTCGTTCACGAAGTCCTTCTGCGCGTTGTAGTCGTCTTCCCCCTTCACGCATTTCATTAGGCTGTCGATCACGAAGTGGGTAATGCCGAACTCCTTCACGGCGTAACGCATGACGGCAATCAGCTTGCGCCACTCGACAGAGCCATGATGGTCGTACATCCAGAGCCGTCCATCGGTCCAGGTGTGGAGCGCTGTGAGGAACGGGACCGTCGGCGCGCCACCGGCGTACGCCTGACGGCTCATGCGGTGCATTTGCTTGACCGGCTTCATTTCGAACGAGGCGACCATCACGCGCTCCGCCTGGTAGCAGAGATCAAGCCCGACCTGCGACAGGAACATGGACTTGCCATGGCCATTCACGCCGGCCCACAGCGAGACCTCGCCAGGGCGGAAATTGACCTTGCCCTCGGTCTTCTTCCACAGCATGGTCGGTACCCGAGCCGTGTTGGGCGGCGCGTAGAAGGCGGCGATCGTGTCTTGCAGCCAGTCCGAAGCCGGGCGGATGTTGTGCTGCTCCGGTTGATCCATGTAGGCCGAGAAGTCGATATTGTCAGGGACTAATTGCATACGGCATTCCTCTCTCGTCGCGCTCGTAGGAACGGCAAGCGACAAAGTCATCATTTTGAAAATCAAGCCAGGCCAGGAAGTCGAGCTGCCATTGCCAAAGGCGCTGCGGCTTTTCAATTTCTTCCGGCGTCGGCACCAAGAAGACGCGCGCCCCCCAGCGCTCCATGCAGTTCCAGATCGCCAAGTAGGCCGGCCGCTGTTTAGCAATGGCCTTGACAGTGGCCACCCAGTCGCAGCGCTCGTCGACGTAGACGCAGACCTCCAGGCCGTGCACCCATCGCCAGTCATATGCCACTGCCGGCAAAGCGCGCACGATCGGGTTATCAGCTGCGACCTGGCCAACCATCGACACCAGAACCAGGCCGTCGGGCTTCAGACCGCGGAGGCGGGCATCGATGATGGGCTGAGCATTGGCGGCGATCACAGCCAGTCCCTTGCGCCTGTGGTGCTGCCCGCGCTCAATTGGCCCAGGTAGCCTGCGAACTTCACAGCGCCGAACAAGGTCTCAGGGCGCAGATAGGTCGACATCTTTGGATCGTGCTGCCATTCCTGAACCTTCGCATCGATGACCGCGCGGCATTCCTCCACCGTTGCTTCGCCAAGGCGCGCAGTGATCAGCGACAGGTTCGCCTTCACTGGTTTGTAGTTTTTGCCCGCCTGTGTGTTCAGGTAGTCTAGGACGCCAATTGCGTCTGGCTTGCCGGACATTTCTTTACTTCCTTTAGACTCCATTCCATTCCGGGGTCGAGGAGGCGGCGACTTCTCGACGACTACTCGCGGAGGAGGCGGCGAATTTTGCGGCGCCGATGCATCCTGCGGCAGCGGATGACGATAGGTCGGTTTCTCGATTTTCTGGTGCTTTGCCCAGCCAGTGACTTGCCAATACCGGTCACCGTTTACGGAATACGAGTGGAGCAGCTTTGCCGACTCCAGCTCATCGACCATGGACTGGATGGCTGAGTCGTCCAGCGTGTCCGACGGGAAGACTTCCATCTTCAGGCGTTTTACTGATGCCGGGTGCAGACCGTGGTCGTCGCAGAAGTTCCAGATCCCGATGAACAGGAGACGAGCGATCGGCGAGCACTCGACGACTTGCTCCGAAGTCCAGAACTCCGGCTTGGTTGTGCGGATGCGCGCCATATCAGACCCCGCATGCTTTCGCGATAGCCCGAATCGCACTTTCGTACTCCCCGGGTGTCGCCTGTGGATGCGCGCAGGCCCAGATGGACTTCTCAGCCTCGTAGCGGGCATAGTTCGCGCAGGTGGCATACGTGCGTGCAGTTGCGCGGCTGCGGTCGTACAGTGCCTTGCGAGGGCTTGGTGGATACGTGCTCATGCCGTGGCATCCGACGATTTACCAACCTGGAGGTGGTAGCGTGCGCAACGGCCATGGCGATAGCCGTTTTCATCCAGGAGCGTCACTAGCTCAGTCGTGATCACATATTGGTGATCGTTTTTGAGAGCGAAGATTCTTGCGGCCGGCATCATGACGCCTTCGCTGCGCAAGTCGAGCGTCGTCATTGGTCCCGAGCGGAGGAGCGCGAGTGTTTTTTGAAGCTGCACTTCGACAGAGGTCGACTTGTTCGCTAGGATTGCGTCGAGTCCAACAGCACGATCGATACAGGCGGCCTTAGGAACGTTGGGTTTTGGCGCGTCCATTCAAGCCACCTCGCCGCCGAGTAGTCGCTTGATATCGGCTACGGCCCACGCAAGACGCTTGTTGATACGGACAGGTCGAATCGGCCCCGCTTCTGTCGAGGCCCAAGCGCGCATTGTCTGCGGCCGGCGGTTGAGATGAAAGGATGCGCATGCCGTATCAACATGGCTGCGGGTCTCTTGGTCGAGCGAAGAAAAACCGTTGGGTTGGGAACCGGTTCCGCTACGTTGTCCAGAGACAGTATTGTTTGCGGTTTGCATGTTGAGAGCCTCGTCTTTGTGGAGAAGGCCCCCATTTCATACCGCGTCGTTGGTTCTGGCGCTATGCTCGGCGCTTAGCGACGGTAACTGACGTTAAGCGTTGCCGACTGACGGTTCCGCCCGACGCTTCAGGCGTGCAGCAAGGGCGTTTTTGGTGAACTTGTCAGGTTCGTTTTTGTCGTTGGTAAAGCAAAGAGAATCGCCATCGGTTTGGCCCGTAAAGGGAGACTCACCATTTAATGCTAACTCTCGAAGCTTGAGGTAGACCGCAGCGGTGCGAAGCCCGCCAGCCTCTGCGGCCGCCTTGTCTATTGCAACATCAAGTGAATCTTGACGCAGTTTATGTTTTACGCGTGGCGCAGGGTGCAAGGCAACGCGCTCCTGTCTTATTGGCGAGCTGAGGAAACCCGCCTCCGCCAAAAACACTTTTCGGACTTTTGCGGCGCCATCAGTCGAGGTTGCCCACTTTTCGAAATTAGCCTGAGTCACATCACTTAGAAAGACCGGGGGGCGCGCCGGCGTTCGAATGCCAAACACTTGGATTTCTCCATCCATCACCATTTTAAGAATGCGCGGCCGCACGCCGGGAAGTGCCTCCTCTGTTTGGCCGATTTTGTGCAGAGTTTCGAGAATAGTAATATCCATTGAGTCGCTGGGATCATGCGACGTAGTCGTATCCCTTTTTGCCCGCTCTCTGGCTTCTTCCTGTGCCAATTCTTCCAGATCGATGTTGCCTGCCATAGTCGCACCCCTTCAGGTGTCACCTTCATAAATAGGGGCACCAGCCAGGCGGTGAAGGAGCCGCCGTTCGCCCGCTAAAGCTAGGCTGATGCTTTGAACTCGGTGCTTCTTTCAGGCGGCCGATGCGACCAGGAGCAGTCCTGCTGGTACTGCAGCGCCGTTGATGCCGGCCTGCTCCAAGATATAGTTCTCGATCATCTCGTGGCCCATTCGCAGCAAGTCGAGCGAGCGGAATATGTAATTCTCTTCGCGCACTCCTTGGGCCGCGTGCCCTTGAATTTGCGCGGCGACGCCGCCAGGCGCCAGCGTCCACAGGCTGAGGGTTGCAAAGCTGCGGCGTAGGCCGTGCAGCGACAGCTTGATTCCTGCCGCCTCGCACGCCTTGCGATGCGCGATGCTCGGCTCCGTCAGCCGACCGGACGCTGCTTTCGGACTGCTGAATACCCATGGTGACGGCTCCCAGACTATCCCCGCAGCATTCAGGCGACGCTGCACGCGCTTCGTCGGCGGCGTCTCGTTCAGCCGCTTCAGGGTGAGAAACAATCGCTCGACGTACGGAGTCAGTGGAATGAGCCGGTACTCTTCGACCTTGTCATGCAGCTTGATGCTTTTCCACGTGAAATCAATGTCTTCGAATCGCAGTGCGGCCAGCTCCTCCCGGCGCGCGCCAATCAGCAAGAGCACCTGCAAATAGGTGGACACGACCGGGTTCCGGATCTTCAGCACCTCGGCAAACCATGCGGACAGCTGTTCCCGCTGGAGAAGATCGTGCTTTTTCGCTTTCGACTTCCCAAGCGACTGCTTGGCGCGCTTGCTATTCGTAATCGAGGCGTCGCAGATGCCCGCGTAATCCTTGTGCCGGCTGCACCAGTGCAGGAACGCGCGCAAGAGTCGAAGCGCGAGCCGTGCGCTCGTCGCGCGCTTAGCCGCCTCGGCCTTTGCCCATTTGTCGATCCGCTCGACGGTGAGATCGCCCAGGCGATAGGCGGCCAACTCAGCGAGTGGGCCGGCCTCGGTTTTCTTCTTGCTGCGGGCCCGAGCGGCGCCACCTTCTTGAATCACTCGCGCGTGATCACGCAGGTGAAGGTCCGACCAGTCCGGCGTCCGGTCCGCAACATAGATCGGCCACAATTGACCGACCGTCACCGATTCCCTGACTTGGCGGGCATCTTCTGCCGCTTGCTCGGCCGCTTGATGATCGCGCGCGCCCTGCTCAGCGGCCAGGCCGTCGGCCCGCACTATCCGTGGATCGCGCCCTTCGTTGATGATGTGCTGCAGCCGGTTCGCCTCCTCGCGCGCGCCCTTGCCAGTCGGCCGGCCGGCTTTGTCCCGCGGCGATTCCAGCGACCAGGTACGCGGGTCCCCGATCGTCGTGCGTATCGTTTTTCCAGCCAGCTTCGACTGGAAGATGTATGCCTTGCTACCGGTCGAGGTTACGCGCAGGCCCAGCCCGGGTTCAATCGCATCCCAGAGGAACGACTGCGACTTTCCCACCTCGCATTTGAAATCAGCAATCCGGCCTGCTGTTAGTTTTACTTTGGGCACCCGAAATCCGATCGATTCAATCCATGTAACCGCCATGTAAGCTGATTAGGAGTATATCAAGCAACTGGCATCAACACAAAGCAATGTGTCATTTTATCTATGTATTTGATTCTATTTAAATAATCAATCAAAGGGAATGCACATCAATGCCAAATTTCGCGTATTTGCGAGGATTGAAAATCCTTGTGTCGGTGGTTCAATTCCGCCCCGGGCCACCAAGAACAAATAAACAGCCACCTTCGGGTGGCTTTTTTGTTTGTGGCATGGGGATAGCCGCGCCTCTGCCAGGTCGTGATTTGCGTGCAGTCGATGGAACTGCGATAGAGTGCTGGCATGGAAGAAGACAGGCCCCGCATCATTATCATCGCCGGACCCAATGGCGCAGGAAAAACCACCTTTGCACGCGAGTTTCTGCCGCGAGAGGGCGCCTGCCCGGTGTTCGTTAATACTGACTTGATCGCTGCAGGGTTAGCACCATTTGCCCCGGACACTGGCCGAGCCGAACAGGCTGCGCGCCATCGACTGCTGGGGCGCTGCACAAGCGCAGGACGTGGCGCCGAATGCAGTGCGCCTGTTTGATGAATTTATTTACAAGGCGCGCTCGTGGCCAAAAGCCTGGCGCGTGCTGCTCAAGGCCGAGGTCATGGCGCTTGGCGAGAACACGCGCTTCATCGTGACGTCACTGCCGGGACTCGATGCCGGCACGCTGTACGAAGACATTTATTGTGCGCGCGGCCAGGCCGAAAACTACATCAAACATCTCAAGGATGACCTCGCCTTGAACCGCACTTCCTGCACTAGTTTTCTCGCCTGTTGCTGCACGCGGCGGCCTACATCCTGCACCAGCAACTACGTACCGAAACGCTGCAGCACACCGCACTTTCCCAGGCCCAGCCATCGACGGTGATCGCTAAATTATTTAAAATCGCCGTGCAGGTCAGGCAGCTTAGAAACAAGATCGTGCTTCATCTGCCAAGTGCCTGCCCACTCAAACATCTGCTGCAGACGTTGACCGAGCGGCTGTATTTGCCGACACCGGCCAGGACGCTCAACTCTTCCTGAGCCAGCCACGTCAGGTCAGCCGAGAACCGACCACCCACCCGCCGACCATCCACCGCATGCCTTCACCGATGTCACATTTAATTGGGTAGGGACGCGTTTGCTCGCAAATCCGCAGCGGGGGCAAGCTAAAGCCGACGATCGGTAATAAATTTCTCTCCTTTCGGTCACTCCGAATTTTGATGTGTTAGCCTTATCTGTGCCGTCAATACACAACGAAAGAATCATTGTGCAGCGATACATCACGACCGCTACCGCGTCCAAGTCAGATTTGATCGGTCTGGCGCTCTATTATTGCCAGCGTTTTATTACCAGTCCCTGGATCAGGCGACTCGCCAACTACGTATTGTTATTCGGCTTGCGGCGTCGTTATGGCCGCTCCGTGTACGTAAATGTGCCTCCAGGCGCATCTGCTCCATTTTTTCGGCAGCACGGGTACATCAAGATGGAACATGCGCTCTCGGAAGAGCAATGTCTTGAAATGCACGCGTATCTGGCCACGTGCATTCTCGTCGACAGCAGGGGTTCTGGAGGCAGTTTCATGCTGGATGCCATCCCGAGGGCGTGCAAGATCGGCGACTACGCACTGGCCAACGTTGTCAATTGTCCGCATGTGATGGAGTTCGCTAATCACCCGGCCATCTTGGGCATGGTCGTTGACTATCTTGGCTTTACGCCGGTGATTACCGGCCTCAGCCTGCGTTGGACGTTTCCGAGTCCGGCCACTCCAGACGAAGTGCAAAGTTTTCACCGCGATTGCGAACTGGGCAGCATCAAGTTGATGGTTTACCTGACCGATGTGGATGTTGATTCCGGGCCGCATACGTTTGCGGCACGTACTCATCTGGATCGCATTCCCATGCGGCTAAGGGTGCATGCCGACAATGAAGTCCGCGGCGAACATGTCACGATGCTAGGCGAGGCAGGTACCACGTTCGCCATCGACACGCGCGGCTTACACAAAGGCGCCATCCCGCGCAAGCATCCGAGGTTGATGCTCGGGGTCCAATATTCCTTGTTGCCCTGTCTGCTGTTTGACTATCAGCCAGTGCAGTACACCGGTACTTCGGCGTTGCTAAAATACGTCAACCGGCTGATGGTCGTGTATCCCTAGCCGCAATCCTTCTCGCGGAGATTAGCCGGAGCGCCGCCAGGCCCGGACGGTTGACCGGGCTGTTGTCGATCCGCAGGCTGCCCGATGTGGCGTAACGCTGCAATGCCGGCCAGCGCTTGAGCGCATGGCCGATCGCCTTGGCCGTGCCGCTGCCGGCCGCGACGGTACACTGGTTTGCCAGAAGCCAGCTATGCAGCTCGGCCAGTGCTGGCAGTGCCGGTTGATCGCGTGCAGTTTGGCGATGCGCTGAAGGGCTTGTTCGGCGACGGTGCGCCTCTAACGGCATTCACATTGAAGAACTTGCGACGGATATGGGGCAAACCGGCGTGTTCGCCCCCTCATTTGTAAGTCTTGTAACTATGTGCGCCAACACACACAACAATTTCCGTGCGGAACGGTATAAACGGAGTGCAGTGCAAACGACCTCAGCGTCGGCGAGTCCAGTCTGTCTGAAAAACCAGGCGCTGGAGGCGCAACAAAAATACAAAGGATCCACCATGAACCGATTCCAGACCAAGCCACACGCCCTGATGTTGGCGACGATCCTGAGCGCCCTTCTGGCAGCGCCGGGTGGCGCGAGCGCGGCGACGTCAGCGCATGTGCAGACACCGGTCAAGCTGGGGTCGGCGGGGACGTTTGCGCTCCTGGGCAAAACCGGGATCACCTACGTGTACGCGTCAGTGATTGTGGGCGACGTCGGTGCCAGTCCGATTACCGGCGCAGCAATCGGACTGAGTTGTGGCGAAATAGCGGCCGGCATTCTCTACACAGCTGACGCCGCCGGTCCGCTGCCGTGCAGCGTGACGGCCGCCACCTTGCTGACGTCGGCGGTAAGCGATATGGAAACGGCCTACACCGACGCAGCGGGCCGGGTTCGTCCCGACTTCACGGAACTCGGTTCGGGTGAAATTGGTGGCCGGACATTGGTGCCGGGCCTGTACAAATGGGGCACCGATGTCAAGATCTCGACCGATGTCACGTTGGCGGGCGGTCCGAACGATGTCTGGATTTTCCAGGTCGCCGGGGGCATCCACCAGGCCAGCGCAACCCGTGTCACACTCACCGGCGGTGCCCTTGCAAAGAATGTTTTCTGGCAGTCGGCCGGCGCGGTGTCCATCGGCACCACCGCCCACTTTGAAGGTGTCTTGCTGGCCAAGACGCTGGTTGCCGTGAAAACAGGCGCATCCGTCAACGGCCG
>JALYUM010000008.1 GCA_030853745.1 Pseudomonadota bacterium | reverse complement strand
TGTATATGTCGTCCACGTAGCGACGCACTTCAAAATGCTCTAATAAGTTTATTTTATTTTCTGTTGCATGCTCGATAACGCGTGAATCTATTTTTTGAAAAATTATTTCTGCGAAAATGCGACTAATTTCTGGGCCGATTACTATCCCATTGGTTTCGTTGTAATTTGATTTTTGCATCAGCTCATCAAAATCGTTCCCGAAAGTCGCATATACGCCGGATGAGATATGTTTCTTAATGAAATCCTTTTCCTTTGTAGCCCAAGTAATGGAATGTGTATAAATGCTATCGAAACATTTAGTTACGTCCAAAGACCAGAGGCTCGGCCATCTTTTTTCTAGTTTTATAAAATCGTTTGAGTCAAAAAATTTATACAGTCGGTCATAACCACTATATGAAAAAAATGAGGAAGAATGTTTATTAATTAGTTCGCCGACTGTATCTTGGACGCCTCCATGCTTATATTGGTTGACGTTTAACGAAGACGTTTTCTGAAAAAAACTACCGGCAACTCGATGGGGAGCTCGCAACGATATTGAGCTATTTTCAGAAAAATACGTTATTAACTTTTCATAGCGTTGATAAAACTTCATCATCCGCCATTGAGTTATAGGATGCAATAGCGACAACCGTCGATATTCGAGCTCCGTTTTCCTAATCTTGTATACATAAGGTATCGTATAGTTTGTGGATTTTTTCCCTGACCCTTCTACTAAACGTTCAAAAAGTAGTTTATATACAGGATTGGTTGTAGCTCTGGATTCCTTGCTCCGCAGATAAAATCCATCGTTTGAAAAAATCACTGGAGTTTCAAATGGGATCGTCTCAGTGATTAATACTCTCAGATAATCATCTTTATCGACCGCAATTGATTTTGATTTAGACATATTTCCAACATTTTTGAATTAATACTAATTTAGATTTAGAATAATGTAAAAACGATTTACTTTCAAATCCAGCTTGAAAGGAAAGTTTTGTCAACTCGCGACGCTGAGAAGTTGTGGTTTTATCATGAAAAGAAGAAAATACTCTTCCATAGTTGCTGAACATAGTTTTTTTTAAAAATTTATCCAGTTCAACTAGTCCGGAATCTTCCGATTTATTGTGGATTAGATGGTAATTGTAATATATTCCTGCAAGTCTATTTCTGGATAAATCCCGATCATTTAAGGAAAAATTTCCACAGAGAAATTGTAGTCGCATTCTAAATAAAGAAATGTCATGGGTTCCGCAAAAATCATTCATTGCTAATACAATTTTTGTCTTAATT
The DNA here is from genome assembly GCA_030853745.1 of Pseudomonadota bacterium. GTDB lineage: Bacteria > Pseudomonadota > Gammaproteobacteria > Burkholderiales > Burkholderiaceae_D > JALYUM01. Next base: position 19,783 of record JALYUM010000008.1, on the reverse strand, counting down.
TTTTTTATTTTATTAGTTGCGATACCAAGTTCGACATGCCTAAAAGTTTTTAACGCTTTTGGATCGGTAACTTTGAATTTATATCCTAAATATTCGAAATGAAAAACGCATGAGGATGTTTTTGTGGTTTTAGATACAGTAGTGATTTCTTGCTTCTTTTTACTTAATTTCAATCCATCAGGTAGCAGCTTTTCGATTTCCTTGATGAAATCAGTCTCTACCTCTTGTCCACTTGTAACAAGTATGATGTCGTCAACATACCTAGCATAAAAAAACACATTTTTTTTATTTTTTATAACTAAGTCAAAGTCGTGCATCATTAGTTCTGAGAGGGTTGAGCTAATAGCCAATCCACGAGGAATGCCAGTGCCCCCAGAATCTGAAAAATGCTTAAATAAATCACGAAGTAGGCGTTTGGTTGACAGACTTAGTGCTTCTATATTATCTATTGTTGTTAGCACATGCGAAACAGAAAATGACTCGAAGAAACTTTTTACGTCTAGCCGATAAAGTTTGTAAGGTACTGCTTCCGCAGTAACTCTTGCAAGATTGGTGACAATAGAAGTTCTAGCTGGATTTCGAAGTCTTCTGAAGTAACGTATATTGTTATTGATTTTCCTGACTAGTAACTCGTCAGAGAATTTAGGTAATGAGTAAACATTTTTCCCCCTAAGCTGTGATATCTTGAGGGGAGATAGACTCCAAGCACCGGTCGACGCAGTTGCAACACTTTGAAAAAGAATCTGCTCTCTTTTACTTTCGTCCCTCAAGTCGAATACGATATGAAAGTCACTGCGTCTTAGCGTCTTACTCAACGAAATTTGATTTATAGATTGGTCGTACATTCTTAACCTCAAAGATTACAGATTTTTCAATCATTTGATCTAGGTGAATTGTTTTTTTGATATTGCTAGATAATACCCGTAAAGCAAGATTTCTTAAGATTTTTTAGTTAACCTTGTTGGGAATTTGCTACACACATCCGAAGTTGAAGCGTTTATAAGCGCTTGATCGCTGTCCGCTGGAGCTCTAACAGAATGGCGTAGTGGCAGTTTCGTGCTTAACTGACATGCTATTGAATAGGGTTTGAAAGGCACATGAACGAAAAAAAGCCCACGACTGTAAGGAGGTGGGCTTTTCTTCTACTGCGGAATTCGTGGTAGGCCGTGCGGGATTCGAACCTGCGACCAACGGATTAAAAGTCCGCTGCTCTACCAGCTGAGCTAACGACCCCGAAAGAGGCAAGATTATAGCGCACGATTCCCCGTTGCGCTAGTGCCAAGTTGCATCGGGAAAATTTAAACCAGGGCGGCAGTGACCTTCAGCACTTCTTCGGCGGTTGTCACGCCTTCGACGATCTTCAACGCGCCGGCAATACGCAGCGGCTTCATGCCGTCCAGCACACTCTGGCGGCGCAGCGCGTGCAGATCGGTCTCCTTGCCGACCAGCTGCGAAAACGCCTCGGTGATGGTGAGCAGTTCGTAGATACCGGTGCGGCCGCGGTAACCAGTCTGGCGACACTCGGGGCAACCGATCGGACGATAGATGACCGCAGGCTTCGGAATGTTCCAGGTGCCGCCGATGCTTTGCCACACGTCATCGTTCAGCGTCCCGTCCGGCGACTTGCAAGTAGCACACAGCGTGCGCACCAAGCGCTGGGCCATGATGCCGATCAATGTCGCTTCCAGCAGGTAGTACGGCACACCCAGTTCGAGCAGGCGCATCACGGCAGCCGGAGCGTCATTGGTGTGTAGCGTGGACAACACCAGGTGGCCGGTGAGGGCAGCCTGGATGGCCATTTCGGCAGTGCCCAGGTCGCGGATCTCGCCGACCATGATGATGTCGGGATCTTGTCGCATCAGCGCTTTGACGCCGTCCGAGAACGACAGGTCGATGCCAGGCTGCACCTGCATCTGATTGAACGCAGCTTCTACCATCTCGATGGGGTCTTCCACCGTGCACACATTGACTTCGCTGGTAGCCAGCGCCTTCAATGTCGTGTACAGCGTCGTGGTTTTGCCGGAACCGGTCGGGCCGGTCACCAGAATGATGCCGTGTGGACGCTTCGTCAGCGCATCCCAGCGCTGCGCATCGTCAGGAGGAAAGCCCAGCTCCGGCAACGTCTTGACGACCACTTCCGGGTCGAAAATCCGCATCACCAGTTTTTCGCCAAACGCTGTCGGCAACGTCGACAGGCGCAGCTCGACTTCCTGGCCGCCTTGCGTGCGCGTCTTGATGCGGCCATCCTGCGGACGGCGCTTTTCAATGACATCCATGCGACCCAGCAGTTTGATGCGCGCAGTCATCGCGATCATTACCGCGGCGGGAACCTGATACACCTGGTGCAGCACCCCATCGATGCGGAAGCGGATGACCGCAACATCGCGTTTTGGTTCCAGGTGAATATCGGAGGCGCGCTGCTCGAAGGCATAGCCCCACAGCCAGTCGACGATGTTGACGATGTGCTGATCGTTTGCATCGAACTGTTTATTCGCCTTGCCCATTTCGACCAGCTGCTCGAAATTGCTGCGCAGCGCCAGGTCTTGCGTATTCGATTTGTTGGCGTCGCGAATCGACTTGGCCAGCGTGAAGAATTGTGCGGTGTATTGCGCGATGTCGAGCGGGTTGGCGATGACCAGGGAAATTTTGCGGCGCGACACCTTGGCAATTTCGGGTTCCCAATCCGTCTGGAACGGGTCGGCGGTGGCCACGACCAGCGCGTCGCTGGTCAGTTCCAGCGGCAGGATGTGAAATTTTGCCGCGTAGCTGGCTGACATCACGTCCGCCACTTTGGTGAAATCGATCCGCAACGGATCGATGCGCGCAAACGGCAGGCCGACTTTCGTGGCCAGCCATTCGGTCAGCAGGTCGAGCGTCATCATGCGGTGCAGCGGCTGGCACGACACCAGTTTGCATTGCGCCACCGCCACCAGTGGATGCATGGTGCCGGCGGCGTTCTTGAGAATGCCCTGGGCCTGGGCGAAATGGGCTTTGACACCCACCTTGTCGACAATGCCGTCAGCCAGCAGCCACGAGAAAATCATTTGCAGGTCGAGTGCCTTGGGCATGACTGGCCTGACGGGCGCGGCGGCGGCGGCTGCGGTGACGGGAAGCGGGACGGCTGGGTTGGCGTTGTCGTTCAAGGTTCACTCCGTCTGGCAGTTCATGTCGACACGGGCCTAGCGGCCGGCCTGCATGCCCTTGAGCCATGATTTGGCCGGCAATTTGGTGCTGGCGACAATGTCGGCCGCGCGTTGGGCCAGGGCAACGTCGTCGATCTTGCGCCTGGTTTTAAAACAAAGTGCGACAACATTGCCATCGTGGACTTCGGGCAGGCAGATCACATCGTCGAACGCAAATTTCATCGCCTTCAGATTCTTGTTGTAGCTGGGGTGATCGCCAAACAGGTTGACCGTCATGATGCCCTGTTCGGTCAGACACGCGTTGCAGGCCTGGTAGAACTCTGGCGTGTCGAGCACCGGGCCGCGCGCGGTGGCGTCGTACAAATCGCACTGGAGCACGTCGAAGGTGTCGAGGTTGGCCGGATCGTTGACAAAATCCATGGCGTCCATCTCCAGCACCGACAGGCGCGCGTCGGGGGCCGGCATTTTGAACATGCTTTCACAAATGGCGATCACCGAGGCGTTCAGTTCGACGGCCGTGACAATTGCGTCGGGAAACTGGCGGTAGCAAAATTTGGTCAGCGCGGCGGTGCCAAGGCCCAGCTGGGCAATGGCTGTGGGCGCGTCGATGTACAGCATCCACGCCATCATCTGCTGCGCGTACTCAAGTTCCGGCCAGTCCGGTTTGCGCAGGCGCATCGCGCCTTGCACCCACTCGGTGCCGAAGTGCAGGTAACGCACACCGTCCATTTCGGAGAGGGTGACGGGGGCAAACTTGGGCTTGCGTGCCGGACGGCGCGAGGATTCGACTTGTTCGATGGATTTACGTTTGATGAGCATGGGGAGACCTGATTCAGTGGTCCTATTATCGATGGAGGTGTTCCCGCAGCGCAAGGAGAACCGCCACCGGGTTGACAGCCTTGTGACATGTGTCGCAGAATAGTGGCGAAAGTCGCATTGCAAGATTTTGTTCACAAAATACATTCATCAGGAGATCACCATGACATTGCTGCACCGATTACTTGTTTCCAGTGTGTTCGCGGCGTGCGCCTTGCCAGCCGCCGGCGCCGACTGGAACGCGCCGCAAGAACCGTTTGCGCTCTACGGCAATACATATTATGTCGGCACCCACGGGCTCAGTTCGGTGCTGATCACATCGAAGGCGGGACATATCCTCATCGACGGCGGCAGCGCGGAATCGCCGGCGCAGATTGTGCGCCACATCCGCCAGCTGGGCTTCAGGGTCGAGGACATCAAAACCATTGTCAATTCGCACGAGCATCACGATCATGCGGGCGGTATTGCGCAATTGCAGCGGCTGTCCGGCGCCACTGTATTGTCCAGCCCGGCAGGCGCGGCAGTCCTGCGCACGGGGCTGCAAAGCAAACAGGATCCGCAACTGTCCGGGGACACGCCGCACATGACGCCCGTCGTCGGCGTGAATGAAATCCGCGACGGCACCGTCGTCACCGTGGGGCCGCTGCGTCTGACCGCCCATTTCACACCCGGCCATGCACCGGGCGGTATCAGCTGGACCTGGCAATCGACCGAGGCGGGCGTACCGGTCAATATGGTGTATGCCGACAGCCTGGCAGCCTATACCAGCAAGCCGTTCCAGTATCGCGCCAACACCACCTATCCACAGGCTCGCGCCGACCTCGAGCGCTCAATCGCGACCGTGGCGGCACTGCCTTGCGACATCCTGATTTCTGCGCACCCGGAGGCCAGCGATTTGTGGGAACGCAAGGCGAAAGCTGAGCGCGCAGGGCATGCCGGTTTCATCGACCGGAACGCCTGCCGCACCTATGCGGCAAATGGCGCGGCCCGGCTGACAAAACTGCTGGAGGAAGAGGGCACGCAGTCCGCACAGTGGAAAGAAAGCGCGCAGCTCGATCAGTTGTTCAGCAAGCGCGGTGTGCAGGGTACCTTTCTGCTCCACGATGTTAGCGCAGATAGTTACACGGTGCACGATCGCCAGCGTGCCGAAACGCGCTTCATTCCGGCGTCGACGTTTAAAATCCCGAACACGCTGATCGGCCTCGCGACGGGAACCGTTGCCAGTGTCGATACCATTCTGCCGTATGGCGGTGGCAAGACCAGCCGCCCTGAATGGGCGCACGATATGTCGCTGCGCGATGCCATTAAAATTTCCAACGTGTCCGTGTACCAAGGCATGGCGCGTCGCATTGGGGTGCCTGCCATGCGCGCGAATGTCGAGCGGCTGAACTACGGCAATAGAGATATCGGCGCCACGGTCGACACCTTCTGGCTCAAGGGGCCGCTCAAAATCAGTGCCCTCGAGCAAACCGCTTTTCTGGAACAACTGGCGCAGGATCAATTGCCGTTCCCAAAACAGGCGATGGCAGCCGTGCGCGATATCACCCGCCAACCGGGCAATGCCGATCTGCACGCCAAGACCGGATGGGGCAGCGGTCCCGTCGAAAACATCGATCTTGGCTGGTGGGTGGGCTGGATCAACAAGGACGGTAAGTTATACAGCTTCGCGCTGAACCTCGATATGCCTGCCAATGCGGAAGACCAGCGCGTCGCCGTGGGCAAGGAGGCCTTGCGCACGATGGGGTTGCTGCAGGAATAAAAAAAGCGGCCAGTCTGCAGTGGCCGCTTTCGTTCGTTACGCTATAAAAATCAATTGTCGGCAGGCGTCGCCGAGACGCGCAGGCGAATGCGCTGGCCTGGATCGCGGCGCATGACTTCGGTGTAGTTGCGGCCGCGGTATTCATACGTCACATCGTAGCCGTTGGTACGTTCTTCATACGCATCGACATTGCGGCAGCGCTGAACGGCCTGCTCTTGCACCTGCTGCGGCTGATTGCTGTAGCTGTTCGCTTCAGTGTTGTTGCCGACCATGGCGCCAGCGATGGCGCCTGCTGCAGTCGCGACCGAACGGCCGTTGCCGCTACCCACCTGATTTCCGAGCAAGCCGCCGACCAGTCCACCGATAATGGCGCCTCCGCCACCACCACCGCTGCGTTGCTGGACCGGCGCCTGCACGTAATCCGTGCGGCATTCCTGGCGCGGTACGCGAACCTGTTCGATGCGCGGTTGTACGCGAACGACCTTGCCGAAATCTTCAAACTCAGCGGCTTGCGCCAGCGGCAACGCGCAGACGCCCAGCGCGGAAATAATCAATTTGGTAGAAACGTTCATGTCAATCCTCATCAGTCAGGTCGGTCGACCCATTTGTTTTACCGCACGTTGCTATCTTAAAGCCGCTCTTGCGGGGCTGGTAATCTACATGGCAACAAAGTGTAACAGGGGCGCCACCGCTTCTGCCATTGCATGAAGATGCCCCGAACACTACCAAATTGGTGCAATTTGGGTGAATATTGCGCTACGGATCACATTCGGGTTGATTCAACAACCACAAAACGTTACGCTAACAGAAATGTTTGATCTATTGGCGATGGGAAATTAATCGGCCTGGTCGTTTGCAGGACCACTTTGAGGGAAAAATGAGTTTGTTGATGAGAGTGCCGCCCAATCTTGTGCAATCCATCCGTGCATTCCGTGTCGTGGAATTGCAGGAGGAAGCAGTCCGCCTGGGCCAGCATTTCTTGTACGCCCACTGTGCCGATACCTTGACCAAGCAGCAGGTGTGCGCGCGCATTGGCGAAAATTTTTACTTTCCCAAACCGTGCAGCAAAAATTTCGATGCACTGCGCAACTGCCTGACTGACACGATTGCCACAGCGGGCATTCAGCCGGGCTTTATTGTGGTGATTGAACAGCTGCCGAATACCCAGAAGTTCGACAAGGAAGCGCGCGAAACCCTGCTCGATGTGTTTCGCGATGCCGCGGATTTTTGGGGCGACAAAAAGGTGCCCTTCAGGGTGTTTTATTCGTTCGAGTGAACCGCCAAGGTACAATGGCGGCCATGAAAAACATCGTTATCCTCATTTCCGGGCGCGGCAGCAATATGGAAGCAGTCGTGCGCGCAGCGGAAAGCGAGCAATGGCCGGCGCGGATTGCCGCGGTAATCAGCAACAAGCCTGACGCCGGCGGCCTGGCATTTGCAGCCAGCCGCGGCATCCCGACCGCAGTTGTCGCCAATAAAGAATTTGCTACCCGCGAAGCATTTGATGCAGCTTTGCAACAGACTATCGATAAATTTGCGCCCGATCTGGTCGTGCTGGCCGGCTTCATGCGCATTTTGACGGCGCCGTTTGTCGCGCATTATGCCGGACGCATGCTCAACATTCATCCGTCGCTTCTCCCGCTGTTTCCCGGCCTGCACACGCATGAAGCGGCCCTGGCTGCCGGGCACACCGAACATGGCGCCACGGTTCATTTTGTCACGGCCGAGCTCGATCACGGTCCGGTAGTGGCGCAGGCGCGCATTCCCGTGTTGCCGGGCGACACACCTGACCTGCTGGCCACGCGCCTGCTGTCCGAAGAACACAAATTGTATCCACAGGCCATCCGACTGTTTGTCGAAGACCGGCTGACCATTGCAGCGGGCGATGTCCGGATTGCCGAAGCGTCCAGTATTTAGAATATCCAGTATGTAAAGCATCTGGTACTTAACATCAGTATTTAATCATTACCACTTAGGAATTCCATGAGATTGCCACCAGCGATACTCGCCAATACTGAAGAAGTATTGCGCGAGATTTTGCGTTTCACCGCGCCTGCCGATACCACCCTGTCGCGCTACTTCAAAGACCACCCGCGCCTGGGTTCGCGCGAACGTGGTGCTGTCGCCGAAGGCATCTATGCCGTGCTGCGCAACAAATCGTTCTTCACCGATTTCGCCGAAGCCGGTTCCAGCCCAACCATGCGGCGCCTGACCATCATGGGTTTGTCGGAAGCCATGGGCGTCGATTCACTGGGTGGCCTCACTGACGATGAAACTGCGTTCCTGAACCGCATCAACGAAATCGACCGCACCCTGATGCCGGTGCAGATGCGCTCGAACCTCCCTAAATGGTTGTTCGACAAGTTTGTCGCGCAATACGGTCAGGAAGAAACGCTTGCGCTGGCGCACGCACTGAACCAGCCGGCTCCTCTGGATCTGCGCGTCAATTCCATCAAGAACACCCGCGAAGAAGTCGTGGCGCGTCTGCTGGAAGCACCGGTTGCTGCCGAGCCGACGCCGTACGCGCCACTGGGCCTGCGGGTAATGAAGAAGCCGGCGCTGCAAAACCTGCCGGTATTCAAGGATGGCGGCATCGAAGTGCAGGACGAGGGCAGCCAGATTCTGGCGCAAATTGTCGGCGCCAAGCGCGGCGAAATGGTCGTCGACTTTTGCGCCGGTGCGGGCGGCAAAACGCTGGCCCTGGGCGCACTGATGCGCAACACCGGCCGCCTGTACGCATTCGATGTGTCGGAAAAGCGCCTGGCCAAGCTGAAGCCACGCATGGCCCGCAGTGGCTTGTCGAATGTGCACCCGGTGCAGATCGCGCACGAACGCGATGCCAAGGTAAAACGTCTGGCCGGCAAGATCGACCGCGTGCTGGTCGATGCGCCGTGCAGTGGCATGGGAACCTTGCGCCGCAATCCTGACGTCAAATGGCGTCAGAAAGAAGATGCGATTGCTGAAATGCAAGAAAAGCAGATCGGCATCCTGGACGGCGCCGCGCGCCTGCTCAAGGGTGGCGGTCGCCTCGTGTACGCCACGTGCAGCGTGCTGGAAGAAGAAAACCAGCATGTCGTCGAGAAATTCCTGACGGCACATCCGGAATTCGATCTTGTGCCGATGAGCAAGGTCATGGCCGAGCAAAAGATTCCTCTGGAAATGGGCGATTACCTGGTGCTGTTGCCGCACATTCACCATACCGATGGCTTCTTCGCTGCCGTGTTCGAACGCAAGGCCATCGCACCCAAGCCGAAGCGCATCACGGATGACGATGCCGGGACGGACGCCGACACCGACGCCGACGCCGCCGCCGCCGCCGCCGAGACTGACACCGACGCAGCCGCAGCCGCAGAATAAGTTCGCGAATGCCAATCACCGACTTGTTGAGCGATCTGCTTGACGACTTCAGCAAGCCTGCCCTGTTGTGGCAGGCGTTGGCTATTGCATTGTCGGTGCTGCTCGGCGCTGGCATGGCGCGTCTGGTGCGTCATTATTTGCTGACAGGGCGTGCGCAGGATACCGGCATCCGCCGCATCGGCGTCGACAGTTTCGGCCGTGTGCTGGGGCCGTTGCTGGTGGTCGGCCTGCTGGCGCTGTCGAAAGTCGTGCTGATCAAGTTTCACCTGCGGGTCAACATGCTGACCGTGGCGTTTCCGATATTTATGTCGCTGGCGGCCATCCGCATCGTGTTCTATATCCTGCGGCGGGTGTTCGGCCGCCGTGGCCAGCTTGGCGCGGCGTTCAAAACGTTCGAACGCATTTTTGTGTTTCTGGCCTGGCTGACCGTGGTGCTGTATCTGCTCGGTTACTGGGACGATATTTTCAAGTTCCTCGACAGCCACTTTATTCCCATCGGTAAAACCAGAAATGGCGTGTCGCTGGCGGCTTTCCTGCAGGCTGGCGCATCTGTCATCGTGCTGTTGACGCTGGCGCTGTGGGCTGGTGCGGCAATCGACGAGCGCCTGATGGGCATCCAGAGCATGCACAGTTCGATGCGCGTGGTACTGGCGCGCATCAGCAAGTCGCTGCTGATTCTTGTCGCGGTACTGCTCAGCCTGCAAACCGTGGGGCTTGATCTGACCGTGCTGTCCGTCTTCAGTGGCGCGCTGGGCGTCGGCGTCGGTCTCGGTATGCAGCGCATTGCCAGCAATTATGTGTCCGGTTTCGTCATTTTGCTCGAGCGCAGCCTGTCGATCGGCGACATGATTACGGTTGACAAGTATTCGGGCCGCGTCAGCCGCATCAATTCCCGTTATACCGTGCTGCAGGGTCTGGATGGCGTCGAAACGGTGTTGCCGAATGAAATGCTCATTTCCAGCCCGGTACAGAACCAGTCGCTGTCATCGCCATCGGTGCGCGCATCGACGCAGGTGACGGTCGCTTACGGCAGCGACCTGGTCGCCGTCATGGAACTGCTGAGTGCGCAGCCCGTGGGCATCGATCGCGTGCTGGAAGTACCGGCACCGGGGGTGTCGATTGCGCGTTTTGCGCCCGATGGTTACGAACTGAGCCTGGGCTTCTGGATTGCCGACGCGCAGAACGGGCAGGGTGGTGTGGTGGGCGAAGTCAACCGTCGCATCTACGATCTGGTCGCTGCCGGACAGATCCAGCTGGGCCGACCTGGTGTCGATACAACATTACTTGATGCACATATCGCATTGGCAGTGTCGCGAATTGCGCAAGGCGGCAACAATTCCGGGTAAATGTCGTGCGTGAATCTGTCGTGTGGCAGGACTTGTGCGTAAAATATGGGTCGTCGCTTGCTGGTATGTAAGGCGACTTAGCAGACATGCAATTCACCTTGGAGCACTATGGATTTGTTCGGCAACATTCTTGACTTCCTCGATGGCGGCCTGGTTGGCTTGACCGCCTGGCAGGTCGTCGTTTACACATTAGTCGTTACCCACATTACGATCGCTGCTGTCACGATATACCTGCATCGGCACCAGGCGCACCGCGCGCTGGAACTGCACGCCATTCCAAGTCATTTTTTCCGTTTCTGGCTATGGCTGACAACCGGCCAGGTCACCAAGGAGTGGGCCGCGATTCACCGCAAGCACCACGCCAAGTGCGATACCGAAGAAGATCCGCACAGCCCGGTCACCCGTGGCATCAAGAAAGTGTTCTTTGAAGGCGCCGAGCTCTACCGCGCCGAGAGCAAGAACCAGGAAACCATGGACAAATATGGCCATGGCACACCCGACGACTGGATTGAACGTAACCTGTACACGCGCTTTTCGTGGCAAGGCGTCGTGCTGCAACTGATCGTCAACTTTGCGTTGTTCGGTGTGATCGGCATCACCATCTGGGCCATTCAGATGATGTGGATTCCGGTCATGGCTGCTGGTGTCATCAATGGCATCGGCCACTGGTGGGGCTACCGCAACTACGATTGCGCCGATGCTGCGACTAACATTTTCCCGTGGGGCATCTTGATTGGCGGCGAAGAGTTGCACAACAATCACCACACGTACGCCACGTCGGCCAAGCTGTCGAGCAAATGGTACGAGTTCGATATCGGCTGGTTGTATATCCGTATTTTGGAAACGTTTAAATTGGCCAAGGTAAAGAAGGTGGCGCCCGAGCCGAAGTTCGCCAAGAACAAGATGGATGTCGACCTTGAAACGCTGCAATCGGTCATCGCCAATCGTTACGACGTCATGGCCAAGTATGCCAAATCGGTCAAGCTGGCCTGCCGCGAAGAGTTCGAGCATCTGAAGCACAAGGAAGAGTTGCAAAAGCCATTCCTGAAAACGTCGCGCAAATTGCTGCAGCGCGAGCCGGCCAAACTGGCGGAGCCGCAACAGCAACATCTGGTCGAGTTGTTCCAGCACAGCAAAGCGCTGGAAACGATGCACAATATGCGCGTGGAGTTGGGCGCCATCTGGGAGCGTTCCAGTGCCACCCGTGAACAGTTGCTGCACCAGTTGCAGGACTGGTGCGTGCGTGCCGAGAAATCCGGCATCAAGTCGCTGGAAGAGTTTTCGATGCGGCTGCGCAGCTACGCATAAATAACATCGCTTCAACGAGGCGGCTCCTGCGGGAGCCGTTTTTCATTTGTGCTTACAGATTGACACTTTTCTTACAGCGCATCCAACAGATTTTTGCGCGATGTCCTGACACACTGTCATTACTTACTACACGGAGATCAACATGAAACTTATTCACATTGCTGCTGTACTGGCGTTGTCCGCCACCACGCTCACGGCATCTGCCCAAAGCGGTGAATACCGGCGCGGCTACGACGAAGGCTTTGCTGCCGGTCAACGCGCCGCACAAGGCGGTCCAGGCCCACGTCCGGGCTGGGATCGCGTGCGCGTCGAGGATGCCGAGTGGGGCGTGCGTGGATCGATGTGCGATGCGCGCCAGGCAGTGCGCAACTCGGTCGAGCGCAATGATGGCGCCGTTACCGCCAACAACAATCTGTGCGGCGACCCGGCCCGCGGCGCCCAGAAGCGCCTGTCCATCACGTATCGCTGCAGCGACAGTGACCCGGTCCGCATCGTTGCGCGCGAAAACGAAACGCTGCGTCTTAGCTGCCGCCGCTAATTGTTACAGCGTAAAAAAAGCCGCCTGCTTGAAAGCTGGCGGCTTTTTTATTGAAACGACGATCGATTACTTGATCTTGGTTTCTTTGTACGTGACGTGCTTGCGTGCTTTAGGATCAAACTTGATGATCTCCATTTTTGCAGGCATCGTGCGCTTGTTTTTGGTAGTCGTGTAGAAGTGACCGGTACCTGCGGTCGATTCCAATTTGATTTTGTCGCGGCCAGTTTTTGCCATGATAGCTCCCTAATTAAACTTTAATGCCACGGGCGCGCATGTCGACCAGGACGGCATCGATGCCTACCTTGTCAATGACGCGCAGACCGGCGTTCGACAAACGCAGGGAGACCCAGCGGTTTTCGGATTCGACGTAGATGCGACGGTTCTGCAAGTTCGGCAGGAAACGACGCTTCGTTTTGTTGTTAGCGTGGGAGACGTTGTTACCAACCATCGGGCCCTTGCCAGTTACTTCGCAAACACGTGCCATAACGCACTCCTAAATAAACTTCCGAATTCGGAAAAACGAGAGTATAGCGTGAAAACCATCGCGGAATCAATCACTTGCGAAAAACAAGTGTGTCTTTGTATCGTCAATAAATTTAACATTTGCAGATGTCTGGAATCCTGCGCCCCCGATCCGGAATCGCTTATACAATTTTCCTGATAAACAAGGAGCTCCCATGATCGATTTACACTACTGGACTACCCCGAATGGCCACAAGGTTGCCATCTGCCTCGAAGAGATGGAACTGCCGTATCACATCGTTCCCGTCGACATCACCAAAGACCAGCAATTTACCCCCGAGTTCCTGGCCATCGCGCCGAACAACAAGATTCCCGCGATTGTCGACCATGCGCCGCTCGACAACGGCGGCCCGATGGCGCTGTTCGAGTCGGGCGCAATCCTGACCTACCTGGGCAACAAGACTGGCCAGTTCCTGCCAGTCAATCCGCGTGGCCGCGCGGCAGTTGCGCAGTGGCTGTTCTGGCAGGTCGGTGGCCTTGGCGCCATGGCCGGGCAGCTACATTTTTTCCAGAGCATCGCCACACAGCACGTGCCGTTCGCGATCGACCGTTTCGACAAGGAAGTGCATCGCCTCTACAGCGTGCTGGACAAGCAATTGGCGAACCACGCGTATATTGCTGGCCCGGATTACACGATTGCCGACATGGCGTCGTTCACGTGGGCGGCAACGTTTGACATGCTCAAGTTGTCCATCGAAAAATACCCGCATGTCCGGCGCTGGCTGGATGCCATCGCGGCACGGCCGGCAGTCGTGCGCGCCTACAAAAAGGCGAAAGACATCAATCCGGACGCGCCGATGCCGTGGTTCATCAAGTAATTAAAGCTGGCCATTTTCGGCGAACGAATGGATGTGGGCACCGGCGACAATAAAATGGTCGATGACGCGCACATCGACCAGCGCCAGTGCCTGCTTCAGCGCGCGGGTCAGGTGCAGATCGGCTTCGCTGGGCGCGGCGTCCCCGGAGGGATGGTTGTGGGCCAGCATGACGCCCGCAGCATTCCGGCGCAGCGCTGCCTTGACGACTTCGCGCGGATATACGCTGGTATGGGTCAGCGTGCCCTTGAACATCTCACTGGCATCGATCAGCCGATGCTTGACGTCGAGGAAGATCACGATAAACGATTCGTGGCCCTGGCAATTAAAGGTAGTGCGCAGATAGTCGCGGACGGCCGCCGGGTGGCACAGCGGCGTGCGGAGAAATTGTTCTGCGCCAGCGCGGCGCGACAGTTCCAGCACCGCCTGCAACTGAGCATATTTGGCGATGCCGAGGCCATGCACCGCTGAAAAGGACGTCACATCGGCGGCCAGCAGGCTCTGCAGCGAGCCAAAGTGATGCAGCATGTCCTGGCCCAGCATCACTGCGCTTTTTCCGCGCACGCCCACGCGCAGGAAGATGGCCAGCAATTCCGGGTCGCTGAGTGCCTGCGCACCCTCCCGTACCAGCCGCTCGCGCGGACGTTCATGTTCCGGCCAGGCACTGATTCCCATGATGTCTCCCTCGGTTGACGTTGCATTATGGCGAGCGCCGATAAGCCGGGCTTGATATGCGGAAGAGGTGCACGCTGCTGCCATCGGCAGCAATGACTTACAATATCGCTTTCCCGCTTTTATCCCGACCATGTCCGCCATCCACGCCCCCGTCGTCACCGCATCGGCTTACCTGACGCTGCATTACCGCCTCGCCAGACAGGGCGGTGAAGATATCGTGACAACTTTCAATGGCAACCCGGCCACGCTGATGCTGGGCCAGGGCCAGCTCGCGCCGTTCCTGGAACAACGTTTATTAGGCATGGAAGAGGGCGCGCACCAGATTTTTAATCTGGCACCTGAGCAAGCGTTCGGTGAGCGTACGGCCGAACTGATCCAGCCGGTGTCGCGTGCGACACTGGACGAAAATTCCGTGCCCGGTGCCGACTACCAGGTGGGCGAGCTGGTCGATTTCGCCGCGCCAAAAGGCGGCAGCTTTGCCGGCGTGCTGCGCGAACTGGGCGATGAAGTGTGCATCTTCGACTTCAATCACCCGCTGGCCGGGCAAAGCCTGCAATTCGAAGTCAAACTGATTTCAGTGCTGTGACAGGAGCAAATATGAACGTTGAGACAATGGAAAACGAGATTCTGTTAGCCCAGCCGCGCGGTTTTTGTGCCGGCGTGGACCGCGCCATCGAGATCGTCGAGCGCGCCTTGCGCCAGTTCGGCGCGCCAATTTATGTGCGTCATGAAATTGTCCACAACGCGTATGTGGTCGCAGACCTGCGCCAGAAAGGCGCCATCTTTATTGAAAACCTGGAAGACGTCCCACCGGGCAATACACTGGTGTTTTCCGCCCACGGCGTGCCAAAAGCAGTGCGCGTGGAAGCAGAAGGGCGTGGCTTGACCGTGTTCGATGCAACCTGTCCCCTGGTCACCAAGGTGCACGTGGAAGTGGCAAAAATGCGCAGGCAAGGCTGCGAGATCGTCATGATCGGCCACGACGGACATCCGGAAGTGGAAGGCACGATGGGCCAGGCCGAGGAGGGCATGCATCTGGTGGAAACCGTGGACGATGTGGCCACGCTCGTTGTCGCCAATCCCGAGGCGCTGGCGTATGTTTCGCAAACCACCTTGTCGGTCGACGATACTGCCGAGATTATCACCGCACTGAAAGAGCGTTTTCCGCACATCATCGAGCCGAAGAAAGGCGATATCTGCTACGCCACCACCAACCGCCAGGAAGCCGTGAAATTCATGGCGCCGCAGGTGGAAGTGGTCATTGTCGTTGGCAGCCCGAACAGCTCCAACTCCAACCGCCTGCGCGAAGTGGCCGAAAAAATGGGCACGCCCGCCTACATGATCGACGGCGCCAGCCAGGTCGATCCGCAATGGATTGCCGGCAAGTTGCGGATTGGCGTGACGGCTGGCGCATCGGCCCCGGAAATTCTCGTCAACGCGGTTATTTCCCGCCTGAAGGAACTCGGCGCGCGCAGCGTGCGCGTGCTCGATGGCGTCGAAGAACACGTCACTTTTCCGCTGCCGAAGGGCCTCGATGGCACGCCGGCGCTCGCAGGCACCTTGCCACGCAGCTTCGCGTAAGGATTGGTAAATAACACACAGCCCGGCAATTTTTTTGCGTTTCTATTGTTACTTTTTTGAAATCCTCGCTATGATAAGGGCGCTCGGATTGCAAGGAAAGTAGAACAGGTCGCACTGGGCGCGCCAGCCACGCTGGCTGCCAGGGTTATGTGAATACGTCAGGCCAGAGCGGCACTTCGGGATTGCTCCCGGAGTGCCGTTTTTGTTGGACAGAACGAATAGAGGCAGCTAAACAATGGATACTTTTATCCAGCAAATCCTCAATGGCCTCGTGCTTGGCAGCATGTACGCATTGATTGCCCTCGGGTACACCATGGTCTACGGTGTACTGAATCTGATTAACTTTGCCCACGGCGACGTGATGATGATCGGCGCGATGATCGGCCTGTCCGTGATCACGCTGCTGCAATCGGTGGCGCCCGGTCTGCCTGGCTACGCCGACCTGGCCATTGCCATCGCAGTAGCAGTGCCCGCATGCATGCTGGTAAATGTCATCATCGAACGCATCGCTTACCGCCGCCTGCGCAATGCGCCGCGCCTGGCGCCCCTGATTACCGCGATTGGCGTATCGATCCTGCTGCAAACGTTTGCCATGAAAATCTGGGGCCGCAGCCCGCTGCCGTTTCCGCCGCTGCTGTCCACCGAACCGATCATGATTGGCGGTGCGCTGATTTCTCAAACCCAGGTCTTGCTGCTGGTACTGGCCGCAGTCTCGATGTTTGCGCTGGTGTTTCTCGTCGAGCGCACCAGGATGGGCCGCGCGATGCGTGCGGTGGCCGAGAACCCGCGTGTGGCCGGTTTGATGGGCGTCAACTCCGACCGCGTCATCGTCGCCACCTTCGCCATCGGCGCCGGCCTGGCTGCCGTGGCTGGCGTGATGTGGGGTGCCAATTATGCGTCGATCACTTTTACGCTGGGCGTGCTGCCGGGCATGAAAGCCTTTTGCGCAGCGGTGCTGGGTGGCATCGGTAATATTTATGGCGCCATGATCGGCGGCATTTTGCTGGGCATTATCGAAAGCCTCGGCGCAGGCTATATCGGCGATATTACCGGCGGCTTTTTAGGCAGCCACTACCAGGATATCTTCGCCTTTGTGGTATTGATCATCGTCCTGACCTTGCGACCGTCCGGCATCATGGGCGAACGCGTGGCCGACCGCGCCTGACCCCAAGGAACCGACATGGCCCTGCTTAATTTCGACGTTTCAAAAGATCCGCGCCGCGCCTGGATCAGCATCGTCTGCCTGATGGCGCTGCTGCTGGTGTTCCCTTCCTTTGCCGGCCAGTTCGGCAACTCGTGGGTGCGCATCATCGACATCGCGCTGCTGTACATCATGCTGGCGCTTGGCCTGAATATCGTGGTCGGCTTTGCCGGCCTGCTCGACCTTGGCTACATTGCGTTTTTCGCGGTGGGCGCCTATCTCACCGGCCTGTTCGCGTCGCCGCAGTTTGTCGCGCTGATCGAATCGGTGGTCAACGAATACCCGGCGATCGGGCAGACCCTGATTACCGTGATGGGCCCGGACATCGTCGCGAATGGCATTCACTTGTCGGTGTGGGCAATTGTGCCGCTGGCAGCGGTGGTGGCCGGTTTGTTCGGTGCCTTGCTGGGCGCGCCGACGTTGAAACTGCGCGGCGATTACCTGGCCATCGTCACGCTGGGCTTTGGCGAAATCATCCGTATCTTCATGAACAACCTGAACGAGCCGATCAATTTTACGAACGGTCCGCAAGGCATCAACCTGATCGATCCGATCCGCATTTTTGGCCTGTCACTGGCAGGCGAGCAGGGTTCGAATTCCACTGTCATGCTGGGCAGTTATGGCATGCCCTCGGTAAATGCCTATTACTTCCTCTTCCTCGCACTGACGGTCGTGATCGTCTTCGTCACGTCGCGCCTCCAGCATTCGCGCCTTGGCCGCGCCTGGGTGGCGATTCGCGAAGACGAAATTGCCGCGAAAGCGATGGGCATCAATACTCGCAATGTCAAATTGCTGGCGTTCACGATGGGGGCGTCGTTTGGCGGCGTCGCCGGCGCGATGTTCGCGTCGTTTCAGGGCTTCGTGTCGCCAGAATCGTTCTCGCTGACCGAGTCGATTGCCGTACTGGCGATGGTCGTGCTGGGCGGTATCGGCCACATTCCGGGCGTCATCCTCGGTGGCGTACTGCTGGCAACCTTGCCGGAATTACTGCGCCACGTGGTGGAACCCGTGCAAATGGCGGTGTTCGGCACGGTGCTGATCGAATCCGAAGTGTTGCGCCAGTTGCTGTACGGTCTGGCGCTGGTATTGATCATGCTCAACCGTCCTGCGGGCTTGTGGCCATCGCCGAAACACGAAGACCGGCCGGAGGCCGCCGAGACCAACAAGGGCGATACTTTCCCGGCCTGAAAGAGAATAGACCATGAGTGAACAGACGATTCTCAATATTGCCGGCGTGAATAAACGATTCGGCGGCCTGCAGGCCCTGACCGACGTTGGCATCCAGATCCAGCAGGGCCAGATTTATGGCCTGATCGGCCCAAACGGCGCGGGGAAAACGACGTTTTTTAACGTCATCACTGGCCTGTATCAGCCGGACAGCGGGACGTTCGAGCTGGCGGGCAAGCCGTATTCTCCATCGGCACCGCATGAAGTGGCGAAGGCCGGCATTGCCCGCACCTTCCAGAATATCCGCCTGTTTGGTGAGATGACCGTGCTGGAGAATGTCATGGTCGGACGCCACGTGCGCTCGCACCAGGGTGTATTCGGCGCCATTTTCCGTCACAAGGCTGCGCGCATCGAAGAAGCGTCGATCCGTGCCCGCGCGCAGGAGTTGCTCGATTTTGTCGGCATCGGCCAGTTTGCCAGCCGAACTGCGAGGTTCCTGTCGTATGGCGACCAGCGCCGCCTGGAAATTGCCCGCGCGCTTGCCACCGAGCCGAAGCTGCTGGCGCTCGACGAACCTGCGGCCGGCATGAATGCCACCGAAAAACTCGCGCTGCGCGAACTGCTGGTGAAAATCAAGGAAGACGGCAAAACGGTGTTGTTGATCGAGCACGATGTCAAGTTGATGATGGGCCTGTGTGACCGGATTACCGTGCTGGAATACGGCAAGCGGATTGCCGAAGGTTTGCCGGCAGAGATACAGAAAAACCCGGCCGTGATTGAAGCCTACCTCGGAGCGGCGCACCAATGAACGACAGCATGTTGAAAATTTCGGGCCTAAAAGTGGCCTACGGCGGCATCAAGGCCGTCAAGGGTGTCGATCTGGACGTCAACCGCGGCGAGCTGGTTACGCTGATCGGCGCGAATGGTGCGGGCAAAACCACGACACTGAAAGCCATTACCGGCACATTGCCGGCGTGCAAGGTGGAAGGCACGATCGCCTACATGGGCCAGCCATTAAAGAGCACCCATTCGTTCCAGTTGGTTGAAAAAAAGCTGGCCATGGTGCCGGAAGGCCGCGGCGTGTTCACGCGCATGTCGATTCACGAAAACTTGTTGATGGGCGCCTATACGCGCAACGACAAGGCTGGTATCGATGCCGACGTGGAAAAATGGTACAGCGTATTCCCGCGCCTGAAAGAACGCTCGACGGCCATGGCAGGAACCTTGTCGGGCGGCGAGCAACAGATGCTGGCGATGGCGCGCGCGCTGATGAGCCACCCCGAATTGCTGCTGCTGGACGAGCCGTCGATGGGCCTGTCGCCGATCATGGTGGAAAAGATTTTTGAAGTGATCCGCGATGTGTCGAAGCAGGGCATCACGATCTTGCTGGTGGAACAAAACGCCAAGCTTGCGCTGCAAGCTGCACACCGCGGTTATGTGATGGATTCGGGTGCCATCACGATGACCGGCGACGCTGCCGCGATGCTGAACGATCCGCGCGTGCAGGCGGCGTACCTGGGCGAATAAATCCAGCGCGTGCAGACGTAAAAAAGCC
>JALYUM010000173.1 GCA_030853745.1 Pseudomonadota bacterium | reverse complement strand
CAGCCGGACGCGGTGCTGGCCACTGTCGACGAGCTGAAAAAAGTCCTCGCCGCCGAGCTGTCCACCGACACCACCCAGCACTACCTGAACCAGATCGGCACCCGGCCGCTGCTCACCGCGCCGCAGGAAGTCCATTTCGCCACCCTGGCCAAGGCCGGCGATTTCAGCGCGCGCCAGACCATGATCGAGCACAACCTGCGGCTGGTGGTGTCGATCGCCAAGCACTACATCAACCGCGGCGTGGTCCTGCTCGACATGATCGAGGAGGGCAACATCGGCCTGATGCGCGCGATCGACAAGTTCGAGCCCGAGCGCGGCTTCCGCTTTTCCACCTACGCCACCTGGTGGATCCGCCAGAGCATCGAGCGCGCCATCATGAACCAGGCCCGCACGGTGCGCCTGCCGGTGCACATGGTGCGAGAGCTGAACCAGGTGCTGCGCGCCAAGTACCACCTCGAAGCCCAGCACCACAACGGCAAGGACGCCACCGCCGAAGACATCGCCCACCTGGTCGGCCGCCCGGTCGAGGAGGTGCAGGACATCCTCGCGCTGTCCGAGCACGCCACCTCGCTCGACGCCCCGCTCGACAACGATCCCCAGTCGAGCCTGATGGACATGCTGCCGGGCGACGCCGACGACAGCCCCGACACCCGCGCCGAACACCACGAAATGACGGTACTGGTGCGCGACTGGCTGAGCAAGCTGCCGGACAAGCAGCGCGTCGTCGTCATGCGACGCTTCGGTCTGGACAACGACGACCCGGCCACCCTGGAAACCCTGGCCGAGGAAATGGGCGTCACCCGCGAACGGGTGCGCCAGATCCAGCAGGAGGCGCTGGTCAAGCTCAAACGGGCCATGGCTGCCCGTGGCGTGGTGCGCGATTCCTTGTTATGATGCGCGCGGCCGATCCGGCCCTGTTCACCCATCTTGCGAACCCATGTCCGAACCCTTCATCACCATCAAAACCCTCGATATGGACGCCCGCGGCGTCGGCCACCTGATCAATGAAGACGGCAGCCGGGGCAAGGTGATTTTTGTCGAAGGCGCGTTGCCCGGCGAGCGCGTCAGCTTTGCCAGCTTCAAGAAAAAGAAGCATTGGGAAGCCGGCCGCATGACCAGCATGCACGGCCAGCCGTCGAGCATGCGCGTGACGCCGAAGTGCCAGCATTTCGACGTGTGCGGCGGCTGCTCGATGCAGCACCTCGATGCCACCGCCCAGGTGGCAATGAAACAGCGCGCGCTGGAGGACAACCTCGCCCACATCGGCAAGGTGCGTTCGGAACATATCATGCGCCCGATGTACGGCCCGACCTGGGATTACCGCTACCGCGCGCGCCTGTCGGTGCGCCATGTGTCGAAAAAAGAAACCGTGCTGGTCGGTTTTTACGAGCGCGCATCGGGCTACGTGGCCGATATCGTCACCTGCGAAATTTTGCCCGACCACGTGGCCGCGCTGCTGGTGCCGCTGCGCGAATTGATTGCTGCGCTGTCGATCTACGACCAGTTGCCGCAGATCGAAGTGGCCATCGGCGAGGGTTTGACGGTGCTGTGTGCGCGCACCATGGCGCCGTTGACAGCTGCGGACGACGTGTTGATGAAGGCCTTCGCCGACCGCTGGAATATCCAGTGGTGGCTGCAGACCAAGGGTCCTGAAACGGCGGCGCCGTACTATCCGCTCGGTCCCGAGTTGTATTACACGCTGCCGGAATTCGGTATCAGGATGCCGTTCAAGCCGGTCGATTTTACCCAGGTGAATCACCACATCAACCGGGTGCTGGTGGCGAAAGCGCTGCGCCTGCTGGACGTGCAGCCGGAGGAGCGCGTGGCCGACCTGTTCTGCGGCCTCGGCAATTTCACGTTGCCGCTGGCCACGCAGGCGCGCGCAGTGGTGGGTATCGAAGGCAGCCCGGCGCTGACCGAACGGGCGCTGGACAATGCCAAAGCGAATGGTTTGTCTGCCAACACCAGTTTTCAGACGCGCAATCTGTTTGAAGTGACGGCGGGGCACCTGGTTGCGCTCGGCAAATTCGACCGCATGCTGATCGACCCGCCACGCGATGGCGCCGTGGCGCTGGCCGAGGCGCTGGCGGCGTTGTCGGCGAGCCATCCCGACCTGATGCCACGCCGGATTGTCTACGTCTCCTGCAGCCCGTCAACCCTCGCGCGCGATGCCGACATCCTGGTGCACCAGGCCGGTTATGTGCTGAAAAAGGCCGGGGTCGTCAACATGTTCCCGCACACGTCGCACGTGGAGTCGATTGCGGTGTTCGACCGCCCGTAACGTTATCAGTACCAACGTCATCCTCGCGCAGGCGGGGACCCATACCACTCAAGTAGTACCGATATAAAAAAACCGCCCCTCAAGGCGGTTTCGTTTTTAGCGCGCTAGAACGTTAATCCCGGCTGCCACCCAGACCCAGCAGCGACAGCAGGCTGGTGAAAATATTGTACACATCCAGGTAGATCGACAGCGTCGCGCGGATGTAGTTGGTCTCGCCGCCGTTGATGATGCGCTGTACATCGAACAGGATGAAGGCCGAGAAGATACCGATGGCCAGCACCGAAATCACGATCGACAGCGCCGACATGCCGAGGAAGATGTTGGCGATCGATGCCAGGATCAGCACCACGACGCCGGCCATCAGCCAGCTGCCCATGGCTGAAAAATCGCGCTTGCTGGTGGTGGCGATGCTGGCCATCACGGCGAACACGCAGGCGGTGCCGCCGAACGCGGTCATGATCAGGCTGCCACCGTTGCTGTAGCCGAGGGTGTGGCGCAGCAGCGGCGTGAGCATCAGGCCCATGAAAAAGGTAAAGCCCAGCAGGACGGCCACGCCGACTGCCGAATCCTTGGTTTTTTCAATCGCGAAAATGAAGCCGAACGCGATGGCCATGAACAGAATCATGCCCATGCCGCCGGTGAGCATCGGCATGTGCGTCGTGACGCCGATGAATGCGCCCAGCACGGTCGGGATCATGGACAGCGCCAGCAGCCAGTAAGTGTTGCGCAGTACGCGGTGACGGACGGCCTGCGTCTGGGTACCGCTCAGGTCATAGGGTTGTTGCATGCTCGGGATCATGGTGCCTCCTGTTGGCTAATGAGTGAAAAACAGCGTGAATCGCTTCGCCACACAATACCACGGCGGCAAAATGACGTACAGACGACGGTCAAGCATCGGCCTTGCGATCTGGGCGGGGCAGGTGATGTATGGTAAAATCCAAGGTTAATTGAGTTACTACGTTCTCGATTTAAACCTTTCTTTTTATTGGAGTTTTTACAATGGCAATCGAACGCACCCTGTCGATCATCAAACCTGACGCAGTCGCAAAAAACGTCATCGGTCAAATCTACAGCCGCTTTGAAGGCGCTGGCCTGAAGATCGTTGCAGCCCGCATGACCCAACTGTCGCGCGAACAAGCTGAAGGCTTCTACGCTGCCCACAAAGAGCGCGGCTTCTTCAAAGACCTGGTCGACTTCATGGTTTCCGGTCCTGTCATGATTCAAGCCCTGGAAGGCGAAAACGCCGTCCTGGCCCACCGTGACCTGATGGGCGCCACCGATCCGAAAAAAGCAGAAAAAGGCACCATCCGCGCCGATTTCGCCGATTCGATCGACGCTAACGCTGTCCACGGTTCGGACGGTGTCGATGCAGCAAAAGAAGAAATCGCTTACTTCTTCCCGGACTTCAAGTAATTGTCCAGGTAGTCAGGTAGCAAACAAGTAGCACCCCGCCGTTTCCTGCTGCGCCCCGCGCGCGGAAACGGCCCTTAACAGAAAGACAGAATATGACGACTCTCACCAACTTGCTGGACTTCGATCCCGCGCAACTGGTTGCCTATTGCGCCGAGTTGGGTGAGAAGCCGTTTCGCGCCAAGCAATTGCAGCGCTGGATTCACCAATATGGCGCCAGCGATTTCGACAGCATGACCGATCTGGCCAAGTCCTTACGCGACAAGCTGCGAACCCGCGCCGAAATCCGGTCGCCTGGCATCATCAGCGATAACACATCGACCGACGGCACCCGCAAATGGCTGGTCGACGTCGGCAATGGCAATGCGGTGGAAACCGTGTTCATCCCGGAAGAAAACCGCGGCACGCTGTGCATCTCCACGCAAGCGGGCTGCGCTGTCAATTGCCGCTTTTGCTCCACCGGCAAACAAGGTTTCAACCGCAACCTCACGGTCGCGGAAATTATCGGCCAGCTGTGGATGGCCGAATTTGAATTGCGTCGTACCAAGGGCATCGAGCCCGGCCCGAAAGGCGAGCGCCAGATCACCAACGTGGTGATGATGGGCATGGGCGAGCCGTTGCTGAATTTCGAGCCAACCGTCACTGCGCTCAAGCTGATGCTCGACGATAACGCGTACGGCCTGTCGCGCCGGCGCGTGACGCTGTCGACGTCGGGCGTGGTGCCGATGATGGACAAATTGAGCCAGGAAGTACCGGTGGCGCTGGCGGTGTCGCTGCATGCATCGAACGATACGCTGCGCGATAGCCTGATCCCGCTGAACAAGAAATACCCGTTGCGCGAACTGATGGCAGCGTGCAAGCGCTACCTGGCATTTGCCCCGCGCGACTTCATTACCTTCGAATATTGCATGCTCGATGGCGTTAACGACAGCGACGAGCACGCCCGCGAACTGCTGGCACTGGTCAACGATCCGGTAGTGGGCGTATCGTGCAAATTCAATCTGATTCCCTTCAATCCTTTCCCGGAATCGGGCTTGTTGCGCTCAAAAAATCCGCGCATCAAGGCCTTCGCCCAGGTGCTGATGGATGGCGGCCTGGTCACTACCGTGCGCAAAACGCGCGGCGACGATATCGATGCTGCTTGCGGCCAGCTGGCTGGCGAAGTCCAGGATCGCACCAAGGTGGTACAGCGCATGGAAAAAATGGCGGAATATCAGCAAAAATTTGGCGCCAGTTTCGGCAAGATCGTGGAGATTCGTTCGTGAGGGGCGTGCTGGCTGTCGTCGCCGCAGCCGCAGCCGCCTCACTGCTGCTGGCCGGCTGCACCAGCACCCATGAACTGAAAACGTCGTCCGACCAGACAGTCCAGGAAAAGCGCGCCGCGATCCGCATGCAGCTTGCAATCGGCTACTACCAGGATGCCAAGTACGAAATTGCCCTCGATGAAATCAAGCAAGCCATCGCCATCGAGCCCGACCTCGCCGATGCGTACGGCGTGCGCGCACTGATCTACACAAAAATGGGCGAAACGGCGCTGGCTGACGAAAACTACCAGCGTGCCCTGAAGCTGGCACCGCGGAATGCAGACCTGTCCAACAATTACGGTTCCTTTCTGTGCGGATCCGGTGCCAGGCCGGCCCAGGCAATGGACTACTTCGATGCCGCCCTGAAAAATCCGACCTATACCACGCCGGTATCGGCGCTGGTGAATGCCGGTAACTGCAGCCTTAAAACAAAAAACTACGCAGCAGCAGAACGGTATTTCACGGATGCGCTGCGTTACGATCCCGAACTGGCCCAGACCAATGCCGGACTGGCCCGGGCTTTTTACGAACGGCGCAATTACGAGCGCGCCGGTTTTTTCATTAACCGCCTGACAACGAGTTCGGGACTCGATTCGCTGTCGGCCGAAACGCTGTGGTTGGCCATCCGGGTGGCGCGCAAGCTTGGCGATCGCACGCTTGAAGCCAGCCTGACGGGCCAGTTGCAACGGCGTTTTGCTGCATCGACCGAATATTCGGCTCTCCAGCGCGGTGCTTTTGATGAGTGAGATGAAAATGAGTGCAGATCGCGCAGACACACCGGTCACCCCGGACCCTACCGGCGTTCCAGGCAAGACCCTCGCGGCACAGCGCGAAGCGATGGGCTGGACGGTCGAGCAGGTTGCCGACCAGCTGAAACTGGCCGTGCGCCAGGTAGTGGCGCTCGAAGCCGGCGACTACGCTTCGTTGCCGAGCCCCGCCGTCACACGCGGTTTTGTGCGTGCCTACGCGAAAATTGTGAAGCTCGATCCGATCCCGCTGGTGGCCCTGATCGACCTCGGCGCCAGTGGCCCGAACACCGGCAGCATGCCGCGGCGCGAACGCCCGGCGTCTTTTTCGGAAGTGCGCTTTCCGAGCCACGGCAAGCGCAGTGCGCTGCCTTTGGGCATCATTGGCGCGGTGGCCGTGGCGGTGATCGTCATTGCAGGCATCGCGTATAAATTCGACGCGCTGCCAGGCATGCACCATGCGCCGGTTGTTGTCAGTACGCCCGCGGGAACGGCGCCCGTCACGGCACCCGTCGCCGGTCCGTCGATCGACTTGCAAAACAATGCCGTGCCGCTGATTTCGGTGCCGCCAGTGGCATCGTCCAACGCCACGATCGTCAGCGGCGTCACGCCGGCTGGCGTGGCAGCGCCGACGGTTGCCGCACCGGCTACCACGTCGACTTTACCGGCCGCATCCGGTGCCAATGCGCTGGTTGTCAATTTCAAGGAAGACTCGTGGCTGCAGGTACGCAAGGTCAGTGGAGGCGAGCCGTTGATCAAGCGCGTGGTCAAAGCCGGCAGCGTGGAAACATTCGACGTCAGCGAGCCGCTCACCGTGATCGTCGGCAAGCCGTCGGCAGTGGTGGCTACCTTGCGCGGCGAGACCGTGGCGCTGCCGCTCACTCCTGGTAAATCTTTCTCGCGCGTTGCCCTTAAATAAGCCATGACATTTTCAAACGACGAAATTTTTTCCGGCGCCCAGAATCGCCGCGCCAGCCGCCGCGTGCTGATCCAGAACGGTGAGCGCAAGGTGTGGGTGGGCGGCGATGCGCCGGTCGTCATCCAGTCGATGACGAATACCGATACCGCCGACGTGATCGGTACCGCCATCCAGGTCAAGGAACTGGCGCGGGCCGGCTCCGAACTGGTGCGCATCACCGTCAACAACGCGGAATCGGCTGCTGCCGTGCCGCTGATCCGTGAGCAACTTGACCGCATGGAAATCGACGTGCCGCTGGTCGGCGATTTCCATTACAACGGTCACACCTTGCTGCGCGACTTTCCCGAGTGCGCGCGCACGCTGGCGAAATACCGCATCAATCCTGGCAATGTGGGGCAGGGCGCCAAGCGCGACAGCCAGTTTGCCCAGATGATCGAAATGGCGATCCAGTACGACAAGCCGGTGCGCATCGGCGTCAACTGGGGTTCGCTCGATCAGGCGCTGCTGGCGCGCATCATGGATCAGAACGCCGCGCGCGCCTTGCCCTACACGGCGCAGGCCGTCATGTACGAAGCGCTGATTACGTCGGCGATTGAAAACGCCGTGCGCGCCGAAGAAATTGGCCTTGCGCGCGACAAGATCATCCTGTCGTGCAAAGTGTCGGGCGTGCAGGATTTGATTGCCGTGTACCGCGAACTGGCGCGCCGCTGCGACTATCCACTGCACCTCGGCCTGACCGAAGCGGGCATGGGCAGCAAGGGCATTGTCGCGTCCACGGCGGCGTTGTCGGTGCTGCTGCAGGAAGGCATTGGCGACACCATCCGTATTTCGCTGACGCCGGAACCGGGCGGCGACCGTACGAAGGAAGTCATCGTCGGCCAGGAAATTCTGCAGACCATGGGCCTGCGCAAGTTTGCACCGATGGTCATCGCGTGCCCGGGTTGCGGCCGCACCACGTCGACCACGTTCCAGGAACTGGCCGACAATATTCAAACGTATCTGCGCGAGTCGATGCCGGAATGGAAAAAAGCATATCCGGGCGTGGAGGGGATGAATGTCGCGGTGATGGGCTGCATCGTCAACGGACCGGGCGAATCGAAGCACGCGAATATCGGCATCAGTTTGCCGGGCACCGGCGAATCGCCGGCCGCGCCGGTGTTTGTCGACGGCCAGAAGGTCGTGACGTTGCGCGGTGACAAAATTGTCGAAGAGTTCCAGGCGATTGTGCTGGAGTATGTGCAGCGAAAATATAGCCGGGAGACGGTGCAGGGGTAATGCTTCACTCACCATGCGTGGTATGGCCCCGGCCTTCGCCGGGGTGACGGTGTTTAAGTCAACACGCAGGATCGCCTTGTACCTTCCCAGTATCAGAAAAGTAAAATGTCCAAACAAGAAAAAATCCTCGCCGTCAAAGGCATGAACGATATTCTCCCGGCCGATGCGCCGATGTGGGAACTGTTCGAAAACACCGCAGAATCGATTTTAAAAAGCTACGGCTACCAGAAAATCGTCACGCCGATCCTCGAAGAAACCGGCCTGTTTTCGCGCGCAATCGGCGCTGTCACCGATATCGTCGAAAAGGAAATGTACTCGTTCACCGACTCGATGAATGGCGACCTGCTGACGCTGCGCCCCGAAGGTACGGCCAGTGTGGTGCGCGCGGTGCTTGAACATAACCTGGTCTACGATGGTCCAAAACGCTTGTGGTACAAGGGTCCGATGTTCCGCCACGAGCGTCCGCAGCGCGGCCGCTATCGCCAGTTCTTTCAGTTCGGCGCAGAAGCAGTGGGCTTTACCGGCCCTGACATCGATTGCGAAATGATCATGCTGTGCCGTCGCATGTGGGACGATCTGGGCCTCGATGAAGTGCGCCTGGAACTCAATTCGATTGGCAATACGGCCGAGCGCCTGCGCCATCGGGCCGACCTGATCGCGTATTTTGAAGTGAATATCGATCTCCTCGATGCCGAAGCCAAGCGGCGCCTGCATACCAATCCGCTGCGCCTGCTGGATACAAAAAATCCGGCGATGCAGGACCTGGTGAATGCCGCGCCGAAGCTGCTCGATTACCTCGAGGGCGAATCGCTGGCGCATTTCGAAGGCGTCAAGAAAATCCTCGACCATAACAATGTGCAGTACACGGTGAACCCGCGTCTTGTGCGCGGCATCGATTATTACAACCGCACCGTGTTCGAATGGGTCACCGATAAACTCGGCGCGCAAGGCACCATCTGCGCCGGTGGCCGTTACGATCCTTTGATCGAAATGTTTGGCGGCAAAGCGACGCCGGCGGTGGGTTTTGCGATGGGCATCGAGCGCATTATCGAGTTGATGAAAGACGGCGGCGAGATCGCTGCGCCGAACACGTGCGACGTGTATATGGTGCACCAGGGCGAGGCCGCGCAGATGCAGGCTTTCGTGCTGGCCGAAAGGATTCGCGATGCTGGTCTTGACGTTGTGTTACATTGCGCGGCTTCGAGCGGTGCCGGCAGTTTCAAAAGCCAGATGAAGAAAGCCGATGGCTCGGGCGCAGCGTTTGCCGTGATTATCGGCGACGATGAAATGGTGAATGCCACGGCTGCTGTCAAGCCGCTGCGCGAAATGGGCGCTGAACAGGCGACCGTGCCTTTCGATCATGTCGTCGATTACCTGGTCGATCAGATCACCGGTGGCGGTGGTGGCCACGACCATGGCGACCACACGCACTGCACGCACCACTAATATTCCTTCATAACTTACTCCTGAATCCATGGCATACGATCTCGAAGAACAAGAGCAACTCGCTTCCCTGAAAGCCTTCTGGGCCAAGTACGGCAATGTGTTGACCTGGGTGGTCATTGCCGCACTGGCAGCCTACGCCGGTTATAACTACTGGAACGCGCACGTGCGCGCCCAGTCGACCGAAGCATCGGGCTTGTACGACGAATTGCTGGTATCGGTGCAGGCCAAGGACAATACCAAGGCGCAGCGTATCGCGACCGATATCAAGAACAAATACGGCAGCACGGCGTACGCCGAAATGGCAGCATTGGGCGCGGCTAAAACCGCATTCGATGCCAACGATCTGAAAACCGCGAAAGCGCAATTGCAGTGGGTGATCGACAAAGGCGATGATACTTACCAGACCATCGCGCGCCTGCGCATGGCTGGCGTGTTGCTGGACGAAAAAGCGTACGACAACAGCCTGAAGCTCGTGGCCGCCGTGACTGCGCCACAATTTTCCGGCGAAGCTGCCGACCGCAAGGGTGACATCCTGGCCGCGCAAAACAAGCTGGTGGAAGCGCGCTCCGCGTACCTGGCGGCCTTGACCGCGATGGACAAGGACGACCCTGGCCGTCAACTGGTGGCGTTCAAGCTGGAAGCCATTGGCGGCACTGTGCCAGTCGAAGCCAAGCCGGCAGCTTGATTAGCTGATCGACGAATAAGTAGCGAATCGACGAATCATAGGAGCCTCGTAAAACCGTTGCGAGCGGCAGCACTGGTGGTTGGGACGCGGAGCTGTACACATGTACAGCGAGCATCGCAGACCGCCAGTGCAACGCGCAGCAGGTTGTTCGAGCCTCCCTCAGAAAGGTAACAAATATGCGTATGACCCGGAAGCTCGTTGGCGTTGGCATGATGGCTGTTTTGACTGGCTTGACCGGTTGTTCGACCCTGAGCTCGCTGAACCCGTTCGCGTCGAAATCGAAAGCGAACCTGCCTGCACCGCTGGTGGAACTGAAGGGCACGATGGCGGTCCGCACTGCCTGGAAGCTCGACATTGGCAAGGCGCAGGACTATGTGTTCTCGCCTGCGCTGGCAGGCAACACCGTCATCGTCGCTGCTGCCGATGGCGCCATTGCGCGCGTCGAAGCCGAGAGTGGCAAGGTAGTCTGGCGCATCAAGTCCGATACCAGGTTGACTGCCGGCGTTGGCACCGATGGCAATGTGATTGTCGTGGGCGGCGAAAAAGGCATGCTGCTGTGCTTTGACATGAACGGCAAACTGCTGTGGCGCGTGCAGCTGTCGAGCGAAATCCTGTCGTCGCCGGTGGTGGCGCAGGGCGTGGTTGTGGCGCGTTCGATCGATAATCGCATTGTCGGGTATGACGTTGCCACGGCGGACAAAAAATGGACCGTGCAGCGTACCGCACCGCCGTTGACTCTGCGCGTGGCGCCGGGTCTGGTGGTGGCGAACAAGGACGTCATCGTCGCGCAACCGGCCGGCAAAGTGGCCTCGCTGATTCTGGCGAATGGCGCACCGCGCTGGGAAATCGAAGTGGGCGTATCGAAAGGTGCCACTGAACTTGAGCGCGTCACCGACATCGGCGGCACGCCGGTGGTTTTCGAAAACGACGTCTGCGCCGTGTCCTACCAGGGCCGTGCCGGCTGCTTCGATATCACTACCGGCAGCGCGAAATGGGCCAAGGATCTGTCGTCGGAAGTGGGCGTCTCGGTCGACCAGCGCTTCGTGTTCGCGGCAGACGACAAGGGCGGCTTGACGGCGTTCAACCGCGAAGGCGGCAGCAGCGCCTGGAAGAACGACAAGCTGTCCTACCGCCGCTTGTCGACACCGCTGTCGTACGGCCGCTTTGTTGCCGTTGGCGACTACCAGGGTTACATCCACTTCATCTCGCGTGAAGATGGCACATTCCTGGCGCGCATGGCCACCGATGGCAGCGCAATGACTTCGACGCCGCTGATTGCGGGTTCGAACCTGATTTTTCAAACACAAAATGGAACGGTGACCGCAGTCGCGGTCGAGTAAAACACATAGCATGAAGCCGGTAATCGCACTCGTAGGGCGTCCCAATGTCGGGAAATCGACCCTTTTCAACCGCCTGACCCGCTCGCGTGACGCGCTGGTGGCGGATTTGCCTGGCCTGACGCGGGATCGCCATTACGGCGAAGGCCGCATCGGCGAACGGCCGTTTCTGGTCATCGACACGGGCGGCTTCGAGCCGGTCGCGAAAGAAGGCATCATGCATGAAATGGCGCTGCAGACGCGCCAGGCCATCGCTGAGGCGGACATCGTCATCTTCATCGTCGATGGCCGCCAGGGCCTGACGCCGCACGATAAAACCGTCACCGACTTCCTGCGCAAATCGGGCCGCAAGGTCATGCTCGTGGTGAACAAGGCCGAGGGCATGAAGTACACGTCCGTCGTCGCCGAATTCTACGAGCTCGGCATGGGCGACCCGTACGTCATCTCGGCCGCGCACGGCGACGGTGTCGTCGACCTGGTCGACGAATCGCTGGACCTGGCATTTGCCCAGCGTCCCGACGAGCCGGCTGAACTGGAAAAGCCGGACCGCGGCGTGAAAATTGCCATCGTGGGTCGCCCGAACGTGGGCAAGTCGACGCTGGTGAATACGCTTATCGGCGAGCAGCGCGTGATTGCCTTCGACATGCCGGGCACCACGCGCGACTCGATCGAAGTGCCGTTCGAACGCGACGGAAAGCACTACACGCTGATCGACACGGCCGGTATCCGCCGCCGCGGCAAGGTGTTTGAAGCCATCGAGAAATTCTCGGTCGTCAAAACGCTGCAGTCGATCTCGGAAGCAAACGTCGTCATTTTGCTGCTCGATGCGCAGCAGGATATTTCGGAGCAGGACGCGCACATTGCCGGCTTTATTCTGGAGTCGGGCCGTGCGCTGGTCGTCGCGGTCAACAAATGGGATGGCTTGCGTTCCGACGAGCGCGATGAAATCAAGATTGACCTCGACCGCAAACTGGACTTCCTGTCGTTCGCGCAGACGCACTTCATTTCGGCACTCAAAGCGACTAACATCGCACCGATGCTGAAATCGGTCGATGCTGCGTACGCCGCCGCGACGGCCGATCTGTCGACGCCGCGCCTGACGCGCGCGCTGATCGAAGCGGTGGAAAAGCAGGAGCCACGCCGCAAGGGATCGATCCGTCCGAAGATGCGCTATGCCCACCAGGGTGGCCAGAATCCGCCGATCATCGTCATCCACGGCAACTCGCTCGACGCTGTCAGTGAGCCGTACAAGCGCTTCCTGGAAAAGCATTTCCGCGACACGTTCAACCTGGTTGGCACGCCGCTCCGGATTGAATTTCGAGGCGGCAAGAATCCGTATGCACGCGCGCCGTCGAAAGGCTAACAGACGACAGGTACGGCCGAAACAGGGTACAGTAGCAGCATCATCTGCGCACCCTGATCGGCCGGCGCCGCAATGTTTTGCGTGCGAAAACCTTCATTGCACTATTGAATAAACGGCAAACCGCCCCACCTCGAATCTATCCACCGATTCAACAACAATACACGGAGCTGTTATGAGCAACAAAGGGCAACTGTTACAAGACCCATTTCTGAACGCCTTGCGCAAGGAGCACGTTCCGGTTTCGATCTACCTGGTCAACGGTATCAAGCTCCAGGGACACATCGAGTCCTTCGATCAGTACGTAGTCCTGCTGCGCAATACCGTTACCCAGATGGTGTACAAGCACGCCATCTCCACCGTCGTACCAGCCCGCGCCGTCAACCTCAACCTCGAATCCGAAGCTGAGTGAGGGTAATGGCTGAGGAGCAAGGTAAGGACATTCTCCGCGCCGCTCTGGTCGGTATCGACCTCGGCGCCGGCGACTTCAATGCCAGCCTCGAGGAGCTGGGCCTGCTGGCCCGCTCCGCCGGGGTCAACCCGATTACCACCATCACTGCCAAGCGCAGCAGTCCCGATGCCGCCTACTTTGCCGGCAGCGGCAAGGTCGACGAAATTGGGCAGGCCTGTGCGGACAACGGCATCGAGATCGTGATTTTCAATCATGCTTTGTCGCCCGCTCAGCAGCGCAATCTGGAAAAGCGCCTGCAAATCCGCGTGCTCGACCGCACCAGTCTGATTCTCGATATTTTTGCCCAGCGTGCCAAAAGCCACGAGGGTAAATTGCAGGTCGAGCTGGCGCAATTGCAGCATCTTGCCACGCGCCTGATCCGCGGCTGGACTCACCTGGAGCGGCAAAAGGGCGGTATTGGCCTGCGCGGTCCCGGTGAAACTCAGCTCGAGACCGATCGCCGCCTGATTGGCGAGCGCGTCAAAGCATTGCGGGCGCGCCTGGCCAAGTTGCGCAAGCAGCATGAAACCCAGCGTCGTGCACGCGGTCGCAACAGCACGTTTTCCGTGTCGCTGGTCGGCTATACCAATGCCGGCAAATCGACGCTGTTCAATGCCATGACCAAGGCGGGCGTCTACGTTGCAAATCAATTGTTCGCCACGCTGGACACCACCAGTCGCCGCCTGTATCTGGGCGAAGAGGTCGGCAGCGTGATCATTTCTGACACCGTCGGTTTTGTGCGCGAGCTTCCCCACCAGCTGGTTGCCGCCTTCCGCGCGACGCTGGAAGAAACCATTCACGCCGATTTGCTGCTGCATGTCGTCGACGGTTCTTCGCCAGTGCGCATGGAGCAGATCGAGCAGGTCAATGAAGTGTTGCGCGAGATCGGCGCCGACCATATTCCGCAGATTTTAGTATGGAACAAGATCGATGCAGCAGGCCTCGAGCCGGCGGTCGAACGTGATGAATATGCTAAAATCAGCCGCGTTTTTATCAGCGCCCAGAGCGGCGCCGGCCTAGATTTGCTGCGCGACGCGCTCGTCGAAGCAGCCCGCAATGCGCCCGGCCGAAGCCATCTGTTCGATGAGCCGGAAAGTGCCGATGCCGACAGCATCGGCGACGAGGCCGAATCCGATGCTGAAGCTGGCACCGCTATTCCGCTCCCAACCTCCACCCTTGCCGAACCACGCTAGCCTATGCTCGTTTCCCTTTTTAAACGCCTCGGCCTCAAGCTGTCGCTCAACGACCCGCGCTGGGGCCACAAGCCCGAGGATGACGCCAAGCGTCAGGAAGGCCGTCGCCCAGGCGAAGGTCCACCCGATCTCGACCAGATGTGGCGCGACTTCAACGCCCGCCTGAACCGTCTGTTTGGTCCGCGTAACGGCGGTAACGAACCTGGCCCTGGCGCACCGCGCGCCGACGGGCGCGGTGCCGGCGCGCTCGCTGGCGCAGCGCTTGCCGTAGTGGTGCTGGTGTGGCTTGCGAGCGGCACTTTTACGGTCCAGGACGGCAAGATCGCCGTAGTAACGACGTTCGGCAAGAATCCGCAAAAAACTGGCGCCGGTCTTAACTGGCGCTGGCCGTATCCGATCCAGTCGCACGAACTGGTCGATGTGTCGAGCGTCCGTACGGCCGAAGTCGGCTACCGCGGCAACGCGAGCAGCAAGTTGCCCGATTCGACCATGCTCACCGATGACGAAAACATCATCGACATCCAGTTGACGGTGCAATACACGTTGAAAGACCCGATTGCGTGGGCCTTCAACAACCGTGATCAGGAACTGGCAGTGCATCAGCTGGCTGAATCGGCCATCCGTGAAGTGGTCGGCCGCAGCAAGATGGATTCGGTTCTGTACGAAGGCCGCGAAAAAGTTGCCATCGACGTCAGCCGCATGATGCAGCAGATGGTCGACAGCTACGGGCTGGGCGTGTTGATCACCAACGTGACTGTGCAGGG
Organism: Pseudomonadota bacterium; assembly: GCA_030853745.1. Taxonomy (GTDB): domain Bacteria; phylum Pseudomonadota; class Gammaproteobacteria; order Burkholderiales; family Burkholderiaceae_D; genus JALYUM01. The sequence continues at coordinate 8,147 of JALYUM010000173.1, read as the reverse complement.
CGTGCAGCCCCCCGAGCAGGTGCAAGCAGCGTTCAACGACGCTGTCTCTGCCGGTCAGGACAGCGCCAAGGCAAAGAATGAAGGCGAAGCGTACGCCAATAATGTCATCCCGGTTGCCCGCGGTCGTGCATTCCGCCTGATGCAGGATGCCGAAGCATATCGTTCGATGGTCGTTGAAAACGCGACCGGTAATGCGTCGCGCTTCACGTCCGTGGTGACCGAGTACCAGAAGGCACCGGCAGTGACGCGTGACCGCATGTATCTGGACACGATGCAGCAAATTTTCAGCAACACCAGCAAAGTGTTGATGGACGCAAAAACTGGCAACAATATGGTGTATCTGCCGCTGGATAAATTGCTGGCGCAGGCCGCGGCCAGCGATGCCCGTGCGGGCACCACGACCACCACCACCACGACGCAAGTTGCGCCCACGGTGGCTGGCGTGACGCCACCACAGGAAACCTTGCAAACCGTAGAAACTGTCCGCCCGCGCGATACGCGTGGCCGCGACACTGGCCGTGATCGGGAGAGCCGCTAATGAATCGTGTTGTTTACTGGCTCGTCTCGGGCTTTATCGCCCTGATGCTGATTTCGTCGATGGTATTTGTCGTCGATCAGCGCCGCTTTGCCCTGGTGTTTGCACTTGGCGAAGTCAAGGAAGTGATTTCCACGCCCGGCCTGCATTTCAAATTGCCGCCGCCGTTCCAGAACGTGATCTACCTCGACAAGCGCATCCTTACTTTGGACACGCCGAATGCCGATCGGTTCATCACCGCCGAAAAGAAAAACATTTTGGTCGATTCGTTCGTGAAATGGCGCATTACCGACCCACGTCTGTATTACGTCAGCTTTACCGGCGACGAGAATCGCGCCAAGACGCGCCTGGCGCAGGTCATCACTGCGGCGCTGGCCGACGAAATCACCAAGCGCACCGTGCGCGAAGTGATCTCGGGCGAGCGCAACACGGTGATGAAAGCGGTGTTGGCGAAGGTTGCTGCCGATTCCCGCCAGTTCGGTGTGCAGGTGGTGGATGTGCGTCTGAAACGGGTCGACTACACGGATCAGATCAAGAACTCGGTGTATGAACGCATGAAGGCCGAGCGCACCCGCGTGGCCAATGAACTGCGCTCGACCGGTGCTGCCGAGTCGGAAAAAATCCGCGCCGATGCTGATCGCCAGCGCACCGTGATTCTTGCCGAGGCATTCCGCGATGCCGAGAAGATCAAGGGTGAGGGCGACGCGAAGGCTTCGCAGATTTACGCAGAAGCCTTTGGCAAGAACCCGGAGTTTTACAAGTTCTATCGTTCGCTGGAAGCGTATCGCAACACGTTCAATAAACAGAGCGATGTGATGGTGCTTGATTCGAACTCGGAGTTTTTCAAATACTTCAAAAATCCGGGCGCAGGCAAGTAGCACTGCTGCTGTCATGGAGGGGAAGGGGGCCGCATGGCCCCCTTTTTACGTCCAACCAACAATGTTGTCGTGGTATTCCTGACCTCTCCTTCGTTGTTTTCGGGTAAAATCGTCGATTCGGCGCCAGCTTTCTGCGCGCGCCGTACTGATCTTTCACAACCTATCGTCCCGCTTTTACCTGTCCCTGCTCATGCCGAATTGGCTCTTGCCCGAAAATATTGCCGACGTCTTGCCCTCCGAGGCGCGCAAGATCGAGGAGTTGCGTCGACTGATGCTCGACAACTTCCGCCTGTATGGCTACGAACTGGTGATGCCGCCGATGCTCGAGTACGTCGAGTCGCTGCTGGCCGGCGCGGGTAGCGACACCGACCTGCGCACCTTCAAGGTCGTCGACCAGCTGTCCGGCCGCTTGCTTGGCCTGCGCGCCGACATGACGACGCAAGTGGCGCGCATCGACGCGCATTTGCTGAACCGGAAGAGCGTCACACGCCTGTGCTACGCCGGCAGCGTGCTGCATACCCGCCCGTCGGGCCTGCATGCCACGCGCGAGCCGCTGCAGATTGGCGCCGAAATTTACGGGCACGCCGGTCTCGAGGCCGATGGCGAAATCCAGGAACTTGCGCTGGCGTCGCTGGCCCTGGCTGGTTTCGATCATGTGCGCCTGGATTTGTCGCACGTCGGCATCCTGCGCGCCTTGCTGGCAGACGACGCCGCGGCACAGCGCGACCAGGCTGCCCTGGTCGGCTTGCTGCGCGCCAAAGACACGCCGGGGCTGGACGAACTGACCCGCCACTACGCGCCGGCCACCCGCGCTGCATTGATGGCCCTGCCATCGCTGTATGGCGACATCGATGTGCTGGGACGCGCCCGCGACGTGTTGCCGCAGTCTGCCGGCATGACGCGCGCGCTGGCCGAACTGGCCGCGCTGGCGGCGTCGGCACTCGGCCGTGCCGAAGTCGCCATCGATTTGGCCGACCTGCGCGGCTACCAGTATGAAAGCGGCGCCATGTTTGCGTTGTACGTGCCAGGCTTGCCGAACGCGGTAGCGCGCGGCGGCAGGTACGATCACGTCGGCGAAGCGTTTGGCCGGGCCCGTCCCGCCACCGGCTTCTCGCTCGACTTGCGCGAACTGGCGCGGCTGCTGCCGACTGCCGGGCGCAAACATTCCATCCGCGCACCGTGGGGCAATGCTCCCGAACTGCGCGAAAAAATTGCCACCTTGCGTCAAGCAGGTGAAGTTGTGATCCAGTCGATGCCGGGTCATGACAACGAGCAGGACGAGTTCGAGTGCGATCGCGTGCTCGTCCTCGACAATAGCAACTGGATTCTTAAAAACTTGGGTTGATTGTGATGTCAAAGAAAAGCGTGAACAAGAATGTGGTCGTCATCGGTACCCAATGGGGCGATGAAGGTAAAGGTAAAATCGTCGACTGGCTGACCGATCACGCCGCTGGCGTGGTGCGTTTCCAGGGCGGCCACAATGCCGGCCATACGCTGGTCATCAAGGGCCAGAAAACCGCGCTGCAGCTGATCCCGTCGGGCATCATGCGCGATGGCGTGAAGTGCTACATCGGCAACGGTGTGGTGGTGTCGGTGCCGGATGTTTTGCGCGAAATCGACAAGCTGGCTGCCATCAACGTGGAAGTAGTCTCGCGCCTGATGATTTCGGAAGCCTGCCCGGCCATTTTGCCGTACCACGTCGCCATCGACGTCGCGCGCGAAAAAGCCCGTGGCGCCTTTAAAATCGGCACGACCGGCAAGGGCATCGGCCCGACCTACGAAGACAAAGTTGCACGCCGCGCGATCCGGATCGCCGACATGCTGAACGAAGAGCGGTTCGGCGAAAAGCTGCGTGAAAACCTCGACTATCACAATTTCGTCCTGACGCAATACCTGAAAACCGACGCCGTCGATTATCAGAAGACGTTCGACGACGCGATGGCTCTCGTGCCACGCCTGAAACCAATGGTCGGCGACGTCTCGTCGGCGCTGTACGCGGCATTCAATGCCGGCGGCAAACTGCTGTTCGAAGGCGCGCAGGGTTCGCTGCTCGACGTCGACCACGGCACCTATCCGTATGTCACGTCGTCGAACTGCGTGGCCGGCAATGCCGCTGCCGGTGCTGGCGTCGGCCCGAACATGCTGCACTACATCCTCGGCATCACCAAGGCCTACACGACGCGCGTCGGCTCCGGCCCGTTCCCGTCGGAACTGCCTACCGACGCTGGCGTCGGCGAGCACCTGTCGCGTGTCGGCCATGAATTCGGTACCGTGACGGGCCGCGCCCGCCGCTGCGGCTGGTTCGATGCCGCCTTGCTGCGCCGCTCGGTGCAGATCAATGGTGTCTCGGGCATGTGCCTGACGAAACTCGACGTGCTGGACGGCCTGGAAACGCTGCGCCTGTGCACTGGCTACAAGATCGATGGCCGCGAAGTCAACATCTTCCCGGTGGGCGCCGAAGACGCCGGCCGCTGCGAGCCAATCTACGAAGAAATGCCGGGCTGGAAAGAATCGACTGTCGGCGCGAAATCGCTGGCTGAATTGCCCGCCACCGCACGTGCCTACATCAAGCGCATCGAAGAACTGGTCGGCGTGCCGGTCGACATGGTTTCCACCGGTCCCGACCGCGAAGAAACCATCGTCCTGCGCCACCCGTTTGCCGCTGAATAATCGAGATTGAGATGACCATGACGACTCCCCCATCGACCGACAAGGACCTCTGGGTTTCCTGGGACGAATATCACCGCATGATCGAGCGCCTGGCGCTCAAGGTCTACGAATCCGGCTGGAAATTTGACCAGGTGCTGTGCCTGGCGCGCGGCGGCGTGCGCCCTGGCGACGTGTTCTCGCGCATCTTCGACGTGCCACTGGCGATCCTGTCGACCAGTTCGTACCGTGAAGACGGCGGCACCAAGCAGAGCGACCTCGACATCGCCAAATACATGACGATGACCCGTGGCCCGCTGGCTGGCCGCGTGCTGCTGGTGGACGACCTGGCCGACTCCGGCGTGACCCTGCAAAAGGTCAGCGCCCACCTGACAGAAAACTTCAAGGAAGTCACCGAAGTGAAATCCGCTGTCATCTGGGTCAAGGGCACGTCGGCCTATCGTCCGGATTACTACCTCGACGATCTGCCGCACAACCCGTGGATCCACCAGCCGTTCGAAGACTACGACGGCCTGCGCCCGCACCAGCTGGCGGCGTGGATGAAGAAGTTCGAACAGCAGTAAAACGAAAGCCGCGGATGTTGCGGCTTTTTTCATGGTCAGTTGTGTGGCTAGCCTGTGGAGGCCGGCGCACTGCCAATCAGCTTGCATCCGCACTCGGTTGTGCACCCGTCGACTGCAACGGGTACGCCATTCACGGAGAAAGAGCGGCAAGCCGTGACGATCTTGTTGACGCCATGCGGTTTGCCTCCCGGGTAGGATTGCGGACATGACACCTGATCGCCAAGCCGCGCGATGGCGCGACCGCCGATGTCGTGATCGGGCGAGCCGCTGATGACGGTGCCGCCATGGTCAGTTTTGTCGCCGACCGTAATGATTTTTAAAGACATTTTTCGCTTTCCCTGTCGATGATTCAATAGGCTGCGACGATGTCTGCCGTCGGCTCGATCGTATCCTGGACGCCATTCCACGGTGGCAGTTTTGCAGGGGGGAGAGGTATTACCAGATTAAGCATGGTCAGACGGAGATCGGGGTTGATGTCGAGCGCGGAGGCTATCTGGCGATATCGCTGCTCGCGCTCGGGATCGGGCAAGACGCCAAGTGCCATCAACGCGACCCGGTCTTGCCTGGCCAGCATGTGCCAATTCTTTTCCTCAAAAAATTGTCTCATTTCGACTGTGGACGAAATGTTTCCAAACTTTGTTCCGGCCTGATAATACTCCAGGGCCGTACCGAAATATTTGAGTGAGTGCGCGTAGTTGCCGAGTCTGAGAGCGGCAGGACCGTGCCCCTGTAAATAAGCGCATTTCAACATCGCCTGCTCGAAGTGTTCACGATTTATTGTTGCATAGGCGCCAGCCAGGGTCATCTGCGCATCGGGACTGCCGAGTTCCGCCGCTTTCAGGAAGTAGGCCCACGCGATCTGGTCACTCTTGACCGCTCCGCCATAGCCGGATTTATGAGCAACTCCCAGATCGTGGAATCCCCACGCCTGGCCTGCCGCGACGGCCGTGCGGCTGATCGCGACCGATTTGTCGAAGTCGGCATCGAGGACATGGTTAGACTTGATTGGTCCAAGCCCGGATCGATAAAAATTTGCCATCAAAGCGCGTGCGCCCCAATCGCCCTGGCTGGCGGCGCCTTGCACATCGTTCAAAACACGCAGCATTTCCTCGCGCGTGAGTTCCCCTCCGATCTTGCTGCGCCACAGCTTGCGGGCGTCGATGTAACGTTGGTATGGTGCCGCATCACGGGTTGCAGGCATCGTGTCCCTCGCGCTTGCGCAGGCGGGCGCTGGGGCATATGCATCGAAAGCACGCAAGCCAACGGGAATGGCGCGCAATTTGAGATGCTGCGCGTAGGAATAGGCGCCTGTTCCAGCACCGGACAATGCAAAAGCGATGAGTACATATTGACGAAGTGAGCGCATGGCGAATCAGTCTCCGAAAGAAGTTCGAGGGGTCAATAGGTCGGTGGACCGTCTGGTTCCGGCGCAATGGCATCCTGGACGCCGTGCCAGGCTGGTAACTCGGCGGGGGGAAGTGGCAGTACCTGGTCCAGCCGCGTCAGGCGCAAGTCGGGGTTGAGCTCGAGCGCATCTGAAATTTCGTCGTATCGCTGCTTTCGAATGGGGTCGGGCACAACCGCAATTTGCTTCAGTGATTCCTGGTCTTTCTTATCGCGAAGACTCCAATCTTCGCTATCGAAAAAAAGCCGCAATGCGACTGCTGAGGATTTGTTCCCATACTTTGCTCCCATGTGGAAATACTTCAGTGCAGTACCGAAGTCTTTGCGAAGTTCTGCAATGGTTCCAAAGTGGTCGGCAGCGCCCCCGTGCCCTTGTCTAAAAGCACACTGGACCATCGCCTCCTCGGCATCATGACGTTGCACTTTGAGGTAGGCACTTGCCAGGGCCATTTGCGCCTCGGGGCTGCCAAGTTCTGCCGCTTTCAGGAAATACGCCCAGGCGATCTGCACATCCTGCGCGGCCCCACCATAGCCATACTCATGCGCGACGCCCAGATCGTAGAATGCCCATGCCTGGCCAGCCGCTACTGCCGTGCGAACGATCTCGACCGATTTATCTCCGTCAGGTTCAAGTACGTTATTAGATTTCAGGGGGCCAAGTCCGGACCGATAAAAATAAGCCAGCAAGGCGCGTGCTCCCCAGTCGCCTCGGTTCGCGGCTTCGTGCACGTCGCGCAAGATGCTCAGTGCTTCCTGCCGTGTAAGTTGCCACTCAATCTTGCTGCGCCAAAGGTTTCGAGCACCGATATAAATTTTGTACGCCGCCGGGTCACGGGTTTTTGGCATCGTGTCCTTCCAGCGTCCGCATATTGGGATTGCGCCTTTAACGTCGAACGCCCGCAAGCCGGATGGAATCGTATGCATTTTGACGTACTCCATATGTTGTTGGAAAAAATGCACCCCGCTAGCAACTGCGAACGAGGCGACGACTATCAATATCCAGCGGTGACTTTGGCGTCGCATGTCAAATCACCGGTGCACCAGGCTGCCTGTCGACGTGAAACCGCGCGACTTGGCCGGTGAGGGGCAAACCGTTCTGCATGGCCTCAGAGTTGTTTTTCATGAGGCTCTCCCAGTTGCCAAATGTCTCTTTCATATCCCCAAACTGCGCCGGCCCTCCATCATTCGTGCACTGCCTGAACAGCCTCTGCCGCAGGTCCAGCGCAACGTCCATCGCCTGACTCAGCACATTCAATTCACTGTCCAGCGCCATGCTGCGCACATTCAGATTGGCCGATCCCACGGTGAAGGCAGCATCGTCGACAATCGCTACCTTCGTGTGGATGTAGGTTTCTTCATAATCGTTCCTGGACCTGGGCTTCGCCGCACCACTCCACATCGACGCCATCAGCGCCTTGACGCCGCGCTTTTCCAGTTGGTCTACCGTGATCGGCATCTTGGTTTTGCCCCGTTTGGCCAGTGCCACGGTTTCCGCATGCTCGACCACCATCGTGTCGCTGCGGCCGAGTTCGCGCGCAATGTCATAGGTTGCCAGGTCCATGCCGTCGAGTTCCGGTGTCGAGGTAACGATAAACACGTAAATTGGTTTGGTGAAGCCGGCGCTGCGCAGCTTTTCCACGCACGCTGTCAGATAAGTCGCCCAGTCCTCGTACTGGACGTACTGGTTCTGAATAAAAATGTAGTGCTGGGTCAGCCTGGTCAGGTTGGCGTAGCATTCCTTGATCGATTTTTCCTGGTGCGCCGGGTACGTGCGCAGCAGTTGCGCACTATGTTGACACCCGCGCAATGCGAAGTCGTTTGCCTGGAGATTTCGCCTGGCAGGTTCGAGAGGCGGCGCATTCTGCAGCTTTTTGACAATTGCCTTGACAACGGCATGTGGCGCTCGAAGCGCCAGTAGCGGCGGCATCATCCACAGCGCACTGCTGAGGGTGGCATCGGCCTGTTCAGACTCCGTCCACCCTTGGCAGAAATTGTGATTCATGTCATACAAAATCGGCCCGCGCACGCGGAGTGCCACGTCTTGGTAGGGGATGGCAGTGAAGGCATTTTTACTGTAAAACTCGGCACGCCGTGTATCGC
>JALYUM010000166.1 GCA_030853745.1 Pseudomonadota bacterium | reverse complement strand
TTGTCCATGCACGAGAGCATTACGATATCTTATAATCTCAGACAAATCGTTTGCAAACAGCTTATCAATCCGTCCTTCTACCACCAGTGCTTTAACAATGCGAGAAATAGTCCAGCGCGCATTGTTTTTTCTGAAGAAGCCGGTGTTAGGGGATATTGCGAGAGGATTTGATATTATAGCTTGTGCCGAATTCGAAAGATTGATGTCGGCATAGGTTTCCAATAAGTCATCAATACGATTGAAGGTTCTAATAAACTCCGCCAAGTTACTGTTATCGGTAGAAGCGGTTTCTCTTTCAACGGGTCTTGATGCGCCGGACTCGACTATCGCGTCGGCAACAGGTGTCAGCGGCTGATGCTGAAATTGAGCAGAAATTTCATCTTTCATTGCTTTGCTTTCCTCAGAAATTTTATCTGGGCGCGTTACATCCGCGACAAAATATGCAGTCCATAAAATTGCGCTAATGAACAAAGCAACCGCTCCGTTCGACACGAACAACATAATAGAACAATTCTCAATCTCTCTCAATCCAATAGTTAATAGAGATACGAACATTGCGGAAACCGAAAGTATCGTAATAAACATTACTAAGCTATGCTGATCTTCCTGGATGCGACCCACAATATCAATTAAAGAGTCGTCTTTATCAATAAGCCTGTCCTGCTGATTACTTAGAAAAACGTAACCAGCAAGAGTAAGGCCATAGATTCCCGCAACCACCTGCGAGATAGACGAAAAAATATATAGAGTTTGATTTTCACTCAAATTAACGAATGGGAAAAATAGCCCTGCAGCAATCCACAATGAAACTGCACCAAAATTATAAATAACAGCGCGGCGATACTTCTTTGGAAAGCTATTATGTTTAAACATCAATATTCCCATACATTTAATAATTTTACTAACTTTTGTACGTGCCCTGCCAAAAATTCCGTTCCAAACCTCTAACGTCATTTTCAATCATCTTACCAAGCATTTCTCAGATCCACATTAACATGCTGATCATCAATTTGGAGGGAATATACACGATATGAACGATTTTCAACGATTTATGAAAATAACGTAATCAATATTACATTTTGTACGGGCGCTCTTAGCTTCACGCAGAGTTAATGCAAATTCGACATATAACTTTTTGTCATTTCGAACTTATTATCATTTCTTTCGAGGAAAGTCTACATCGATACTTAATCATGCACTGCCACCGTTTGGTTTTATACAGTTAAACGGATTCTAGGTCGCATATCCGGGATATACCTTATGCATCGCGCATATTTCTTAATTAATCTTTCCGCTTTGAATATTTTTCGAGATCAATAACTATGGTTTTCTCCAACCACAAAAGGGCACCGTCGGCCATCTTACTAGCTCTTTCAACACAGTGCTCCGTATCGGCAAAAATAACCACCGCATTCTTACCGCCCTTTTTTGAACTAGGATAAATAATTCCGTCAAGCGACTTTCCGTCAGCGAGTTTGAAAATGTGTCTAAAATATTCTGTTACAACCTGTGTTGGAACATAGTCGATATGAGCACGGTCCTCTCGATCAATTGGCTTAGAAAAATCTTTTATGAAATTGATTAAGAACTTCGCAGATGTTCTTTTTCTTTTATCTATTTCATCGAAAATACTGGGAAGATAGCGTCCAGCCGATAAATCCAATACTACCAAATCTCGGTTCGCTTTGAAAACTCCTCCAATGCCCACCTTCTTCTTTTTTGTTGGAAGGTATGTTTCAAGAACAGCAGTTTTTTCTTCGAATGCCCCGTAGAACATAGGAATTCCTGCAGGACTCATCCTATTTGGTATTTTTGCAAATTGTGCTGGTGGAGAACCTAGGCTCTTTGCAGTCGTTGCTTCCTCGCCCGGATCAAAAATCCTAATCCGAATAATTTTTTGACTAGAAGGAATTTTACGAATAAGCTTCATTTCCTCGACAATACGTGCCAACGCATCAAGTATTTCTGACGGGCTTATTGAAGCACTATCTTCAGTGCCAACATAAATATTATCTTTACTAATCAAAAATAGGTAACGTGATCGATTTATGACGAATGAACAAAAATTCTTCCATCCATAAACCAGTTCTCTGTCGTAAGGGAGTCCATACGGGTCAAGTTGACACCACTCACCATTGAGTATCGAGGAGGCAATATCTCTTAAAATTTCTAAATTATCGATTTCAATTAAGTCTTGTAGTATCTCGTATGTATCTAAAACCTCGCCCTGCCAGCCCCCCTCTCTGGTCTCGTATGCAAGACCCTCATTTGCAGGATCACCCCATTCGGTACGAATACATTCAAGAATGTACTCGACAAGTTTGTTAAAATTTAATGCCCTAATATTTTTACCGGTTTGTCTGCAGTAGCTGCACGTATTACTTCCGAAGTTTTTATCGATAAATTCTTTTAGGCCGTCTTGATGCATACATGTGGAACAAACATGTGTATTCGTGCTAAGTGAAAATCCACGGTCTTGCGCCTCCTCCATCATCCTCTTTGCTCCGCCCACACGCTCTCCTCGAAAATTGAAATGGTTACTCGGAAATTTTCCTTGACAGATGATTGGCAATAACGTATGAGAAGTTTCCAATCAAAATCCCCCGATAACAATCCACATTGACAGTAGATGTCCTAGAATAGGAGGCTCCGATTTCCGCCGGTTTAGGCTATTGTAGTCTGCAATACTTTGTTCATAAAAAAGATGTTAGGGGCTGCTGAAATTTTTCCGTGATAACCGTGCTTTGATGACACTAATCGCACACGTAGCCCGGTCATTGAGGACGGCCGCCGTGTCAGTCATCCGATTAGGCTGGGCCACAACAGCAACAAGGAGAAGGTTGTCAGTGTTAGCGCAACTAGCCAACGTTTGCGCTTGAGTCATGTTTGCAATCGCCTTAAGGGGAAAAGTAATTGCTGCGAAGCGAGTTCCCCAGTGAGCTGCATTTATCGGTTGACGAGTCGGTCTAGGAAACGCTGATCAAATGACGATTTTGCGTCTCCAAGGTTTTTGGAGGCGCCGTCGTGGTCCCGTTTCAATTTCGTTTTTCGAAGATCATTACAGCCCCTTTTTATGCGATATAGCGGTATTCCTTCAGCCTTTCAGCGCTCATAACGCGACTCAGGTTTCAGTAACTCTAAATCGCCGGCCAACCAGCACTAGATTGGCGAAGCAAAGCAGTGTAATCAGTTGCACGGTGTCTTCGCCATGCTATGGCAGCGCGTCTTCCGATGACGGAACAGATTCTTGATGACATGGAACGGATGCTCGACTTTCGCGCGCACTGAGGTCTTCAGATGATCCAGTTTTTCCATCAAGCGGCCCAGTTATTTTTGGGCAGCGCCTTGCGTTTAGAGCGTTTCATAGCGACGTGCCATTTCATGGCTTTGCCGACATTGTCGGGCCGCTTTTCTAAGCCTCAGTAACCAGCGTCTCCAAGGGCAGCGGCCTCGTTGAATCAAAAAGCTCTACCGACACGCTGAGCCAGCCGCTAACGAACAGCACTACTGTGTTTTTATACAGTAGAATGAGATCTGTTCGGTTATTCAAGAGAAGCAGCATGACTTCACAGCGCGCCGTCAGGATTTGTTATACGGAGGTTCCAAGCGATTTTCCACCAGCGTCAGACGGTGTTCCGTCGAATCGCTGCCTGGACTGGAATGTATGCGAGGAGCTCGCAGTGCACCTCGCAAGCGAGTGCGCCGATGTGCTGGCTGAGGCCGATCGATCGGCACGGCCGGTCGACATACTGCTCAAGTCATACCGTCTGATCGAGGCGCTCGGATGGGGCGAGCCACCATTACTGCGCTGGATCGTCCGGCGTATCTCGGCTTTGTTGCAGTGGCCGGTGCCGGACATCGCTCGACAGCTTCAACAATAGCGTCGGATCATGGCGCAGGACATCGGCCACCCGCCGCAGGAATACTTTCATCAAACTATCAACTATTTATTCAGATCGGATCCACCATGAATTTCAGCCTCAGTTTTTTGGAAAACAACGTCGCAATTGACCAGGATACGTGGACCGCGTTGGTTACCACAGGCAGCGATATGTCGCTTGCCAGCGTTCGCACCGCCATCATGGCCGTACTGGAGCAAGACGGCACGTTCACTGTCGAAGACGCCAGCGATCAGGTCGTTCGGCGGATCGAGACTTCTTCGGAATTTGAAGGGTTCATGCAAGAGGTCGAGATGCAACGTGACCAGTTCCAGCAGGAGCAGGCGCAATAAGATTCTGGCCTGGTGCTTTTTGCTTCATGTGCATCTGTGCATGGCCGAAGTCCCGATGAAAAAGGCGGCTTCGGGAGCGTAACGTCCGGGCGGGAAGATTTTGAGACGCGATACCCTTAATGAATCGACATCTATGCAAACTTGTCAACGTATCCATTGAGCAACATCCCTATATCACGTAACGATTTGTTTATTGGTTTTTTGTGGAACTCAGTACTATTGATGCACGGCGGCAACAAAAATACCAGGCTGCCCGTCAATTCTCCTGCGCCGTTAATCGGACCGACCGCTTCCACCAAGGACCTCTTTTGAACTATTCAACGCGCACCAACGCCTGCCTGCTTGCCGCCATTTCGACCCTGATCGCCGGCTGCGGCGGTGGCAATAACGATGTGGCAACGCCGCCGGTCCAGGCTGCCCCAGCCGTGATCGTGATCACTGCGGCCGATGTCAAATCGGTCGACTGGAATGCGCCAGCCACCATCGACGTGCTGGCCAACGACACCGCCAGCCGCGGCGCGTTGACGCTCAGCACGGTGACCGGCGCGGAGCACGGCAGCGCGGTGATTAGCGGCGGCAAGATTATCTATACCCCAACGGCCGGTTTCTTCGGCACCGAAAAACTGTCATACACCGTCAGCGCCGATGGCGGCGTGACCGGCAAGGCCGACGCTGTCGTCACCGTCGAAGCCGTGATGACACTGAATGGCAACGCCAGCGACAATCCGATTGCCAATGGCAGCGTGACCGCCACCGTCGGCACGCGCAACTTCACGGCCACAACCGACGCCAGCGGCAACTTCATCCTGCCGCTGCGCACCAGTACCACGAGCGACTTTATCACCCTGGTCGCCAGCGGCGCCGGGACCCAGTCGACAGTCAAACTGGCCAGCCTGGTGGGCGATGCTGCTACCCTCGCCAAGAGCGCCACGTCAGGCCAGGTCAGCATGGCCGCCGTGCCGGCGATCGGCGTCACGCACATCACCAGCGCATTCATGGCGCTGGCCACAAAAAGTAATGGCGGTGTGGCACCTGCCACCGCGCAGCAGTTGAAGGACGCCACACCAAAAGTCGACGTTGCGGACGTCATGCGCCTGGCCACTGCCATCAAGCTGTCCGCCGACAATGGCGTGGCGCTGCCTGCCGGCGTGACCGACACGCTGGCCATGGTCAACAGCGACGCCAGCGTCAATGCCATCTACGCCGCAGCCGCCGTGATCAACCCGACGCTGGCTGCCGCCATCCGCGCCAGCGTCGAAGGCCAGGTCAGCACGCCTGGCGCCACCTTCACCCTCGACGGCCTGGCCGCGCGCACCATCGTGTACCGCGATTTCACCGTCACCTACAACAGCGACGGCACCGGCCGCATGAGTGGACGCCTGGGTGACCGCAACGTCACCTGGGTCGCCGATGGCGCCCTCGTGCGCATGAAATATGAAAAGACCGCCGTGTACAACTACGAGGCGAACACCTTGAAGGTGAATGGTGTGACCAACCCGTATGCCGTCCGTGAAAGCACGGAAGGCATGGTCGTCCTGCGCGTGCTCAATGACAGCACGGTCAAGTATGGCGAAACCGGCACCGTCGTCTATACCAGCGGCCCCGATGCGGGCAAAGCCGTAGTCGGCTCCAATCTCACCACAACCAATGGCCCGATCACCCTGTCGACCGCGTTCAACCTCGACCAGCGTCTCGCCATTCCTGCCGCCACCACGGCAGTCGGCAGCGTGCTGGCCGGCGTGTTCGCCAATCCTTTGCCGACTTTCGAAAGCGATTCGACGCCCGGCACTTCCTTCCTGAATACCTCCAACGTCCCGCAGACCGCCGATGCGCTGCAATTTACCAGCGCCACCGAAGCGAAATTTTTGCTCAGCGGCGCCACGGTCAACTGGAGCGTTCAGGACAACTTCCTGGTCATCACCGACAAGGTCGCCAAGGCAGTCACCTGGAAGATGGCCCTGCTGGGCACAAACAGCAGCACCGGCCAGACGCAATGGGTGGCAACGACCGACAAGGTCACGGTGCCGTTCAGCGCCGCCTTGCAAGACGCGCCGAAACCCGTCTTCACCGAAGCGCTGGCAGTGCACAAGCTCCTCGAAGACGGCAGCACCCGCCTGTCGGGCCAGCCACAGGCCGACCATACGGTCATCAGCACGACGTACCCGAGCGCCACTTACACCAGCGTCTGGTCGATCAATGCCGCCGGTGAGCTGGTCATCACCCACACGCGCAAAAATGCAACAGTGCCGACGCGGGTGAACCGCTACATCCTGATTCACCAGGCTGGCAACAAGCTGGTGGTGCTGTATGCGAACGGGTCGCAGAGTGCAATGGTGGTATTGCAGGATCTCGGCGACAAGTAAGACCGTCGAACCAATGTGAATCTCACGTTTGTTTCGGCCGGTCAGAGGGAAAGCGCCGCTGCAGCCGTATCGAAAGATGCGGTCGCTTACGGCGCTAGAACGTTGCCGCCACAGTGAGGATGCTCGCCTCAGCGCCCGCTTTCCTGATACTGCGCGAACAGCAACCCCACGAAATCCACGACCGCCCTGACCCGGGCGCTCGTGCGCAAACTGCCATGCATCGAGAGCCAGATATCCTGATCCAGTTCCGGGATGTGCGGGATCGCAGCGACGAGGCCGTGCGCTTCGCTCGCCAGGAAGGTGGCCAGGACGCCAAGGCCGGCGCCATGACTGACGCCATCGAGGATGCCCAGGCCGTAACTGCAGCGCATCCAGGGTGCAGACGCGCCGGGCAGCGCGCGCAGCCAGCGATCCGACTGGAACTCGGCGCGTGGCTCATCGAAGCCTACAAATGGCACGCCTGCCCAGTCATGGGAGGCCAGCGCCGCCGCATGACGCGTGGCCACAGCCTGACTGCAATACAGGCCGAAAGACAGGGTGCCAACCTGGCGCGTGACGAGGTCGAGCTGCTCGGGCCGGTAAGGACGAATCGCGATATCGGCCTCGCGCCGGGCCAGATTGTACGGCCGGTGCGAGGTGACAATTTCCACTTCCACGTTGGGAAAGGCGTCATGGAACGCCGGGAAGCGCGTGGTCAGGAAGTAGGACAACCATTCATCGGTATTGATCCGTACCACGCCAGAGGCTGAATGCGCATTCTGGCGCGCGCGCGCGTGCTCCACTTCCAACGCAATATCGCCCATCTGTTCGGCCAGCGCGAACATGTCCGTGCCGAAGGCTGTCGGAATGCAGCCACCCTGGTAACGCTCGACCAGTTTTTGCCCCACCGCCTCTTCGAGCTGGTCCAGCCTTCGCGACAGCGTGGCCGGGCTCAGGCCTGCCTTGCGGGCAGCACCGCGCAAGGTGCCTTCCTGTCCAATAAATGACAGCAAACGCAGGTCGTCCCAGTTCAAGTGTTTCATATTCGGAGCATCATGCCTTAATTTTTTGTCTATGTTGTCATTTATAGACTATGGGATGATGCTCGCTCAATTTGCTCGGAGGGTTTGGCATCGTGGAGATACCTCCCCTGCTCCGCTATCTGCGTGTGCTGGTGTCGCCAGCCCGTTTAACAATAACAAGAGTTTTATATGCGCACATTCCGCGATCGTGTTCGACACGCGCTTCTTTTCGAGGCCGTAGCACTGGCTATTTTTATCCCCGGCTCTGCAGCCTTGTTCGGGCAGCCCGTGCAGGACATGGGTGTGATCGGCATTGTGTCTGCCACGATCGCCACGCTCTGGAATTTCGTGTTCAATCTGGGCTTCGACCGCGCCATGCTGCGCATCCGCGGCAGCGTCCACAAGACGATGGCGATACGGGTCATGCACACTGTTCTGTTCGAAGCGGGCCTGGTCGCCATGCTGATACCGATGATCGCCTGGTACCTGGGCATTGGCCTGGGTGCCGCGTTACTGATGGATATTGCGATCGTGGCGTTCTATCTGGTCTACGGCTTCCTGTTCAACATTGCTTACGATCGCTTGTTTCCCATCGCCAGCGTTGCAGCGCGCGCCCAGCCCTGCTGAAGATACGCGCGCTAGTGGCTGGTTTTACGATGGCACGATTGATTCGCCCATCGTAAATAGCAGTTCTTCCCATCTCAAACAAGGAAAGTCCTGCGGACTGCTACGTTAGTCCGTACCCTTCGCAGCCATCGAACGCTGCAGCTCAGCGTGATTGGCAAGGTACTCGGCGTGCTGCGCTTCGGACCGTTGCGACCCCAGCTGTTCAAACAGCGCGCGCAGTTTGTCAGCGGACAAGTCGGCACCGTAGCATGGCGTGCCTGGCTGCTGCCGCCAGGACTCGTGCAGGCTGCCGTCGTCCACGGGGTCAAAGCCCAATTCGTCGACCAGTGCCATCACTTTTTGCTTGGCTGCAGCATCGTCGCCAGCGACCGGCAGTGCGATGCGGCCGGCAGCGCCTTTTGGCAAACCCTTGTGTTCGATGTGATCGGCGAAGATGTTGTTGAACACTTTCACCACCGGGCGGCCCAGATGCTGCTGTACCCATTCGCTCTCGGTGAGATCACCAGTTTCCAGCTCCGGCATTTGGCCATCGCGCAGGATTGGATAGTAATTGCTGGTGTCGATGACCGGGACGTCGGCCGCAACGCCGTCGAACAGGTTCTTCGGCAGGTCGGGGATATTTTTAAGCGGAATGGTGACGACAAGAATGTCGCCATGCGCGGCAGCTTCCTGCGCCGTTACCGGCTTCGCGCCAGTTTTTTGCGCGACATCTTTCAGCGTTTCCGGCCCGCGCGAGTTGGCGATATAAACCGAGTGTCCCAGGCTGACCAGACGTACGGCCAGGGCGCTGCCAATGTGTCCGGCTCCAATAATTCCAATATTCATAAAATCCTCACATGTATGTGTTTGCATGACAAAGCGGTCTCGTTGCAATTAAAAAACTGCAACGGGCGCTGGCAGTAGAACGTCTCTGTCGATCAAGCAAGGCTGATCAACGTTGTCCAATATTACACATCAACGTCGCGGCCTGCCGTACGGTTCTTCTTTGCAAGAATAAGGTTGGCGAACCATTTTGCCGACACGATGCCCGCACACGCTCATCGTGCTCATCGTGCTCACAAGTAATTGTTGCAGAATGGCACAAGCCAGTGACAGTTACCTACACGCACTTTATGATTATGAATTGCAACCAATTTCAGTGCAGGGACGTTATCCTTGCGCCAACATGATCGGATTTATGGAGACTGGTCACGACATTGCCGTCTGGCGTGCGCGGATTTTTGCCTCGCTGCTGCCCTCAGTGCTGATCGTCGGCGGGCTGTCCACGGTCGTTGTCACGCCTCTTTTGCTGCACCACGGACTATGGCAAGTGTGTATCGCGGACGTTCTGGCAATGAGCTGGACCTTTGCCATCTGGCGCCTCGACCGGCTCGCTTACCACACCCGTGTCGGCCAATTCATCGCTATCGTGTTCTTGCTGGCGATTGTCCTGATGCTGTCGGTTGGGTCGATCAGCCTGAGCTATCTGTTGGGTCCGCCGCTGATTGCGGCGATCCTGATGGGCCTTCGTCCTGCCATGCTGGCCCTCGCTCTTGGCGCGGCGTCCCTGTTTTTTTTCGGTGCCGCCGGCATGATCGATCTGACCGTGCGCGGCTGGGACGATCCTGTCAAAGTATCGCTCGTCGCCGCCGTCAATTACGCCACGGTGGGAGCGATGCTCAGCCTCGCCTGCAGCAAACTGCTCAAGGGCCTGTCGCAGAGTCTGACCGACCTGCAGACGTCCGCCACCACCCTGGAAACAGCCTCGGCGTCGATCCATCAACTGGCGTTCTACGATATGTTGACCGGCCTGCCAAACCGGCGCCGGCTGATGGATCGCCTCGATGCGCTGGTAGCGCCAGACCGGGCCGACCGCACACTCGGAGCGGTGCTGTACCTCGACCTGGATAAATTTAAAGACGTCAACGACGCGCGCGGCCATGCCATCGGCGACGCGCTGCTGGGCCATGCCGCAGCACGCCTGTCTGCGGCAATCGGCCCGGGCGACATGGTGGCGCGCATCGGCGGCGACGAATTCGTCGTCCTGCTCGAAGAACTCGATGCGCACCCCGATACTGCAGCGGAACTGGCGCTGGCGATGGCCGTTACGGTGCGCGCTGCGCTGGCCGTTCCCCTCGATCTCGAGGGCCAGGTTTATCACACCAGGGCCAGCATCGGCGTGGTCGTGGCGCTGCCCGGCGGCAGCAGCGCGCACGACCTGTTGCGCGAAGCCGATGTGGCGATGTACCACGCCAAGTCCTCGGGACGGGATGGCGTGGCGCTGTTTGCTGGCGCCATGCTGGCAGACACGCAGGACAAGCTGATGCTCGAACGCGATCTGGCGCAGGCCATGACGAACGGCGAACTGGCCATGCACCTGCAGTTGCAGGTCGACCATGCCGGGGTGCCGGCCGGGGCCGAATTGCTGATGCGCTGGCGCCGCGCCGATGGCACCATGGTGGCGCCGGACAAGTTCATCCCGGTGGCCGAGACAAGCGGCCTGATCGTCCCGCTGGGTCACTGGGTGTTGCGCGAAGCGTGTGCCGCGTGGCTGGTGCTGGCACAGGCCGGCCATGCGATGCCATTGTCGATCAACGTCAGTCCGCTGCAATTTCGCCAGCCCGATTTTGTCGAACAGGTCGAGGCCGTTCTCGCCGCCACGGGCGTTCCTCCGCAACAGCTCATTTTCGAAGTCACCGAAGGCTTGCTGATCGAAGACATCGATCAGGCGCTCAGCCGGATGAACACCCTGGCCACGCTTGGCATCCGCTTTTCCATCGACGACTTTGGCACCGGCTACTCCAACCTGGCTTATCTCACCAAAATGCCGCTGTACGAACTGAAGATCGACAAAAGCTTCATGCATGCCACGCCGCACGATGCGGGTGGCACAGCCATCGTGCAATCAATTTTGTCCATGGCCAGCCACCTTGGCCTGCGCGTGGTGGCGGAAGGTATCGAGCTGCAGGAACAGGCGCATTACCTGGCAGCGCACGGCCGCCCGTTCATGCAGGGCTATCTGTTCCACCGGCCCATGCCACTGGCCCAGGTCATTGCGCACCTTGGCCGCGCCAGATCCAGCCCAGCGTCAATCTGACATGGTCAATGCCGTCGTGACGTTAGACGGCATCCCCGGCAACAACCTTGTGCTTCACGCCGCAGCGCGTTCGCACCACGTGGCCACGCAGTTCCGCCCCTGCAGCTTGGCCTGATACAGCAATTGATCTGCAGCTTCGATACAGGCAAGTGGCGCTGAATCGGGTGTTGCCGCCGGATGACAGCAATGCACGCCAAGGCTGATCGTGACCGGACCGCATGGGCTGTCCAGATGGTCGATGTCAAGCGCCTGCACCGCCAGGCGAATTTTCTCGGCGACCGCGTGCGCGCCGTCTGCGTCGGTATCCGGCAGGATGATTGCGAACTCTTCACCGCCATAGCGTGCCGCGAGGTCGGCCGGCCGCCGTGGGCCGGTAGCGATGGCTTCCGCCACGCGGCGCAGGCACGCGTCGCCAGCCACGTGGCCGTAACGGTCGTTGAACTTTTTGAAGTAGTCGACATCGACCATGATCAGGGAGAACGGTGCGCCGCTGCGCCGGGCGCGTTCGTGTTCGGACGCCAGGGTTTCGTCGAAACGGCGGCGGTTGGCCAAACCGGTCAGGGCATCGCTGTCGGCAAGGTCGCGCAGAGAAAGGTTGCGCAATTCGAGCGCAGTGCGTGCGGCGCGCAATTCCGATTCGAGCGCTTCCCTCACCCGTAACTGGCCGATCATGCGGCGGCCGCCCCATGCCAGCATGCCCACGGCGAACACCACCACGCAGCTCATCTTGATTACCGCAGTCCACCAGCCTGCCAGGATTTCATCCTTGGATTGCGCGGTGGCGACCAGTAACGGAAAGCCGTCCAGGTGGCGATAACTGTACAGGCGCTCGATGCCATCGAGCTTGGAAACCAGCATGGCGGTACCGACCGGACCGGATTTTTTATATAGCTGGAAAACCGGACCGCTCGCAATGCTGGTGCCGACGCTTGCCTCATTAAAAGGGCGACGGTAGAGCAAGGTAGCGTCGTCGAGTGCGAGGATGATCGTCCCGGTGCGGCCAAGATCGAAACTGTCGTAGAAATTTCCGAAAAACGCGAGTTTTAATGACGCCATGGCTACGCCGCCGAAGCTGCCATCAGGACGGTTGATGCGGCGCGAGATCGGAATGGTCAGGGTGCCACTCGACCTGCTGCGAATGGGTTTGCCAATATATATGCCGAGATCGGTATGGGACATGTGATACCGGAAAAATTCCCGGTCTATATTCGTGCCCGCTAACAAGGAAGGCAGCGACGTCGCGAGGCGCGTGCCGTCGGCGCCGTACAAAAACAATTCCTGCATCTCCAGATTGTTCGACACGATATGCGCCATCCGCGCATGCATGCGCCCGACGTCGAGTGGATCCGCGCCGCTCTGGTCGACCTTCTCCACTATTTCTGCCAGCACCGCGTCGGCAATATGAAGCGAGCGCTCGGCATGAGAAGCGAGGGCGCGCGCCATGTTCGCGGTGCTTGTGGCGCTATCGGCTAATTGACCTTCGCGCGATATCCACAGACTCCAGCCATGCAGCCCGACCAGCATGAGACAAAAGCATCCCAGCAGAAAAATTGTGCGCAGGACGATGGGCTTTCGCTGCTCGTCCAGACTTTGCAAGCGGTGAAAGGTTGAATCGGCGGAAAGCGGCATAGGTCTTGTCGTCAGGTTGGAAAGTGAGAATATTCTGCGGAGATAGTATCTCTGTCCGTACAAATTCATTTCCACGATGAAACATGATAATAGCGCTCAGTTCATGTGCTGCCGGTTGTTTCAACGCGACATTTCCAGGACGGATCGCCTTGCCTGGCGTTCTGCTATCCAGCGCATCGCTCGCCCCTTTTTCTGAATTGCCTTCACATGAAGCAAACGCAGCGCGACGATCGTTCCGGATGGCGTTTTCGGCAATTAAAGGCGGGCGCATCGACGTCATCCTGGTCGACCAGCGTGCCGATTTATTTCGTGCCCTGTCAGTAACCGCGTGCCGGGCGGTCAAAGGACGCGCGAACACCGGACGCTGGACGCGGATGCATGGGTGCGGCAGATCCTGCGCGATGTGCTTTCGTAAATGGTTCAACCTTGTGGCGGAAACTGGCCAAGCTGCAGGAACAGGCCAAACCAGTCCTCCAGATGCCAGGTGGTGGTGACCAGTCCGTTCTCAACCGTGTGAAACTCGTGCAACCGGAAGCTGACCTTTTTGCCGGTCGGCGCCATGCCGAACAGTTCGCCCAGATGGGTCCCGCTGATCTCGGCGCGCACGCCTACCTTGCCAGGCTCCTGGATCGTGTCGTGAATCGTGATGTGCACGTCAGGAAATGCAGCAGCAACCATGCGAATGATCATCTTGATGCCGGCCGGTCCCGGAACCTGGCCTGGCGCCAGCGGAATATCGTCCCAGTCAGGAGCCAGTACGGCATCGACCAGATCCGGGTTCTGTTCGCTGAAAGCGCGATACAACGTTTGTACGGCAGCGAGTTCGGTGCTTAATTGCCGGGACAGGTCTGGTGTCGACATATTCATGAAAGGATTTACCTGAAGGTGAAAGAAACGCCAGTGTGTGCCTGACGCTATAATCAGTCCAACAAATAACCCATATAGATCGTTATTCGTATTATGGATTTTCATGGCATCGATTTGAATTTACTGGTGGCTTTCAACGCGCTGATGAACGAGCGCAATGTCACGCGCGCCGCAACGCAAGTGGGCGTAAGCCAGCCGGCAATGAGCGCGGCATTGTCCCGGTTGCGTAATTTGCTGGGCGATCCACTATTCCAGCGCAGCAGTACCGGTTTGATTCCCACAGTACGTGCGCGGGATTTAGCGTCGCCCATTGCCGCAGCACTGCGTCAGATTGAATGTGCCATGGTCAGCCAGCCCGCTTTCGAACCGCGGACAACACCAGTGACGTTCAAACTAGGTCTGCAGGATTACCCGACAGTGGTCCTGCTTCCGGCGCTGCTGGCAGCGTTGGAACAGACCATGCCGGGCGTATCACTGAATGTGGTTGCCTTCAATGACCGGGATGCCGCTGTCGCTCTGCTCGATGCCGGCGTAATCGATGCCGCGATTGGCGTGGCGCCGACGCATACGGACGCGCGCATCTTGACGCGACCGCTCTTGCGCGACGAGTTTGTCACCATCCTGGCGAGCGATCATCCGGCCGCCAGGCGCCGGATGAACCTGGACACTTACCTCGGTCTGCAGCACGTGCTGGTGTCGCCGGAAGGACAGCTGCACGGCCTGGTCGATCAAACCCTTGCGCAACAGGGCAAGAAGCGCAAGCTCGCGTTGACCCTGCCGCAAATATTTGCCGTGCCCGCAGTCGTCGCGCGCACCAACATGGCTGCCACCATACTCAAACGTGTGGCGCTGCAGTCGCAGTCCAGCCATCGGCTTCTCCTCTTTCCGCCGCCCCTGACGCTGCCGGAAATGGTATTTCACCTGATATGGCATCGGCGCAGTGACAATCACCCCGCGCAACGCTGGTTCAGGGAATTTATTGCAGAGCACTCAGCGGCCTTGTGAATTCAGGGCGCCGTCAATCCCTGCGCCAGCGCATCGAAAACCACTTTGCACGCCAGATTCGATTTGAGGTCTTCGTGCATCACAATCCATAGTCCCAGCTCGATCGATACCAGCTCCGGCAACACCCGCACCAGCATCGGATCGCGCTGTGCGAGTGCAACGTGACACACGCCGATGCCAAACCCTGCGCGCAGCGCGGCAAGTTGCACGTTGTCGCTGTCGCTGCGCAGCGCGAAGCGGGACCGCACATAGGCCGGGAAACGCTGCGCCATTGCGCGCAACATCGGCGTTTCGGTATCGAAGCCGATCACATCATGTTCCGCCAGCCCCGCCATCGATACCGGTGCGGATCGATACGCCAGGTAATCGCGATGGGCATACAAGCCTAATGCGAGGGAAGGCAGGCGGCGGGCAATCAAGGCTTCCTGGGCTGGCTGGTGCATGCGCACAGCAATGTCGGCTTCGCGCTGCAGCAGGTCGGCGAGCTGGTTGGACACCATGATTTCAACGGCCAGCCCGTGGTGGCTGCGGCGCAAGGCCGTACAAATGGCCGGCAGGTATTCCGTGCCGACGATATCGCTGGCGCTGACCCGCACGGTGCCTGCGACCCGCCCTGCCTGGTCGCTCGCGGTGCGGATAAAAGCCGCGGCGGTGACGGCCATGGTTTCGGCAAGCGGCACCAGTTTCAGGGCCATGTCGGTGGGCGTCAGGCCACGCTGGGTGCGCAGGAACAGCGTGACGCCGATGGCCGCTTCGAGGGCATCGATATGGCGCGTGAGCGTCGGCTGGGTAAGCGCCAGGCGGCGCGCCGCGCGCGACAGCGACCCCTCCTGCAACACCACGAGGAAGCTGCGATAAAGCTGCCAGTCTGGTTCCGGGTTCATCTATTTTCGTATGGCTGGCCAATGAGATTGACTATTCTCGCAGAACTGATCACGGCATATGCTGGTTTCACCAAAAAATTCTTCGAGAGAGCGATCATGAAAAAGCTGACGGTTGTGTTTGGAAACGGGGCCATTGGCCACCTGGTGACAAAGAAACTGCTGGCAGACGGACAGGCCGTGCGCATCGCCCAGCGCAAGGAACCACTGCCGCTGCCGGCCGGTGCGGAATACGTCCACTGCGACATCCTCGACCCCGATGCCGTGCGCCGGGCGGTACAGGGTGCGTCGCAAGTATTGCTGGCGGTGGGCTTCGTGTATGACGCGCGGCTCTGGCGCACGGCCTGGCCGCTGGCCATGCAAAACGTCATCGACGCTTGCGCCGCGGTCGATGCCCGGGTGGTATTCATCGACAATCTCTACCAGCTCGGCGCGCAAACCACGCCGCGCAACGAAGAAATGGCCTTGACGACCGTCGGTGAGAAACCGGTGATCCTGGCGGAGGTCACTCGCATGTGGATGGCGGCGCGCGGGCGCGTGCGGTTTGCCGCGCTGCGCTGCCCCGATTTTTACGGTCCCGGCGTCGTCAATTCCTATCTGGGCACTACCGGCTTTGGCGCACTCGCCACTGGCAAGGCGGCCATGATGCTGGCACCCGACACGCCGCACGATTTTGCGTATGCCCCCGATATCGCCCGCGCCGTGCTGACACTGTTCGACGCACCCGACGACGCGTACGGCCAGGCGTGGAATGTGCCCTGCGCGCCGACCCGCACACCGCGCGCCATCTTGCAGCTGGGGGCGGCAGCGATTGGCGCGCCGCTCAAGCTGATCGCGATACCGCTCTGGTCGCTAGGCATGCTCGGCCTGTTCGTTCGCTTCATGAAAGAAGTGGCCGACGTCCGCTTTACCTGGGACCGGCCTTATCACGTAGACGCCGGCAAATTCAAGCGCCGGTTCTGGTCGGATGCAACGCCGTTCGAAGCAGGCGCGGCTGCCACGGTCCGCTCGTTCATGGTGCAAGGCAACAGTTAGCGTACGATGTTGCCGCCTCCTCCATTTGCACCTCATTCATCCCCGCTCATGAAAAAACATTTCCTTCCCCTGCTACTCGTTGGCATGATCAGCGGCACTGTGCACGCCAGCGCCGGTCCGCAAGCGCCGCCGCCAGTGCCTGCCATCGAGGCGCCGCAGGACCAGATTTTTCGCGGGGTCATCGGCTTGCAGGTCGATGCCAGCGACCTCGTCCACAAGATCCTGCGCGTGCGTGAAACCATTCCCGTGCAACAGCCGGGGAAGATGGTGCTGCTGTACCCCGAATGGGAAACTGCCAGCCACGCGCCCACGCTGGAAGCGGCGCCGCTGGCCGGCTTGACCATCGAGGGCGCCGGCAAACCGCTGGCGTGGCGGCGCGATCCGGCCAATCCGTTTGCTTTCCATGTCGACGTGCCTGAAGGCGTAGCGCAGCTCGATATCGCCTTCCAGCATCTGCCGGGGCTGTATGGCCCGAAAGCGATGTCGCCCGCCATGCTGACGCTGCTCTGGTCGAAAGTCATGCTGTACCCCGCCGGCTGGTACATGCGCAATGTGGCAGTGGCGCCTGAACTAGTCTTGTCGAAAGATTTTGCGTTTGCCAGCGCGTTGGACAGCACATTGGACAACACGACAGCCGACGGGCACCGGGTCCGCTTCCGGCAAACCGTCCTCGACGACCTGGTCGACGCGCCGGTGTACGCGGGCCGCCACGTCAAGCGGTACCAGCTGGGCGCGGACGGCGCCGTGCCGGTGCAGTTGACCATGTTTGGCGACACCGACGCCGCGCTGGCTATCCCGCCCGCATTGCTGGCGAGCTACCGCAACGTGGCTGCAACGATGCCGCGCCTGTTCCGCTCGCAGCCCTACCGTCATTTCGATTTCCTGATGTCGCTGTCCGACGTGTTGCCGTCCGGCGGCGGCACCGAGCACCAGGAATCCACCGAGATCAATTTTCCGGCCGACTTTTTCACCAATCCCGCTGCGCAGCTGACCATGGCCAACCTGATGGTGCACGAGTTTGCCCACGCCTGGAACGGCCGCACCCATCAGCCGGCCGACCTGTGGCAACCGAACCTGAACTTGCCGGTGGGCGGCAGCCTGCTGTGGGTGTACGAGGGCCAGTCGGAGTACTGGGCCGACATCATCGCGCCGCGCGTCGGCCTGCAAAGCGTGCAGCAGGCAATGGACGCGCTGGCCCAGGAGGCGGCCAAAGCCACCACCCGCCCCGGCCGCGCCTGGAAATCGCTGCAGGAAAGCACGCGCGACCCCATTCACATGTCGGGCAAAACGGCAAACTGGCGCGACTGGCAGCGCCGCGCCGATTATTACGGCGAGGGCGTGCTGCTGTGGCTGGACGTCGACATGCTGCTGCGCGAGCTCTCACGCGGCCACAAAAGCCTGGCCGACTTTGCCGGCACCTTTTTCGGCGGCGGCGAACCGCCTGGCAACCGCACCATCCGCACTTACACCTTTGCCGACGTGTGCCTCGCGCTCGATCGCATCGCGCCCTATGACTGGAGCGCCTACTTCACCACCCGCCTGCAGGCCCACGACGACACGCACGTGCTGGACGGCCTGGCGCGCGCCGGCTACCGTCTGGTCTACACCGACACGCCCAGCACGTTTTTTCTGGCGACCGAAGCCGACATGGGCGCGATGGACCTGTCGCTGTCGCTCGGACTCGCGGTGGGCAAAAATGGTGTGGTCAAGACGGTGGCATGGGAAGGCCCGGCCTTCCGCGCCGGCATCAGCCTGGGCGCAAAGTTGACCGGCGTCGGCAAGCTAATTTACAGCGACAACGCCCTGAAAGACGCCATCCGCGCTGCGGCGCTGTCGACAGCGCCCATCCAGCTCACGTACGAGGCCGATGGCGCCCCGCACACTGTGGCCATCCACTATACGGGATCGCTGCGCTATCCGCACCTGGAGCGCATCCCCGGGACAACCGACCGGCTGACGCCATTGCTGTCGGAGCGCCCGCTGCGTCATGGCGGCTTGTAACGCAAGGTTTGTAGCGCAAGGTTTGTAATCCAAGATAAGGCCGCGCTATCCTGCCTGGCTGCAGAGACAAGCTGCAGCCACGTCGGCTGGCCCGTTCACATCATATCGGCGCGGCTTCCACGCCACGCCAACCACCTCAACCGCCGTGCGCAAACTCCGGATAATCGGTCATGCCGCCGTCGACAAACACTGTCGTGCCGGTGACGTAGCCGCCCACGTCCGACACCAGCACCACCGCCATGTCCGCGATGTCCTGCACCTGACCCATGCGGCCGAGCGGAATTTTGGTCAGCAGATCTTTCAGCTGCGTGGGGTCGTCCCACACCGCGCGGTTGATGTCGGTTTTGATGGCGCCAGGCGCCAGCGCCAGCACGCGCACGCCGAACGGCGCCGCTTCCTGCGCCATCGTTTTGGTCATCATCGCCACGCCGGCCTTGCTGGCGGTGTAGGCGCTGTAGCCGCTCCACGCGATGGTTTCGTGGACCGACGAGATGTTCAGCACCACGCCGCTGCGCCGCGCCACCATGCCTTTCAACGCCAGGCGTGCGCACAGGAAGGCGCCGATCAGATTGACGTCGATGACCTGGCGCCAGTCGGCCGGGTCGATTTCCCAGCTGGGCGCCTGCTTGCCGTCGATGCCTGCGCTGTTGACCAAAATGTCGACCGGGCCAAGCTCTTTTTCGACGGTGTCGAACATGGCTTGCACCGAGGCCGGGTCGCTGATGCTGCAGCCGACGGCAATTGCCTTGCCGCCAGCGTCGATAATTTCTTTCGCGGAAGCGTCGGCCGACTCGCGGTGGGTGGAATACATGATGGCGACCTGGGCGCCACTGGCGGCCAGGGCCAATGCGATGCCTTTGCCGATGCCGCTGCTGCCGCCGGTGACCAGCGCAATTTTTCCGTCCAGGGTAATGTGCATGAAGTGCTTTCTAAAGTGAGTTTGGGATATCGTTTTTGGGTACAGTGAGCTTAGGTACACCGGGCTTAGGTACGGCCGGTGTCAGCCAGCCGCCGCGAAAACCGGCGCGCAGCAAACCTGTGCGCAGGGAGGCATTGGCCCGCATCAGCCGCCACGTGAAATCGTGCAGATGGTTGTCGATCATGATGACCGTCGGGCCTTCGTTGATGCCGAAATGGTAGGGCGACACCCAGCCCGCCTTGCGTCCATCCGCTTCCTTGAACGTCGGCGAGAACGAAGCCTTGAACCCGTACGGATTGGTTTCGCGCAGGTGCAGATGCTGAAAGTGTTCGATGGTCGGTATGACGATCTCGGGCGCGAACGGCAGGCTGGCCGCGGCCACCCACGGTGCGACGGTGCCGTCATCGGGTCCGTACGGCGCACCGCGCGCCACGTAGTCGTAGAAGTGGCGCTCGACGCCGTCGATTTTCTTTACCAGCTCGCCGGGGCCGTCGCTGGCAGTCACGCCCCAGCACAACGGGCCATACTGGTCGAAGCCCATCGGGTTGTGAATGGCGTACTGCTGCTGCACCAGCGTCGCGCGGCGACTGTTTTCAAAATAATCGCAGTCGTGCGCTGCCATGAAGTCATCCACCAGACCGCGAAAATCCACCCACAGGTGCGACATCTGGTGGATGAACAGCGGGCCCGCGTACAGGTAATCGATGCCGTATTCCGTCTTCCATTCGTACGACGTCGACCATTCGGCGAAACTGGCGCTGCCGATCGGGAACGTGGGCGCGCCCAGCGCCAGCAGATACAGAATCAGCGCTTCGTCGTAGCCCTCCCAATGCCATTGCAAAAATCCTGACTCGGGCTTCCAGCCGTGGCAGATCAGGTTTGATCCGGCCAGCATCCACTGCCAGTCGACGCGCGCGTACAGCATGTCGGCCAGATCGCGTATCGCGGTTTCGTCGGCGTCGGTGCCGCTGAAATATTCTTTGGCGGTCAGCACGCCGGCCATCGGCAGGCCCGTGTCGATGCTCGACAGCTCGCAGTTCCACACGCGGCGCCCGGTTTTCATATCCAGGAAGTGATAATAGAAACCCTTGTAGCCGGTGGCGTCAGGCCCGGTGCCCTGTTCGCTGTCGGCGAAAAAGCGCAGTGTGGCCAGCGTGATGTTGACCGCCTGGTCGCGGTGCATGAAGCCGCGTTCGACGCCGATGGGATAGATGGTCAGCGCCATGCCGACCGCCGCGATGCTGGCCGGCCAGTTGTCGGCGGTTTTGTCCTTGACCAGGCCATTCACCGGATTGACTTCGTGCAGAAAATAACCGAACGAATCGCGCTGCAGGCTGGTCAGCAACTTCAGCGGTACGGTATCCGGTGCAACGTCCATGATCAGGCGGCCACCCATTCGATGCGCAGCAAATTCGCTGATTGCGGCGCCAGCGTAGTAGCCACCAGCAGCACCGGGCCATCCATGTGGAACGACAGCGGGTCGACCGGCGGCGTGCTGGCCACATGCAGCGCGGCTACCTGCGCCCTGGATAAATAATTGGGCGAATGCCAGCTTTGCCACAGCGCCACCGGATTGGCGTGCGTGGCGTCGATGCGCGCAATGGTCACACTGGCTGCACGCATGCCGTGCGGCGCGGTCAGCCTGAATGCGACGGGTTCATCGTCGATGGCATGGCGCGGCATGGCCTGGTTGATGGCCAGCACGTGGCTGCTGGTGCGCGCGTCGTCCAGGCCGCCTATCCACGCCATCACGGTGGCGTGGTCCTGCACTACCGGAACGTGTTGTTTGCCCAGCCTGGCCACAAAGGCGAACGCGTGATAAATGGGTTTGCGCACGCCGTGCAGGTTCATCAGGCCGAAGCCACCGTGGAATGGCACGCTGGGAAAATAGTTTTCTTCGAAAATGTCGGTGAAGGTCCAGTAGCTGTAGGCGTCGACGACGTCGTCGACGCTCATGACGATGCGCGTGGCCAGTGCCGCGGCGGCCGAACCGTCGTGCAGCGGGTCGCGCGGATTCGACGTGATATTCCACTCGGTGTACAGCAGCGGTTTGCCGGCGGCCTGTTCGCGCGCCGTCTGCGCGTGCGTGCGCATGACGTCGCGCGGCGCGTGTTCCAGCTGGGTGGTTGTATCGGAATCGATCTGGCCGAACGCGTCGGTCGGGTAGTAATGGGTGCTGATGAAGTCGGCGGGCAGCTGATGCGCGGCGCAATACTGCTGGAACTCGGGAATCCACGCATTGCCGGCAGTGGCAGGGCCGCCCACGCGCAGGCGCGCATCGACCCTCTTGATGGCTTGTACCGACGCAGCGTACAGCGCGAAGTATTGCTCCTGCGTGCCGGTCCAGAAGGCCGGCAGATTGGGCTCGTTCCAGACTTCAAAATACCACTGCGCCACTTCCTCGATGCCGTAGCGCTCCACCCAGTGCGCCGCCAGCTTGCGCATCAGTTCGGCCCACTGCGCCATGTCGCGCGGCGGCGTGATGTTGCCCTTGTAGTGAAACACGATGTCGCCGCCGGACGATAACGCCAGCGGCATGAACGACAGTTCCACAATCGGGCGCATGCCGATGTCCACCAGAAAATCGACTATCTGGTCGGCGTTGAAAAACGAATACAGCAGCACATCGCTTTCGTCGACCAGCGTGCCCATGTCGTCGTCCAGCAGGCCATGGAAACGGACATACTCGAACCCGAGTTCGGCGCGTGCGGTGCGCAGTTGCGCCTGCCAATCGGCGCGCAGGGCAAGCGTGGCGTGGCCGCTGCCGACGCAGGTACGCCACGGGTGATGCAGCGCCTGCGCCGCGCCGTTCAGGTCGCAAATCAATTCGAGTGCCATCGCAAACAGTCCTGCAGTATCAGTGATAGGTGACTCTAGCACCGCGCCCCGTGCGCCGGTGTTCGCTAACGTACGGTGTGCGGTGGCGCGCGACGTTAGTCTGATGGCTTGCCGACGGCCGTTCTGGCCGGCGCACAGGCGTGGTCCGTCCCACGCCAGTCACCCCGGGAATCCCATGAACGCGCGGCACTACGACATCATCATCATCGGTACCGGCGCTGGCGGCGCCACGCTGGCCCACAGCCTGGCGCCGTCCGGCAAACGCATCCTCGTGCTCGAACGAGGCGAATTTTTAAAACGCGAACAGGACAACTGGGACCCGAAGGTGGTGTTCGTCGACGCCAAATACCAGACCAGGGAAGTCTGGCACGACCAGCATGGCAAGCCGTTCCACCCCGGCATGCATTACTACGTGGGCGGCAATACCAAGTTCTATGGCGCCGCGCTGTTTCGCCTGCGCGAAGCGGACTTCGGCGAAATCGTCCACCACGGCGGCGTCTCGCCGGCCTGGCCGATCACGTACGCGCAGCTTGAGCCCTACTACTGCGCCGCCGAGCGCCTGTACCACGTGCACGGCACGCGCGGCATCGACCCGACCGAGCCGCCCATGTCGCAACCGTACGCCCATGCGGCAGTCAGCCACGAACCGGCCATCGCGCGCATCGTCGATGCACTGACCGGAGAAGGCCTGCATCCATTCCCACTGCCGCTCGGGATCTTGCTCGACCAGGACGCTGCCGGCCAGCCCACCCGCAACAGCAAGTGCATCCGCTGCAGCGCCTTCGACGGCTTCCCGTGCATCGTCGACGCCAAGGCCGACGCCCACATCATCTGCATGGAACCGGCGCTGCTGTATCCGAACGTGACGCTGCTGACCAATGCGCGGGTGACGCGCCTGGACACCGACGCGACCGGCCGTATTGTCGACCGCGTGCAGGTGCGCCGCGCAGTCGATGGTAAAAGTGTCGATGAAACGTACAGCGCCGTCATCGTGGTGGTGTCCTGCGGCGCCATTCAGTCGGCGGCGCTGTTGCTGGCATCACGCTCGCCGCAGCATCCGAACGGCCTGGCCAACGGTTCCGACGTGGTGGGGCGCCACTACATGCGCCACAATAATTCGGCCTTCATGGCGATCAGCCGCCACCGCAACGACACGGTGTTCCAGAAGACCATGGGCATCAACGATTACTACGCCAGCGCGCCCGATTTTGCGTACCCGCTCGGCCATATCCAGATGCTGGGCAAATCGCATGGCGGCACCATCAAGGGCGAATTGCCGGGCTGGCTGCCGTTCAAGCCCGATTTTCTACTCGACGACATGGCACAGCACGCGGTCGATTTCTGGCTGACCTCCGAGGACTTGCCCGACCCCGACAACCGCGTCACGCTCGACGCCGACGGCGGCATCGTCCTGTCGTGCACGCCCAACAATATGGAAGGACACCACCGCCTGCACGACAAGTTGAAGGGGATGCTCGAGGCAATGGATCTGCATCCGCACCTGCTCGATCGCAGCGTCTACCTGGGCCAGGACATTCCGGTGGGCGGTACCGCACACCAGAACGGCACCATCCGCTTCGGCCACGACCCGCGCACATCAGCGCTGGACGTCAACTGCAAGGCCCATGAACTGGACAACCTCTACGTCGTCGACGGCAGTTTTTTCGTCTCGTGCGGCGCCGTCAACCCGTCGTTGACGATCATTGCCAACGCGTTGCGGGTGGCGGACCATTTGCGCGCAAGGATGGGCGTGGCGGGGTGACGGGGTGACGGAATGACGATTAGCTTGATGAGCGGGTTGACGACACTCTGCGCGCTCCTGCGATAGCGCGCAGGAGCGACACGCCCATTTACATCTGCCGCTTGTACCTCAGCCACACGCCGCCGCCGTCCTGCACTTCTGCGGAGGCGAGCGTCAGATATGTCGGCTGGGTCCAGGTTTCCTTGGCCATTTCAAACGACGCCGGATGCTCGCCGCGCCCGTCGATGAGCGGCAAGATCAACACGCTGACTTCATCCACCAGGCCGGCATTCACGAACGAGCCGCTGACGTGCGGCCCGCCTTCGACGATCAGGCGCTGTGTACCCAGTTCATCGGCCAGGGTCTGCACCACCTGCGCCAGATCGATATCGGTCTTGCCGCCGAAAAAATAGGAAACTTGAATCGACTGCAAATAAGCCAGATAGTCGTCCGACACCGCTTCCGTCAGCACCGCGACCACGTGCGAGCCGAGCGCTTCGTTACTCTTCCAGGCAACCTTGCCATGACCATCGATGGCAATGGCGTAGGTGGCCGCGTCACGCTTGGCGAAATACGGCGTGCGTGGGATCGGCTGCTTTGCCAGACCTGTCGGATAACCGTCGCCATGGGCAATTTCTTCCATGGTGGTGCGGCCGCAAATCCAGCCGTCGAATGCAAAAGTAGCAGCCAGCTTTTCGTACGTCTCGCCTGCGGCTTTCTTGAAGGGCCGGTCCCAGCCATCGGTGAGTGCGTGGCCGTCGAGGGACGACATCATGTGACAGATTACGTATGGTTTCATCAAATTCTCAATACAAAGGATGGTGACTGCGGATGCTGCACGCAGGGTGCAACGTGACGGCGCTTGGGACGTTATGCCGCGTCGTCGAAGTCGGCGGACAGGCTCAGATCGCGGTGCGTCGAAATTTCTTGCTTACGCTGTTCCAGGCGTTCGACCACGGCATTGAAGCCCCACTCCCCCAGCACCAGATGCCTCGGCGCGTCGGCGCCGCGCGCGATGGTCACCATGGCTTCTGCTGCTTTGACCGGGTCGCCCGACTGCGCGCCGCTGGTTTCTTTCGTCACGGCCAGCCGCTTGCCTGCCGTATCGGCGTAATCGGCGATCTGGCTGGTCGTCTGGCGCAGCGACCGGCCCGCCCAGTCGGTGCGGAAAGGGCCAGGCTCGACGCATGTCACGCCGATCCCCAGCGGCTGCACTTCGGCACGCAGCGCATCCGACCAGCCCTCTACCGCATGCTTCGACGCGGCGTAGTAGCCCGAGCCCGGATAACCGATGAGGCCCGCAACGGAGGTGATGTTGATGATGTTACCTGTGCGCTGCTCGCGCATCAGCGGCAGTACCGCCCGGGTCATGGCAAACAGGCCGAAAACGTTCGTGTCGAACTGCGCCCGAATTTCCGTCTCCTCGCCTTCTTCGATGGTGCTCTGGTAGCCATAGCCGGCGTTGTTGACCAGCACGTCGATGCGTCCAAATGTCGTTCGCGCGGCGGCAACGGCTGCATCGATGTCTGCCGCGTTCGTCACATCCAGAGAAAGGGCCAGTACCCGGTCCGGTGTGGTGCTTTGCATCTCTTCGATATGGCTGATATCGCGCGCGGTGACCACCACGCGCCAGCCTCGCTGAACGATCAGTTCGGCCAAAGCCCGGCCCAGGCCGGTGGAACAGCCGGTGATGAACCAGACTGGCGTGTTTTCTTGTTGCATGCGTTGTTCTCCCAAAAGCGCGGCCTGCCCGCTTGTGTCTCGCCAGCAGGCATGCCGCGGATTGCCGCGAATAAATAGTAAGGAAGTCGTGCCGACGTGGGGGCAGAGTCAGCCCGACATCGCTTCGATTGATGCATTTAGCATAGCACGATGCTGATGTCGGCTTTTTCAATCATGCGCGTATCGGGTGGCGCGCGCGCGACCGCCGCGGCCTTCTCAGGCAGGCCCTTCCAGTTGCTCGTACACGGCACCGGCGATCCGCGCCAGCGCGCCTTTGTCGATGCCGCCCGACAGCGCATAGCCGAACTTGCCATCGATCCAGTAAAACACATTCACCTGTCCCTCTTTCGCAAACCGGAAGCCGGTGTCCTTGTTGCGGGCCTGTTCGGTGGAGACATACAGCGTCAGGCGCTGGCCGGCGCTGTCGTGGTACATGAATTGCGCTACCGGACCGCTGGTGCCGGGCAGCAGGCGTCCGCCAATCAGTTCATAGCCAAGCTTGCCCAGGTGCGGTGGACGGATTGTGCTGTTCATGCGCTTCGACAGCCACTTCACCAGCTGATCTTCCTGGTCGGCGCCAATTTCCACCGGACGGCGCACGTCCGGGCTGTAGACGGCGTGAGCAATTGCAGCCTGGTGCGCCAGGCCGGACCAAGCTGTCTGCTGATAAGCGGGCTCACCGTCGCGCGCCACCATCTGGCCCTGCGGCAGCGCGCCGCGCAGGCCCCAGCCGGCGCCACCGCTGACGAGAGCGATGGCCAGCCCGGCGGCCAGCGCTTGCCAATGCCAGTGACGATTGTTTTGACGGGGTGGCGCCGACGCCATGCGCGCCGGGATGGCTTCACCGAGCGTGGCGTCGAACAGGCGATGCAAGGCGGCGTTCTGGGCGGAATAGGCTTGCAGACGCGCGGCCTCGACCGGATGGACGGCCAGGTACGCTTCCACCTCGGCGACGCGGGCAGCCGGTAGCCGGCCGTCGATATAGGCGTGCAGGTCGGCTTCGGTAACGGGAGGTTTCATTTCACGACTTTCAACGGGACTGCGGCGGCGCCGCCGTCCATCAGGATGCGCAGCTTCTCGCGCGCGCGCGCCAGGCGCGACATGACGGTGCCGATCGGTATGCCCAGCGCCTGCGCCACTTCTTCGTAGCGCATCTCCTCGAGCCCCACCATCAGCAGGATGGCGCGCTGCTCCTCGCCGAGCAGGCGCAGGGCAGCATCCATTTCACGCAAGGCAATGCCGGCCGTGGCACGCTCCGCCATGGCCGGCATGGGCGTGTCGTCGTCGAGCGGCACCGTCGACAGCGCGCCGCGCCGCACCTGGTCGATGCGCACATTGTGCATGATTGCAAACAGCCAGGCACGCACGTCGCTGCCGGGCCGGAGCGATGCAAGTTGCGCCCATCCGCGCTCGACCGTGTCCTGCACCAGGTCATCGGCGGCGGCGCGCTCTCCCACCAGCGCGCGGGCGTAGCGCCGCAGCCGCGGAACAGACGCCAGCAGGGCATTGCCGGCATCGGCTGGAGGGAGCGTCATCGTCGCGCGATGTCAATAAGCGCTGGCGACCAGCTTCGGATCGACCTGCCAGGTTTCGCTGACCAGTTTGCCGTCACGATACGTCAGCACATAGCGCACCTTGATGGCAGCCTTGCCGTCGAACTGGACGGCCGCCGTGACGGTTGCGCCCTTCGGATTGGCCGACTCCGCGATGCCCATGACGGTAACTTTGGCCGGACCGGACGCGCCGAACTTGTCCCACACGGCGCCGATGGCGGCCGGGCCGTCGTAACTGCCATCGAGCGGACCGCCGACCCAGGTCAGGCGGGCATTGTCGGCGTAGTCGCGCATGATGGCGGCGCGCTCGCCGGCGCCGATGGCGGCAAAGTGGGCCTGGGCGGCGTCGAGCGCAGGGCCGGCAATGGCGGTGGTGGTGATGCCGATGCTGGCCAGCAGGAGGAGAATCGAGGCAGTTTTCATGGTAGCGGTCCGGTTAGGTTAGGTTCAGCGGTGGTGAAAAAACGGGAAGTCTTGTGTAGGTAAACGTGACCGTCATCGTTTTATTCCATGACCATCCCATTATTTTTCGCTGTCACTGCCGACGCGTGTTTCGTCCCAATTTCCGCGCGTACCATTTCTGCGAACGCCGCCGCCGCGCGGCTGCGATGGCGCGCCGGGTGGTGCAGCATCGAAAAACCGCGCGCCGGCAAATCCAGCCTGGCCCGGACCAGCAGGCCGGCCTGTAAATGCGACGCTACCACCAGTTCCGATATCGCCGTGGCGAACGGGCCCGCCATCACGGCGCTGCGCACGGCCTCGTTGGACGGCAGGCTCAGTGCAATGTCGAGTGCATCGACCGGCACGCCCATGCCGGCAAGCGCGGTTTCGAACGCCGAGCGCGTGCCCGAGCCGCTCTCGCGCAAAATCCATTGCGCCTGCGCCAGGTCGGTTGCACTGAGCGGCGCGCCGGCAGCCCAGGGGTGATCGGGCGCGACCACGATCACCAACCGGTCGTCGCCCACCGCGACACTGTCGAGAGCAGGCTCATCGATCACGCCCTCGATGAAGCCCAGGTCGGCGCCGCCCAGCATGGTGGCCTGCGCCACCTGCTCCGTGTTCCCCACTTCCAGCGTCAGATCGATGGCGGGATATGCCTGGCTGAATTGCACCAGCAGGCGCGGCAGCCAGTAGCTGGCGATCGTCTGGCTGGCGTAAATCGCCAGTGCGCCGCGGCGCATCGTGCCCAGGTCCGACAAGGTCTGTTCGGCGGAACGCGCGCTGGCCAGCGCGCGCCTGGCCTCGGTCAGAAAGATGCTACCGGCGGCGTTCAGTGCGATGCGCCGCCCTACCCGGTCGAACAGCGCCGTGCCATAGCGGTCTTCCAGCGCCTTGATCGACGAGCTCACCGCCGACGGCGTCAGGAACAGTGCCGCCGCAGCCTGGGTCAAGTGCTGGCGCTCTGCCACTTCAATAAAAATGCGTAACTGGTCGAGCGTCATTGTTCGATTAATTCTAATGAATTGTGATTAATTATAAGATAGACCGAACGAATAGCGACATCGATAATGATTCCAATGAAATCGCCATTGAGAAAAACATCATGAAAAACTTGGTCAGGCCCGCCCTCCCCGGCTTGTTATTGTGCGGCGCAGTGACGCTGGCGGCGTACGCCCTCGAAGCGGCAGAAGTCCACCTGTTCGAACGCGCATGGCTGGAAAGCCTGGTGCTGGCGATTTTGCTGGGCACCGGCTTGCGCACAGTGCACAAGCTCGATCCGCGCTTCGACTACGGCATCCACGTCGGCGCAAAACTGCTGCTTGAAATTGCCGTCGTGCTGCTGGGAGCATCGGTCAGCGCGGGCGCGCTGCTGGAAAACGGCATGGGACTGATCAGCGGTATCGCCGGCGTCGTCGTGCTGGCCATTTTGTTCAGCTATTTCCTCGGTCGCAGCGCTGGCCTGCCCGCGAGGATGGCGATGCTGATTGCATGCGGCAATGCCATCTGCGGCAACTCGGCCATTGCCGCGGTGGCGCCGGTGATCGATGCGGACGGCAAGGATGTCGCGGCAGCCATTGCCTTCACAGCGGTGCTGGGTGTCGCAGTGGTTCTCGGTTTGCCCCTGCTGATGGGTTTGCTGTCGCTCACGCCGGTGCAGTACGGCGTGTTTGCCGGCCTGACGGTGTACGCCGTGCCACAGGTGCTGGCGGCAACAAGTTCGGTATCGGCGGCAAGCGTTCACATCGGTACGCTGGTCAAACTGGTGCGCGTGCTGATGCTCGGGCCCGTCGTGCTGGTGCTGTCAATGATTGGCCGTAGTAGCAAGCATGGGAGCGGCGCCCGCCTCAAGCTGTCGCATCTGGTGCCGTGGTTTATTGTCGGATTTCTCGCGCTGCTGGGCTTGCGCTCGCTGGGCTGGATACCGCAGGCAGCGCTGGCACCCGCTCACGACACCGCGAACTTTTTCACCATCATGTCGATGGCAGCACTGGGGCTGGGCGTGGACGCGCGGGCAGTTTTGCGTGCGGGCGGAAAGGTGGCAGGGGTCGTGGTGTTTTCGCTGCTGGGCCTGGGCGCGATCAGTTTTGCCTTGATTAAATTGCTGGGTATGTGAGAGGGCCATGCTCGGCGCGCCCGCTACATCATTGCCGCCGCTACCGTAGCCACACGCCGCCGCCATCCCGGATGGCGGCGGCAAGGGTCAGAGAAAGATAAGGCGGCTGGGTACAGGTCGCTGTGGCAATGTCGGCACTGGTGCGACGACAGCCGGAATTAACGCTGCTGGCGTTTCATGGCCACGATGCCAGCCAGGCCCAGACCGATCAGCGCCAGCGAACGCGGTTCGGGCACCGGGGTGGCCGGTCCGAATACCTCATCGCGCATGGTGACGGCGATATCCGGGAAATTCGTGAAGACACCGTCCACGCCGAGGTTGTAGGCGGTGTTATAGCTGGCGGCATTGTTCAGGAAGGTATAAGGCATGACCGTCAGGCCGGCGTTGTGTGCGGCCTGCACGCAGGCAGCGCTGAGCTGGCCGGTGGAAGGGCCGATGCCGTCGGCAATGGCGGCCACCGCCGCTGCGCCTGCAGCATTGGTCGGACAAGTGCCGAGGTAGCTGACGGGAATGGCCGAGTTCGCATTCAGGTAGCCCACCTGCTCCGCGTTGAACGATTGCGTCAGGGCCCGGCCGGTCGTGGTGAAGTAACCGTTGTACTTCGCGTCGTTCAGGCCAGCCAGAATGGCTTCCGCCACGCCGAGTCCGGTTTGCTTGGCTTCCGGGAAGACGCCGACCGCGACGCCGGTTGCCAGGAAATGATCGTAAGCCAGGTCGAGGAAGGCGCCGTAGGAGGTGAAGGCGTACGCCGTGGCGGGATCGAAGTAGGTCTTGTCGGTGCAGTAACCAGACGTATTGCGGCATGTGACGGACAATTGTTCCAACTGCCCCAGCGTGAATTTCGTCACGTCGTAGGTGCCGTTGCTGGAGCGCAGGGCGGCGATTTCGGGATGGGTTGCTGCGTAGGACACGACATTTGTGGTGGCATTCAGCGTGCCGTCATGCAGCATCACCGCTTGGCGATCTGCGGTCAGGTACACATCGCCCTCGATGTAGTCGGCGCCCATCTTGATGGCCAGCTGGTAGGCCTGCACGGACTCTTCCGGCAGGTACCCGCTGGCGCCGCGGTGCGCAACCACGACCGGACGGTCGCCATAGAGTGTCGGCACCGGCGTTGCGTGGGCGGCAATCGACGCGAGCATCATGGCGGCGAATGGCAGCAGTTTGAAATGGCTGGGCTTGTTCATGGTGGCGAATCCTCTTGGTGTATGGTGATTTTTCAGGTGCAGCGAACTGACGGCATGCTAGTGAACTTTTGTGACAACGACATGAAACCATGCAGTCATTCGTTGTCAACGATGTATGGACAACGCTGGGCGGCAGGTGCATTTTTTCCACTCAGGGCTGGCGCGGTGTCATCGTTGTCCGCTGTGAGGTGATCACCGCAAGCGGGCCGGTGCGGGCCAAATGATGACCGATGGCGCGGACTGCTGCCGGGTGCTCAGCCGGGCCGGGAGGCGACGCTGTTCCAGAGTAAAATCAACGCGGAGCACGGTGTTCCTGCTCAGTTTTATGCAAAATTCAGGTCGGCCGACGACCCCGTCGGCTGCCCAGCACGCGTTACCACCACCGGAGATGAGCATGAGTTTCGATAATTTTTTGTCGCGTTTGAAAAGCAAGGCAGGCGAGCTTAAAACGGAGGCGTTGAAATACAAGAACAAGGATTTTCTGAACGCCGCAATGGCCGGTTCGGCACTCGTGGCCATGGCTGACGGCAGCGTCAGCGCGGAAGAAAAACAGAAGATGGTCAAGTTCATCGAGAGCCATGATGCGCTGTCGATTTTTACCACCAGCGACGTCATCAAGGCTTTTCAAGAGCACGTCAGCCAGCTCGAATTTGACAAGGACATCGGCCAGGCCAAGGCGTTCCAGGCGCTGGGCAAGATGAAATCGAATGTGGAAGCCTCGCGCCTCCTGGTGCGGATGATTATTGCCATCGCGTCGTCGGACGGCGATTTCGATGCCAGCGAACGGGCCATGGCGGTGCGGATCACCAAGGAGCTGGCGCTCAATCCGACCGAGTTCGAACTGCAGTAACTTGGCGATAGCAGCCTGGGATCGGGACAGATCCCGGGCTGGATGATGGCCGCATCCCCGACAGATCAACGAATATTCTGCCCCCACCTGCAACCACAC
Source organism: Pseudomonadota bacterium (assembly GCA_030853745.1). GTDB lineage: Bacteria > Pseudomonadota > Gammaproteobacteria > Burkholderiales > Burkholderiaceae_D > JALYUM01. The sequence goes on along the minus strand of JALYUM010000166.1, from coordinate 35,212 downwards.
CGGCCACACCGGCAACCTCCCTCGTCGCCCTGCCGCAAACCATATAAACGGTTTATCACCGTTTTCATTGATCCCGCACGATCAAAATGTTTCCGCTTAGATACCACGTAGCCCTGGAGCGTTCCGGCCTGTGTCGGCGAACACCGGCATGACAAGTCGCCCTTCCGGCATCCGACCGCGCCTGAACAAGGTGACGCCGAACCCGGACTGCGGTAGCGAACTGGCAGAAGTGTTAAGTCACTAACAGCGCGCGTCGAACGATGCGTACACACTGACATCTTTGCACTTCTCGCTGAGTAAGCATGGCCCCCATGATCACCCTCCCACGCGCATGCACCGCGCTGTTTTGCGACGTTCAACGCTTTGCCGGGAGGCTGTCTGGCTGCAGTTTCGTCACACAGGACGTGCCGGAAAACGCCCGCTGGATGGATGGGCATGATGCCGGCCGCAGCGGAAAAAGATAGTACTCAGGAAAATTCGCACGAGCATTCAGGCGCCAACGATCACCATCATTTACAGGAAAAAACATGCACAAATTGTCCGCTTCAATCGCCCTCGCACTCGCCGGCCTGGCCGGCACTGTGCCCGCCTGGTCTGCCGCCAATGACAACAGCGCGCGTCACACAATGCTGGAGCCAGTTGCGCAGTTCGGTCACCAGGTTACCGGTGTCACCGTCAGCGAAAACGGCCGCATCTTCGTCAACTTCCCGCGCTGGACCGAAGATTCGCCAGTATCGGTAGCAGAAGTCATGAAGGACGGCACCATCAAGCCCTACCCGGATGCGCAGTGGAACAGCTGGCGCAACGCGAAAAGCGACGAAATCACCCCAGGCGACCATTGGGTGTGCGTGCAGAGCGTCGTGGCAGACGGCCACGGCAGCGTTTGGGTGCTCGATCCCGCATCGCCGGCACAGGCAGGCGTTGTGCCGAACGGACCGAAGCTGGTGCGCATCGACCTTGCCACCAACAAAGTGGCCCAGACCATCGCCTTCGACCAGTCGGTGGCCATTCCCGGCTCGTACCTCAACGATGTGCGCTTTTCCGCCGACGGCCGCTTCGCCATCATGACCGATTCCGGCCAGCGCGGCGCCCTGGTCGTGGTCGAACTGGCCAGCGGCAAGGCCGTCCGCATGCTCGACGGCCACCCATCGACCCAGCCAGAAAAAGGCGTGCAGGTGCGCATCGACGGCAAGCCGCTGCGCTACCCCGATGGCCGCAAGGTCTTGTTCGCCGCCGACAGCCTGGCGCTGGGCGCGGACGGCTTCGTGTACTGGAAAGCGCTGACGGGCAATTCGCTCTACCGCATTCCGGCCGCGACGTTGACGTCGCGTGGCTTTGCCGGCCAGGATGTCAGCGGCGAGGTGCAGCCGTACGGTAAAACCGGCCCTTCCGACGGATTCTGGATCACCGAAAAGAACGGCAAGCCGGTGGGCAACAAATTGTATGTCACGTCGCCGGAGACCAATTCCATCGGCGTGCGCGACCTTGCAGAAGGCGCGTCCGGCCAGTTGCGCACCGTCATCCAGGACCCGCGTCTGCGCTGGCCCGACACGTTCGGCCAGGGCCCCGACGGCGCCCTGTATTTCACCACATCGCGCATCCCCGATTCGGCGTTTTTCAAGAAGGATGCACCACCGGCATTGCCGACGCAGTTGTGGCGCCTGAAGCTGGTCGACTGAGCGGTCGCGACGATACGGCGTGATGCGACAGCATGCAGTGCACCGCGGGCCGCTTCGGTGCGCCTTGCACTGCAGTGGCGTGATAATCGGAACTGGAATGCTGCATCAATCGCGTCATCCCTGCAGTTTTTCGTTGAAATTGCCGGAAATCAGCGCACCGATACCCGCTTAAAACGACAGCGACGCTGACAGTGCACGCTGGGCGTCAATTTGATGCTGAATGGTTTGCATATTCGCTTCAACGGCAGCCATGGCGTCGCTGCCTGCAATGAAACGATGCGGCAATGTATCGGCATCGGCCAACTGCACAAGCGCATTGGCCAGCTTGGCCGGGTCGCCCGGCTGCATCCCGTTCATGCCCTTCAACGCACCAATGGTCTGGGCGGTACGTTCGGCATAGTCGTCGATCGACAATGCAGGCCAGATCGTCGACGAACCTTCCACCAGCAAGTCGGTACGAAAAAATCCTGGTTCCACCGCCATCAAGTCGATGCCGAATGGTGCCAGGTCGAAACGCAACGATTCCAGCCAGCCTTCGAGGGCAAACTTGGATGCTGCATATGCCGCGCAAAACGCCGAGCCAACCAAACCGGCAGTGGACGTGATGGTGATGATCCGGCCGCTGCGCTGGTCGCGCATGGTGGGCAGGACTGCGCGGGTAACGCTGAGCGGACCGAAAAAATTCGTCTCCATCTGGGCACGAAACTGCGCGTCGCTGATTTCCTCGAAATAGCCTGCATAGAAATTACCGGCATTGTTGACGAGTACGTCGATGCGCCCGAATTTCTCGAGGGCGACCCCAACTGCGGCCTGGGCCGACTGTGCATCCGTCACGTCGAGCGCCAGCGTCACCAGGTGGTCATGCGCGCCAACCGCCTGCAGTACGCGCTCGGCATTGCGGCCGGTCGCGATCACGGCGTGCCCCGCGGCGAGCGCCTGTTTTGCAATGTCGGTGCCGAGACCACGGCTTGCGCCGGTGATCAGCCAAACTTTTTTGTCATGCATACAACCCTTTCAAATAGTGAGGAAAACTGACGCCAATGGCCGGATGATCCGGTTGGCGTGAGTGAATACGCATCACTTTAGTAGCCACCCGGACGATTTACTAGACGGTATTATTCGGATGAACCTAGAAAGAAAGCTTCTGAATGCGCGATCACAACCTGAACGATTACCTGGCATTCATCGCCGTGGCCCGAGCACGCAATTTCACCAGGGCTGCGGCGCAGCTGGGCGTTTCCCAGTCTGCGCTGAGCTACACCGTGAAAACACTGGAGGCCCGCCTCGGCGTGCGCCTGCTGACGCGCACCACGCGCAGTGTTGCGTTGACCGATGCGGGAGAACGGCTGATGACCCGCGTCGCGCCGCACTTCGAAGAGATTGAAAGTGAAATTGCCGCCCTCAGCGCCATGCGCGACAAACCGGCCGGCACGGTAAGGATTACCGCCGTCGAACATGCCGCCGAAACAATCCTGTGGCCCAGGCTGGTGCCGGTGCTGCTGGAAAACCCTGAAATCAATGTGGAAATCATCAGTGACTACGCCCTGAAAGATATCGTTGCAGATCGTTTCGATGCCGGCGTACGGCTGGGCGAGCAGGTCGACAAGGACATGATTTCGGTCGCGCTTGCCGATCATTTTCAATTCGCCATCGTGGGCGCCCCCGCCTACCTCAAGAATAGAAATATGCCGCTGGTGCCGCACGATCTCATCGAGCACAGCTGCCTGAAATTACGGCTGCCGTCCAGCGGCGGCTTTTACACGTGGGAGTTCGCGAAAGACGGGCGCGAGGTGAAGGTGCGTATCGACGGCCGCGCGACGTTCAACACGCTCACGATGATGAAGCGAGCAGCATTCGACGGCCTGGGGCTGGCTTACCTTCCGCTCAACCAGGTGCAGAGCGATATCGATCAGGGCACCTTGATACGGGTGCTGGCCGACTGGTCCCCGCCCCGCCCTGCCTACCATCTTTACTATCCCAGCCGGCGCCAGCATTCGCCGGCATTTGCCCTGGTGCTCGCGGCACTGCGGCAGTAGCGCCGGACCGCCCACGAATGTGGCCTGGTCGATTAACAAAATCTCCTTCTAGGTGCATGCCGATATTGCTCTCTTATCTTTCCTCGGCGCTGCGGATAGCATGAATCAACAACATTCAGGATTTACGATTCATCGCTGCGTACGAGAGGAAAGCCATGCCAGCCACCTACCCCATATCGCTTGAAATCAACGGCTCGCGCCACGAGCTGCAGCTCGATCCCCGCACGACGCTGCTGGACGCCGTGCGCGAACATCTCAGCCTGACGGGCACAAAGAAAGGATGCGATCACGGCCAGTGTGGCGCCTGCACGGTGCACGTCGACGGCCAGCGCGTTTTGAGCTGTTTGACGCTGGCCGCGCAGGCTGAGGGACGCCAGATTCAGACCATCGAGGGACTTGCGTCGGCCGACGGCGTGCTGCATGTCGTGCAGGCTGCGTTCATCGAGCACGATGCTTTCCAGTGTGGCTACTGCACGCCGGGCCAGATCATGTCGGCGGTTGCCTGTATCCGCGAAGGCTATGCCCGCAACGACGACGACATCCGTGAATACATGAGCGGAAACATCTGCCGCTGCGGCGCTTATCCGCATATCGTGGCGGCAGTACGCGATGCGGCGAGCCGGCTGAAAAAGGAGGTATCTCTGTGAACCGGTTCGATTACCTGCGCGCCGATGGCATCGCTTCAGCGCTCGCGGAGGCAGCCCACCCGGGGACGCGTTTCCTGGCTGGGGGCACCACTCTGGTGGACCTGATGAAGTTGAATGTCGAGCGCCCGATGCGCGTTATCGACATAACCCGCTTGCCCGGTCTCGACACAATCGCGATGTCCGCCACGCGCATCAGGATCGGCGCGCTGGCGAAGATGAGCAAGGTGGCCGATCATGCGGAAATCAACAACGCCGCGCCGGCATTGTCGGAAAGCCTGTGGCGTGCGGCCTCGGCGCAGTTGCGCAATATGGCGACCATTGGCGGCAACCTGCTGCAGCGCACCCGCTGCACCTACTTTCGCGATCCTGGCGCTTACCCGAACTGCAACAAGCGCACGCCTGGCAGCGGTTGCGCTGCGCTCGACGGCATCAATCGCAACCACGCCATTCTCGGCACAAGCGCGCACTGTATCGCTGTCTATCCGGGCGACTTCGCCGTGGCGCTGGTGGCGTTCGACGGCAGCATTATCGTGCGTGGCAAGACCGAACGCATCATCGCGGCAGACAGTTTTTTCTTGCCGCCCGGCGCCACGCCACAGCAGGAAAACAGACTGCTTCCCGGTGAAATGATCGTCGGTGTCGAGATCCCGCGCTCGGCGGCCTTGCAACGCTCGCATTACCTCAAAGTGCGGGACCGCGCATCGTACGAATTTGCGGCGGCCAGCGCTGCCGTCGGCATCGAACTCGAAGCCGATGGCCGCACCATCCGCGACGTGCGCATTGCCATGGGCGGCGTTGCTACCAGGCCGTGGCGATTGCGGTCGGTGGAAGCTGCGCTGCGCGGCAAGACACTCGACGAAACAACGTTGCGCCGGGCCGCTGCCGGCGCGGTGGATGGCGCCCGGTCGTATGGCCACAACGCATTCAAAATCGCGCTGGCGCCCAAGGTGGTGGCGCGTGCACTGATGGCAGCTGGAGGAATCGCATGAAAGAACATCTCGACAATAACGCGGATCGGCGCGATTTTCTGAAGGCCGGCGTCAGCGTCGGCATCGTCGCAAGTCTCGCCACCGGCGCGGCGACCGGTGCGCCGGCGGCGATCGGCACTGAGAGCGCAAACACCCCGGCCGGCCCCACACTTGGTGCACCGGTAGCGCGTGCGGAAGGTGCTTTAAAAGTATCTGGCCAGGCCCGTTACGCCATCGAACAGCAGCTCGACAGGCTCGCTTACGGCGTCACGGTCCAGTCGACGCGGCCCGCGGGGCGCATCGTGAATATCGACACCGCAGCAGCGCTGGCCATGCCAGGCGTGATTGCGGTGTACACGCCGCAAAATGCGCTGAAACTCCACAAGCCGACCATCTACAGCAAGGGCGGCGGCGCGACCGAAGAATTCACGCCACTCCAGGACGATATCGTGCGCTTCAACGGCATGCATATCGCGCTCGTCGTGGCCGAGACGTTCGAAGCTGCGACGGATGCCGCCAGCACACTGCGCGTCGATTACGAGGACGCTGCCGCGATCATCGATATCGACGACAGGAAAGCGAAGGCGCAGCCGATTGACGCCATGGCCGCCAAGTGGGGCGACGCCGCCACCGCGATGGCCGACGCTGCGGTCAAAGTCGATGTGACGTACACCACTGCCCGTGAATACAATGTGCCGCTTGAGCCGCATGCGTGCATCGCAGCGTGGGCGGACGGCAAAATCACCGTGTGGGAGCCCAGCCAATGGGTAGGCGGCGCACGCAGCGTCGTCTCCGAGTGGCTCGGCATTCCCACCGACGCTGTCCGTATCATTTCGCCATATGTAGGCGGCGGGTTCGGCTCGAAAATCGGTGCACACCCGCACGTGGGCCTGGCCTGCGCCGCATCCCGTGCATTGGGGCGTCCCGTAAAAGTTTCCCTCACCCGTGCGCAGACTTTTACAGGACTGGGCGGACGTCCTGCCACGCGGCAGACCTTGTCCATCGGTGCGACCAAAGACGGCAAAATCGTGTCGATCGTGCACGAGGGATGGAACGAAACAGCCATCGATGAAGTCCATGTCGAGGCGTCCAATAACGTCACCAGGATCATGTACGCCACGCCGCATTTTTCGTCGCGTCTGAACATCCTGCCGGTCCACACGGTGCAGCCAGGCTGGAAACGCGGCCCCGGCGAGAATCCCAGCGCCTACGCGCTCGAGAGTGCAATGGACGAACTGGCGTATGCGCTCAGGATGGATCCGGTCGCGCTACGTCTCGCCAACTGGGCGGACATTGACCCGAGCAGCAAGCTGCCCTGGTCCACGCGCCGGCTGCGCGAAGCCTACGCCGCCGGCGCGAAGGAAATTGGCTGGTGGGCGCGTAATCCGCGCGTGCGTTCGATGCGTGAAGGCCGCGAACTGATTGGCTACGGCATGGCGGCCGGTGCGTATCCGATGATCCGCACCGCAAGCGAAGCGAAGATCGTGTTTTACGCGTCCGGCCACATTGAAGTACTGAGCGCCGGCACCGATATTGGCACCGGCACGTACACCATCCTGGCGCAAACAGCCGCCGAAGCACTTGGTGTGCCCCTCGACACGGTCAAGGTGCGGCTGGGCGACACCATCTTGCCGCGCTCGGCGCTGGCCGGAGGTTCGCAACAGGCCAACAATCTGGCGGGTGCGGTTGCAAAAACCGCAGCCAACGCGCGCGCCGCGATTTGCCTGCTGGCGGCGACCGATCCTGCCTCGCCCTTGAAAACGGCAAAGGTGACCGACGTGGTCTTTGAAGGCGGCGAAGTCAGGCTGGCCCGTCGTCCCGGCAAGGGCATCACCGTGGCCGCGCTGCTGCGTGCGGTGAGCATGGACAAGCTGGCAGTCGAAGGCAACACTTTTCCAGCGAATGCCACCGAGGACATGAAAAACGGTGCCGACCGCAGCTTCTCGCAACTGAAAACGGCCTTGGAAGGCGGCGTCTCCGCGCACAGCTGGTGCGCACAATTCGTCGAGGTGCGTGTTGATGAAGATTTTGGCACCGTACGCGTCAAACGGATGGTGGGCGCCTTCGACAGCGGACGCATTTTCAACCCGAAGCTGGCCGAGAGCCAGTGGATCGGCGGGATGGTGATGGGGCTGGGCCAGACGCTGCTGGAAGAAGGCCTGATCGACCAGCGCGACGGGCGCACCGTGAACGCCAATTTCGCCGATTACGCGGTGCCGGTGAACGCCGACGTGCCCGATATCCGCGTCATCTCGGTCGGCATCCCCGACCTCCAGGCGAGCGCACTTGGCGGAAAAGGCGTCGGTGAAATCGGCGTCGTCGGCGTTGCAGCAGCCATCGCGAACGCCGTATATCACGCCACGGGCAAACGTATCAGGAGCCTGCCGATCACGCTTGAAAAAATCAACGCAACCATGTCCTGATGGGGTCTCCGGTACTTTTGACGCAGGCCAGGCAAAGGTACCGGACGCCGGCACCGGTGGCGTGACGTCCGCCGGCAAGCGCGGTGTCGTTATCATCCGCACAGCAATAAAATACAGAAATATCCACCCTGCATCCGCGTGTACACGCAATTACAACACCTACGTACTATTACTCATTTCTCCCCGGAATCAAGGTACAATTAATTGCTATCCAGCAATTCATATCGGTGATTTTTCTGTTAGATCACGCTGCTGGCGCGCGCAATCGACCATCCGTAGCCCTCGCCGTCGTTCCGAGAATGACTTTTGTCCTCCACCGCGAAACGCACCATGACCTCTACATTCCGCCTGAATATCTTCCACAAAGTCGTGGCAACCCTGTTGGTGGTGACGTTGATTCCGCTCTGCACGCTTTGGTACATCGGCAACAATACGGCGGAACGGGAACTGCGTGCAAACATTTTCCAGAATCTCGTGGCGACCACGGAAACAGTGTCGACCCGCATCAACGGCTGGGACGACAGTAATCTGCGCATGTTGCGCCAGGCTGGCCACCTGAATGACATTACCGGCATGAAAAGCGAAAGTCAGATACCGGTATTGACCGCGATCGGCCAGGCCTACGATTCCTATCTGGTCTTCACGATCGCGCCGGATGGTAAAAACATTGCCCGGAACGATCGCGGTGAGCTGGTCAGCTATGCTGACCGCAGCTATTTCAAGGATGTCATGAAAGGCGCCCCGATCGGACGCCAGGTGGTCATCAGCAAAACCACAGGCAAGCCGTCGCTGCTGCTGGGCAGTCCGATCCGCAACGACAATAACGAGCTGGTCGGTGTCATCGCGATGGGATTGAATCTGGGCGATATTTCACAAGCCATTACCGATGTCCGCGTGGGTGAAACCGGACGCGCTATTTTGCTCGACGCCACCAACAAAGTCATCGCCCATGGCGACGCACAAAAGGTGAAAACGGCGCTGCAGGACTTCAGTGCCCACAACGCTCTGAAAACCGTCGGCATCGCCGGTAGCCCGATGGCGTATGAAAACGATGGCAAGCAAATGATCGGCTACATGCGCAAGCTGCCGCAGGGCTGGACCTTGCTGGTGGAACAGGAATACGACGAAGCGTTTGCTCCGCTGAACCAGATGAAAAAAGAAGGCCGCCTCTTGATCATCATCACGATCGCGCTGGTGGTTGCCATCGCGTACATGCTGGGCCGTGCGCTGACCCGTCCGATCAACGAACTGACCATCATCGCCGACAAGCTCAGCAAGGGCGACTTCAACGTCGAGATGACCCAGATCGAGCGCGGCGACGAGATCGGTTCCCTGGCACGCGCCATCGACCGGCTGGGCATCAGCATCAAGCTGGCCATGGACCGTCTGCGCAGCAAGACAGCGGCATAATCAGGAGCAATCGATATGGCAACTGCCGAATTCACGCCCTTTTCTTCCCTGATGGAGCAGATCGCCAAGCTGTGCGGTCAGCGCCAGACCGGTACCGTCATGCTGGTCAGCGACGACAACCGCATGGGTCAGATTCACCTGCGCGGCGGCGAAATTGTGTTTGTCATGTGCCGCGGCCGGCGTGGCCGCGATGCACTCGGCATCATGCGCACCATGCAGGCCGCGCGGCTGAGTTTTGTCGCCGGCGCGGTCGACGCGGCCGGCGCCGTCGAGTGGGCCAGCAAGACCGTGCTCGACTATCTGAATGGCCTGCTGACCGACTTGCCGGGCGCCGATGTGGGCGCTGCCCCGCAGCCCGGTTCGGCCGCGACTGCCGCGGCTGTTTCCGCCCGACCGGTCGCGCCTGCGGCAGCGCCATCTCCAGCCACGTCGGTGGCTGTAACGCCGGCCACCAGGGCGATGTTCGAACAAGTCATGCTGACCTATATCGGACCGATGGCGCAAATCGTGTGCGCCGACCATTTTGCCAACGCCACCGATGCACGCGCCTTGAGCGCCGTGCTGGCGACGGAAATTCCCGGTGCCGCGAATCAGGCCAGGTTCATGGCGGAAATGGCGAAGTTGCTCAACTTGTGAGGCTGGCGCGCATTCGCCAAATCAGATGCTGCGCTTGCCGCGTACCGGGCTGACAAAAACTAGCGCTGCGCAATCGCCGAGGAAATTACCACGACATCGGCAAAGCCCGGATTCGGCGAGTAACTCATCACCATCTCATCGCCAAAATCGCCACGATTGAATTCCATCGTAACGTTCCCGTCGCCAGACACGAATTTGCTTGGCGTGATTGCCACCAGGCGCATCGGCTTTTGCCTGTCGATGGTGGCATCGATGGAGCGCGATGACGGGCGCACCTTGAGGCGCCAGCCATTCGACATATCGTAGGTTCCCGCAATCTGGCGGGCTTCCTCTTCCCGCAGTCGCACGACAGTGGCCGGGGCAGTCACGACGACCGCAGCGACAGGCGCGGTATCGGGCGGTGGATACGCTAAAGTTTGCGCGCCGGTACTGGAGGCGAGGAACAGCATTGAGGTTGATAACACGAGGGGCAAGATACGCATGGCATTTCCTTCACGAAGCATAATTGGTCATTGGCCAGGCGCTGTGCAGCGTCCGCACGGAGTCGGGCCATCGGAGCAACGCCCCCGGACTGCAAGCCGCGGAGGACGGAGAACCCAGTCTATGCAACATGGGTCGATGTACAAGCAAGCATGTCAGTACAGGAAAAAAATGGCTTGTTTTCGACAGGCTTAGATTGATACGACATGACACGGCAGCCTCATGCGAACGCGCGTTTATGTATCGCGTTACGGTTGCCAGGCTGCCAGGCGCTGTGCTGGTAGTTGGATTTTCTGTTCAGGTCATATGCGGAAGCAGCAACACCTTGCATTGAAAAAGACAACAATGCCGAGGGTCAGGTCCGGCAAAGCGCCATGACGGAACTATTCTTCAACGCAAAAGTTCCGCAACATCGGATCGCCGACCCCAACAAATTTACCGTTTCGATAGATAGCCCCTCGTAAAGTGGCATCACAGCGTTAATGTGGTTTCGGCAGAAGATTGTCGTGCTCTTACCTGCGCGGAGAGCAGCAACTGGATGTTCGACGCCAGGTCTGTAGCGGTACTCGACGATACGTCAATATCTTCAGTCTCAAAATACCCACTGAACTGAACGATTCATCGACAAATGTATTTGCTGAGCGTAAACTTCTGCATTCATTTGCTTATAAAAAAATAAATATGCGTCGGCGATATTCTGGCTTTATCTTGTTGGCGCGTGCGTTTGCCTTATTGATTGGTTTGTTGATATGGCCAGCTGCTGCTGCCCCGGTTTCCGATTCGGCTCTCCCCGTGCCACTGAGCATAAAGGATGCGATGAAGTGGGCGAGCGTTGAAGGTTTGCAAATTTCGCCGGATGGAAAGCACATCGCCGGCATCATTCAGTTGCGGGAGGCGAAAGGTGTCATTGTCTACGATACCGCAACGCTGGTGCCCCATATCCTTGTGAGCAACTCAAGGACCTTGGCAAGCGCTTGGGAACTTAACTGGTTTAACAACCGCTTGCTTGAGGTTCAGTCCTTTTCGATCGGGGCTGACATTGTCGATCTGGAAAGCGTGGAATTCATCAGCGCTGGCAGCCGCTACCTCAACCGCATCGCCAATGACAGCAATGGTCATGAACGTTTTTTATACGAAAGCCACGGTCATGTGTATCGATATGATCTGGTAACGAAAGAGCGAACTGCGCTCGACCGTCCCGTGCCCGGAGAATCTGCGGTTTCCTGGATTTATGACCATCAGGGTGAAGCGCGCGTTGTTACAACGATTAATTCTGCCTTTTTTTCCGATGATACCCAGGTGACGCACTGGTACAGGCAGTCGACGAATCACCCTTGGGAAAAATTGGTCAGTTTTAACTATCTTGATGACGTATGGCAGCCCGTCACGTTCAGTCGCGACGATCAATCGCTGATCGTTTCCTCGCGCGCGCAACGCGACACGTATGCCTACTTCCGCTATGACCTGAAATCGCGCACCATCGGCGACATGTTGGCGGGCCACCCCACCCAGGACATCTATACAGATTTCGACTCTGCAAACATGGACACACCTTATGTGCAAACCAATGGAATAAAACGCGAAATAAAATGGTTTGATGCTAAAGGGGACGCAGTGCAACGTAGCGTGGATCTGGCACTCCCGGGCCGTATCAACTTGCTGCAAGGCCATCTTGACAAGCAGATGCTGATTTATTCTTACAGCGACACGGACCCCGGCAGGTGGCTAGTCCTCGATAGAGCGACTGGCACGATGCGGCTGGTCACCAGTCGCAAACCGGAAATAGATATCGAGAAGATGCGGCCCAAACAAATTGTCACGTACAAGGCGCGCGATGGCTTGTCCATCCCTGCCTATCTCACTTCACCCGTCGCTGCAGGGCCTGGCCCTGCGGTAATTTTTATCCATGGTGGCCCGGAAACCAGGGATGTGTGGAACTGGGATCCGGAGGTGCAAATTCTGGCCGCGCGCGGCTATACAGTATTTCAGCCGCAATTCCGGGGCTCTGGCGGCTTTGGCAAGCGTTACGTGGAAGCCGGTTATGGTCAATGGGGCGCGGCAATGCAGGACGACATTAGCGACGGTGTACAGTGGCTCGTGGAGCGTGGCTACGCCGATCCGTTCCGCATCTGCATTTACGGCGCAGGCTATGGTGGTTACGCCGCACTGTGGGGGCTGGTAAAGACGCCGGCGTTGTATCGGTGTGGTGCCAGCTTTGGTGGAATCAGTGACCTTCAAACCATGCTCAAAGACGGACCCGATACAAAATCCCGATCCATGCGGCGCCTCCGTCTCAACCGGGTATTCGGCCCGAGCGCAGCGCGGAAGCAAATTCTCGACGACGTTTCTCCTCTAAAAAACGCTGCCCGGTTCCGGGTGCCAGTTCTGATCGCACATGGCGATTGGGACAGCACTGTACCGATTGAACACAGCGACAAAATGGTCGATGCATTGAAGAGTCAAGGAAAAGAAGTGCAATATGTAGTGCTGCGAGAGGAAGGTCACAAAATTTTTCGCGAAGAAAACCAGGAGCGTTTTTTGCAGGAATTGTTCAAGTTGTTAGACAGAGCGATTGGTCACCCTGCTCCAGCAGTCGAAGAAATTAAATAGCATCTGCGCAGTTAAAACATCGATGCGTTGCCTGCGCGGAGATGGTATCAGGTTCGATGATGTCGTCGACATATCATCGGGCCGCCGTTGCACGTGCGCCAAACGCACCCCACTGCAATGCTTTCTTCAAGCAATTGCAAGTCGGCCCGACAGTGCCCGGCGATGGCGAATGGCGGTGCTGACACGCTGCTGAGGACTCAACACAAACATGCCGACAACCTGCGCCAGGTGCACCGACTGGTCTTGCAACGATTGTGCCGCCGCCGCGGATTGCTCCACCAGCGCTGCGTTTTGCTGGGTCACGTTATCCATCGTCATAATGGCCTGATTGATCTGTTCAATTCCTGCAGACTGCTCCTGGCTGGCATTCGATATTTCCGCCATGATGCTGGTTACACGATCGACGCTGACCACCACATCATTCATCGTCCGCCCTGCCTCATCGACCAGCAGCGAGCCCGAATCGACCTTTGCAACGGATTCGTTAATCATCGTCTTGATTTCTTTTGCGGCAGCGGCGCTGCGCTGCGCCAGGTTGCGCACTTCGCTGGCCACTACGGCGAAGCCACGTCCCTGTTCACCTGCACGCGCCGCCTCCACTGCGGCATTCAACGCGAGGATATTGGTTTGAAAAGCAATGCCGTCGATAACCCCGACGATTTCAGCGATTCTTTTTGACGAGCTGTTGATTTCTTCCATGGTGGTGACGACGCTGGCAATTACTACCCCGCCCTTTCGCGCAGCATCCTTGGCAAGTTCTGCCAATTTATTTCCCTGATGCGCGTTGTCGGCATTCTGGCGTACCGTCGCGGTCATTTCTTCCATTGACGATGCAGTTTCTTCGAGCGAACTGGCCTGGTCTTCGGTACGGGACGACAGATCCATGTTGCCATCGGCAATTTCACTCGATGACACCGACATGGCATCGGTGCCAGTCCGCACTTCCGTGACTATCTTTAACAGGCTGGTATTCATTTCTTTCAGCGCAGTTAATAGAATCCCCGTTTCGTCACGTGCATCGCTGTCGATAATACTGGTCAGATTGCCCGATGCTACCGCCTGCGCAACCGCCACTGCAATATTGATCGGTTTGGTAATGCCACGCGTAATAAACCATGCAAGGCCCAGGCCGCAGATAACGCTGGCAACACTCAAGCCGATCATGACGACGCGGGCAGTGCCATAGGACGCGTCCGATATGGCCAGTGCCTCGACGTTTTGGATGCGTTCGATTTCAGAAAGTGCATCCAGGCGACTTGCCCAATGCCTTTGCACCGTACGCAAGTCGCCAAAAAGGATGTTGACGGCGCCGTCATGGTCGTTTGATTGTGCCAGTTCACTTACTTTGGCAATCAACGGCGTGGCTACAACACTGTCCGCATGAATCTCTTCGAGAAGCCTTTTTTCGTCATCGCGAATGCCATACATCGCGAACGTTTCCTTCAGTTTGTTCTCTGCAGTATCGTATTGCATGCTCTGCGCTTTCATGCGCGCCAGTTGCTCCTGCAGATCGGTCTGATCTTTTAACAACACCAGATTGCGCAATGCAATCATGCGATCGTCGACACTCATCCGCATCTCCAGCGCAAGACGCGATTCGACGTCGTTTGCCTTGGTGATGTTCACCATTGCCTGACGCAGGCCGCCAAGACTGGACAAGCCAGTGACAGCAACGATGCAAAGCATGAACAGGACGAGAATAAAAGCGGTCGTCAGCCGCGTGCCAATCTTGAGATTCTGGAAATGCATAAATACTTTCGGTCAGGGATACAGGATAATTTTCGATACGAATTGAATCCCCGACACTCGGGAGAGCTCACATAAGTTTCCTGTTGGAAATTTCCCTTATTATCAGACAGAATTAAACGTCTACACATTACCAATTGGAAAGCTTCCGAAAAGGCAATGATGACCTCTGCATCAACATCCACAAAAATTTTAGAACTTCAATAACGTTCCTGAACGTTCTTGGTGGCATTTCATCGGTACGTAGAAAAAAAGATAATTTTCCCGCCTTTTCCCAATGCGATCCATACCGTTAAAGTGGTGTTTAGCCTATTTCAGTATTGATGAGTCGTTGTTCCTGCTGCACATCCAGTCAGCACTATTGTTGCTATTTGGATTTAAATTGCCGCACGGCTACTGTATAGGTATAGTGCATGAGCGTACTCACGCCGCGACAGGCGCATGTCTGTTGCGAAAGAAGTCATACCCATCCTCCTTGCCAAAAATGAAACTCAGCCAAAAACTTCCCGTGTGCTTTGCCGCGGTCGCGCTTGCCGTCGCCTGTGCGGGCATGTTTGGCCTGTCCGAGCTGAATCGCTCCATCACCACCTATCGCGGCGCAGTGACAAGCTACAGCGAAGCGCAAGAAGTCGAGACGATGTTGTCGACCTTTAAAACGCAGGTCCAGGAATGGAAAAACACGCTGCTGCGTGGGAAGAATGACGGTGACCGTGCCAAATACTGGAAGGCGTTTGCCGACAGCGAAAGTGACGTGGCGGCGCAAACCGCCGCGCTGACAGCCAAGGTCGCGCCTGGAGAGGCGCGCAATCTGCTGGCGCAATTTGCCCAGGCGCATGCGCAGATGGGCAGGGACTACCGCAAAGGCTATGCCGCATTTACGGCGGCGGCATTCGAGGCGTCGGCCGGGGACATCGCCGTCAAAGGCAAGGACCGCATTCCCACCGACCTGTTGAATCAGGCGCGCAGGCAGATTGTGTCGGCGACGGAGGCGAGTGTCGCGCGTGCCGCTGCCAGCAGTGAGCGTGCCACGATGCTCAGCTTGATTGCGATGTTGTTGGGTGCCAGCGGGGCGATTGTGGCTGGCGTGATCGTATCGCGTTCCATCGTCCGGCCGCTGAAACATGCGGTCGACGTGGCCGAGTCCGTCGCTGCGGGCGATCTCAGCACCGACATTACCGTGACCGGCAATGATGAAACCGGCCAGTTGCTTGCCGCGTTGCGCTCGATGAACGCCAGCCTCAAAACCATCGTCACCGAAGTGCGGACCGGCGCCGAGACCATTTCCATCGCCTCGAATGAAATTGCTCAGGGCAATCTTGACCTGTCGTCACGTACCGAGCAGCAGGCAGCCGCGCTGGAAGAGACGGCGTCGTCGATGGAAGAACTGACGTCGACCGTGCGGATGAACGCCGATAACACCAGCCAGGCTAACCAGATGGCAGTCAGTGCGCGCGATGACGCGGTGCGGGGCGAGGATGTCGTAAAACGCGCGGTGACCACGATGGCGTTGATCAGCGAGTCGTCGAAACAGATTGCCGACATTATCGGCGTCATCGACAGCATCGCTTTCCAGACGAATATCCTGGCGCTGAATGCGGCGGTGGAAGCCGCACGTGCTGGCGAACAGGGCCGCGGTTTTGCCGTGGTGGCGTCCGAAGTGCGCAATCTGGCACAGCGCTCGGCCAGCGCCGCTAAGGAAATCAAGGTGCTCATCGGCGGCTCGGTGGCGCGGGTGGAAGCCGGTAGGGCACTGGTCAGCGAGACCGGCACGACGATGAGTCAGATCATTGCCAGCGTCAAGCGTGTTACGGAAATCATGACCGAAATAAATGCCGCGACAGCAGAACAGAGTGCCGGCATCGAGCAGGTAAATACTGCGGTGATCGCGATGGATACGACCACGCAGCAAAATGCCGCACTGGTCGAAGAAGCGGCTGCGGCGGCCCAGGCGCTGCGGGAGCAAACCCTGGCGCTGACGAATGTTGTCAGCATCTTCAAGCTGGACAGCGCGGCGCCCGGCAATCCGCACCGGTCCGCCAGGGTGTACAGCAACGATCGCGCGCGCCAGCTTACCGCCTGACACCGGCCGGAGCGCGCTTCCGGCGCTTCGGCTAGCTGTTACTTATCAGCGACTTATCAGCGGAAGCGATTACCGGTCGCTGAACGGCAATGGGTTACGGTCGTGTGCTACTTCGTTGCCCGTGTAACCGCCCAACAAGGCACCCGCAACTGTGG
The DNA here is from genome assembly GCA_030853745.1 of Pseudomonadota bacterium. Taxonomy (GTDB): domain Bacteria; phylum Pseudomonadota; class Gammaproteobacteria; order Burkholderiales; family Burkholderiaceae_D; genus JALYUM01. The sequence goes on along the minus strand of JALYUM010000166.1, from coordinate 18,342 downwards.
CCAGTTTCTTGCCATTGCCGCCACCCACCTGGTGCCCCAGCGCGCCGCCAACCAACGCGCCAATGCCTGTGCCCACCGGGCTCATGTCGCTGACATACGTGCGCACCGGATGCTGTGGTGCGTACGACTGCTGCTGCACATATTGCTGCTGGTACGGCGCCGGCTGCACATAGTGGTGGACAACCTTGCGATGCACCACCGGGGCCGGCTTGGCGATGGCCTGCGATGCCGGACGCGCTTCAGGCGCATTCACTTCCTCGAACACCCGGCCATCGGCGGTCTGGAAACGCGTGGCGCTGATCTGCAGCGGGGCGGCGACCGGCGCTGCGACAGGCGCCGGCGCTGCGGTGTACAGGGGCGCTGCCGCCAATGTTGCCGGCTGCTGCATCGGCACCGTCCCGGCGTCAGACTGCAGCGCCGAGCTGTGCGACGAAGGCAGCCAGCCAAGGATCGCTGCAGCACCGGTCAGGCTCACAATGACGACCGATACGGCTGCGGCGATGGCCAGAGGATGAAGACGGGCTGAGACTGGTGTCGATAAGGTTTGCATGGTGATCTCCTGTTGAACTAGATTCCATCCTAATGATCGGCAACAAGCTGTTCAACAGTAATCCTGTATCAGTTGTAAGTACGCGTTACACATCGTCAGCAGCCCGCACGAACGCCGCATCACTTCATGCAAACTTCGCGACAATCAGCGACACATTGCTACCGCCAAAAGCAAACGAATTCGACATCGCCGCGTGCATTGCCTGACCATGGCGCGCGTGCATGGGAATGCAGTCGATTTCGCACGCAGCATCGAGCGTGTCGAGGAAGGCGGTGGGCGGCAGCGAGCCTGACATGAGCGCCTGCACTGTCAGGCCGAATTCCAGCGCGCCGGCCGCGCCCAGCGTGTGGCCATGCACAGCCTTGGTGGAGCTGACCTGCACGTTGTTTGCATCAGCGCCAAACGCCAGCCGGATCGACAGCGATTCGGCCAGATCGCCGGCCATGGTGCCGGCGCCGTGCGCATTGATGTAGCCAATGTCGGCGCCACCGAGGCCGGACCGGTGCAGCGCCATGGCCATCGCGCGCGCCTGGCCGTTCGGGTCGGGCCTGGTAATGTGCGTCGCATCGTTGCTGGCGCCGTAACCCACCAGTTCGGCAATAATGACGGCGCCCCGCTCCTGCGCCGATTCCAGCGACTCCAGCATGACGGCAGCAGCTGCCTCGCCCAGCACCAGGCCGCTGCGGGTGGCGGAAAATGGCCGGCACGAACGGGCTGCGTCCAGCGCGTCCGGCGGCGCCAGCACGCGCAGCGCTTCCCAGGCGCTGACCACGCCATAGCTGAGCATGGCTTCTGAACCGCCGGCCAGCACCCGCTCCGCGTAGCCGTCGGCAATGTGCCGGTAGGCTTCGCCAATGGCCTGGGCCGAGGAAACACAAGCACTGCTGTAGTTGTTCACCGTGCCGGCAAACCGGCAGCGCAGGGCAATTTGCGCCGCAGCCGCATTGTTCATCGCGGCGACCACCGACAGCGGGCGCACGCGGCTTTTCCCGTCGATAAACAAGTCGACATAGCCTGCTTCCACCGTGGTCGCGCCGCCCATGCCGGTGCCCCAGAACACGCCACTGTCGAACGATGGCGCAACAGCTTCCGTCACGCTGCCGAGGCCGGCTTGTTCCAGCGCCTCGCGCGCGGCAATCCATGCCAGCCAGGCATGGCGGTCGAACTGGGCATGCTCGCCGCTGGGGATGACGTCAGGCAGCGGCAGGCGAATTTGCGCAGCGGGCACGCCGGCGCGTTGCCGTGGGCCGGGCAATTCCAGCAGCCCGATGCCGCTGCGTCCATCCAGCGCCCGCTCAAAATTATGGCGTGCCCCGAAGCCCAGCGCCGACACCGCACCGAGGCCGGTAATGACAACGCGGCGACTCATGCCGCAGCGGTCCGGTCGCGCAGATAACGGTCGACATGATCGGCAATATCCTGCACCACCACCAGTGTCGGACGCTCATCGCCAATTTGAATGTCGAACTTTTCTTCCAGATCGAAGATAAGCTCGATGACGGTCAGGGAATCGGCGCCGAGATCGGCCAGCACCGTTTGTGCGGTAATGCCGTCTTCGGGCACGCGCAAGCTTTTGGCCAGAAGATTGATGACTGTGGGAAGCGAGGTTGTCATGAGAGCGAGACCGATCTGTCTGGTTGTTGCAGCGGGTGGGAGGAAGGTAACTGGCTGTTGAAGAAGGCAACGGTTTCGTCGGCGACGGTTTCCTTCTCGTTGTCGAGCGTGATGATGTGGTAACTGTCGTGAAGAATAAGCTTGCGCTTGATGCTGGAACCAATACGCGCTTCGACAAAATCGGCGCTGCGCGGACTGGCCATATCGTCTTCCTGCGCGTGGATGATGAGCGCGGGCGTGTGCACCTGACCGAGCCGTCCGCGCACCTCGCGGATCAGGCGATGCGCCTGGAACAGTCCTTCCGCCGACAGTTGCGCAGCGCCTGCCGCCGACGAACCCGTCACCGCCATTTCGCGGGCAATCCAGCGCTGCAGCTTGACGTTCTTGACGCCGAACGGCGGACGTTCCTGGTAAGCGTACAGCCGGCGCAGCGGCGTGTAATAAGCCAGCGGCAGCAGGAAGCGGTACCAGGGCAAACTCCAGCCGTCGTACGCCAGCGTAGTTGCCAGCAGCGCCAGCGCGCCAATCTCGGCGCCACGCTCGCTGGCCAGGCGCAGCGCCAGCACGGCCCCGATGCACAAGCCGGCCACCGACACAGTGGCATGCGTGCGTTTCAGATCGTCGAACACGCGTTCCACCTCGGCATACCACTGCCGGTAATCGACCGTGCTGAAGGCGCCGCCTTGTCCCGCCGCGTAGCCGTAACCGGGTATCAGCGGAATATGCACGGTGTAGCCAGCGCTGTGCAGGCGCCGGCCCAGGTAGTGCATCTCGAGTGGGTTGCCGAGCAAGCCATGCAGCGCCAGCACCGCATGTTCACCACCCGGTAACGTCATTGTTTTCATGAAGGTAGTCCCCTATTTTGACAACCACGACAGCGCTCCGATGGCGCCATTACCAGCCGCACCGTCACGCGTGCGTTCAGCATCCAACTCTCCCCAGCCGCCGCCCAGCGCCTGAAACAGCGCCGCGGTGTCGCCAAGCCGGTTGGCCCTGGCCTGCGCAAGCGTCAGTGCCGCCTGGCGTTGCGCCTGCTCCGCGCCGATCAATGCCAGCCGGTCGACATAACCGCGGGTCAGCTGGCGCTGGATCAGTGCCAGCGACGCACGCGCATTGTTGTCGGCGGCGCTGGCCACGTTGAGGGCATCGGCATCGGCATGCAGCGCGCGCAAAGTGTCGGCCACGTTCTGGAACGCCGTCAGCACCGTCGCCTGGTATTGCGCGCCGGCCTGCTGGAGCGCCGCTTCGGCCGCGCGCTGGCGGTGCCTGAGCGTACCACCGTCGAAGAGCGGCTGGGCGATATTCCCGGCCAGGTTAAAAAACGCTCCGGACGGCCAGAACATCTGCTTGACATGGCTGGCGGCGCCACCCACCGTGGCATCGATGGAAAATTGCGGCAGGCGCGCCGCCGCCGCCACGCCGGCCTGGGCGCTGGCCACCTGCACCTGCGCTTCGGCCGCGCGCACATCGGGGCGCTGCGCCACCACTTGCGACGGCAGGCTCAGGGGCAAATCGGTTGGCAGGTGCAGGCTGGCCGCGTCGAAGGTCTGCGCCAGTTCCTGGTCCGGCGCCTTGCCACTGAGCGCGCGCAGCAGGTTGCGCGTCTGCTCCAGCTGCTTCGTCAGCGGCGGCAGCAAGCTGCGCGCCTGGATCAGCGCGCCCTCCTGCAGACTGATGTCGAGGTTCGACGCAAACCCGGCATGCTGCTGGCGCCGCAGCAGCGCCACCGACTGCGCGTTGGCCGTCACGATGTCCTGCGTGATGGCGATCTGTTCGCGCAGCAGCGCTTCCTGGATGGCGGCGCCCACCAGGTTGGTGGCCAGCGTGGTGGCCGCCGCCTCCTGTTGCAGCGCCTGGTAACGCGCCTGCCCGGTGAGTGCTTCCACCTGACGCCGGTTGCCGCCAAACACATCCGGCACGTAGCCTACGGTCAGCTGCGCGGTGTGAAAAGAATAAATGACCGGCGCATTGAACGGACCCGCGCCGCCCTGCGCTGCGGGCGTGCCCGCCCCGGTGCTGATGACGGAGCCGTCGCCCTGCACGCCGGGTGAATTGCCGCCCAGGTTGCCGGCAATCTTGGTACGGCTGGGCGAATAATTCGCCTGCACGGTGGGCATGAACGCGCCCTTCTGGGCCAGCACGTTTTCCTGCGCGCCGTGCAACGCTGCCTCGGCTGCGGCAAGTGTGGGGCTGGCAGCCAGGGCATCGGCAATCAGCTGGTTCAGCGCGGGCGAGCCGAACAGCGTCCACCAGTCGGCCCTGACCGCCATGCCGGATTTAAAATGCTGCGCCGCGCCGTCACGCACCGGCGCGCTGGCCGTCGATTCCGGTAATGGCGCAGGCGCAAACTGGGTAGTTACGGGCAGCGCTGGCCGGACGTAATCGGGGCCGGCCGCGCACCCCGTCACCAGCCAGCAGGCCGCAACAGCAATCACCGTATTTTTCATGCGCGATCCTCTGCGGCGGTATCGCGCCGCTCGAAAAAATTGGCAAACGCGCCCAGCGCCGCCGGTAAAATCAGCAGCGTAAACAGCGTGCCGGTGACGATGCCGCCGACGATCACGCACGCAAACGGACGCTGGGTTTCACTGCCGATGCCATGCGACAGCGCCGCTGGCAACAGGCCCAGGCCGGCCATCAGCGCCGTCATCAGAATGGGGCGCAGGCGCATGGCCGCACCGTCGACAATCGCGCGTGCCACCGGCGCACCAGCGCGCAAACGTTCGATGACTTCTTCTACCATGATGACGCCGTTTTGCACGGAAATGCCAGCCACCGCGATGAACCCGACCGCGGCCGATACCGACAGATGCAGCCCCGCCATGCCCAGTGCCGCCAGGCCGCCGATCAGCGTGAACGGCACCAGCGCCAGCACCAGTGCGGCCAGGCGCACCGAGCGAAAGGCCCAGAACAGCAGCGAGAAAATCATCAACGCGGTCAATGGCACGATGATCATCAGGCGCTTGCCGGCGCGCTGCGAATTTTCAAACTGGCCGCCCCAGGTGAGCGTGTAACCGGGCGGCAGCTTGACCCGCTCGGCCACGACGCGCTGCGCCTCATCGACGAAACTGCCCTGGTCGCGGCCCAGCAAATTCACCTTGACGATCACCATGCGCGAGCCCGATTCGCGGAAAATACGCGACGCACCCTGGCGCACCTCGACGTTTGCCACATCGCCCAGTGCAATCGTACCGGCGCCGTTGCCCACCTGCGTGCCGGGAAGTGACAGCTGCAGCGCGCGGATGGCATCCACGCCGTTGCGCTGCTGCTCGGCGACGCGCACCACCACGTCGAAGCGTTTTTCGCCGTCGAAAAAGCCGGTGACCACGGCGCCCGACATGGCTTCGTTGATGAGCGTGCTGACATCGTTGATGGCCAGGCCGTAGCGGGCCAGCTGCGCGCGGTCCGGCGTGACCACCACCTCGGTCTGGCCGCCAATCCTGGTGGCATCCACATCGGTGGCGCCGCGGATACCCTTGATGATGGCGGCCACTTCGGCGCCCTTCTGATCCAGCACGTCGAGGTTGTCGCCGATGATCTTGGCGACAATTTCGCCGCGAAAGCCGGACAGCGATTCTTCGACATTGTCCTGGATGACCTGCGAAAAATTCGTCGTGATGCCGGGAATGCCGGCCAGCTTGTCCTGCATGGCGGCCACCAGCGCTTCTTTCGACGCGGCGTGCCACGTGTTGCGCGGCGCCAGATCCACCAGCATTTCCAGGTTGTTCGGCCCTTTCGGATCGGAGCCGTCGTCGGGCCGCCCTACCTGGGAAATGACGTGCGCCACTTCCGGGTACGTCAGCAGGCGCGCGCGCACGCGGCGCTCGACGTCCTTGGTAGTTTCCAGCGCGGCCGAGGTGGGCAAGGTGACCGTCAGCCAGATATTGCCTTCATCGAGTTTCGGCAAAAATTCACTGCCCAGCCGCGGCGCCAGCAATGCCGCCACGACCAGCGGCAGCAGCGCCAGGCCGATGGTCGGACCGGCGCGCCGCATGGTGGCGGCAATCACGCGCCGGTAGCGCTGCTGCAGGCGCGCCAGCCATGGTTTGTGACGCTCGGCAAGCGTGCGGTGTTTCAGCGTCCAGGCCAGCAGCGCCGGCAACACCGTGAACGTCAGCACCACCGCGCCCAGCAGCGCAAAACTGAGCGTCAAGGCCACCGGCGTGAAAATTTTCCCTTCCACGCGCTGGAAAGTAAAAATCGGGACAAACGCGACGATGATGATCACTTTGGAAAACAGCACCGGGTGCGCCAGCGATGCCATCGTGCGGTGCAGGATGGCCATGCGGGCCTGGCCGTCGACAACTGTTTTTGCTGCCAGCCGCACCATCAGCGCTTCGACGATGACGACCGCGCTGTCGATGATGATGCCGAAGTCGATGGCGCCGAGCGAAATGAGGTTGGCCGACACGCCCAGCGCGCGCATCAGGATGAACGCAAACAGCAGCGCCAGCGGAATGACGGTGGCGACAATCAGCGCCGCGCGCCAGCTCGACAGAAATACCACCAGCACGGCCGTCACCAGCACCGCGCCGGTGGCCAGGTTTTCCGCTACCGTGGACACCGTGTGGCGGACCAGTTCGGTGCGGTCGTAAATGGGCAAAATCCGCACGCCTTTTGGCAGGCGCGCCTGCAAGGTGACGATGCGCTCCTTCAGCGCAGCATTGATCTGGGCCGGGTCGCCGCCCTTGACCATCGAGACGATGCCTTCGACGATGCTGTCGCGCCGGTCCAGCGCGGCGATGCCGTAGCGCGGCCGCTCGCCTTCGCGCACGGTAGCCACATCCGACACCAGGATGGCGCGGCCCTGGCGCGCCGCCACCACCACTTTGCCGATGTCGGCCAGGCTGCCAAACAGCCCGGTGGAGCGCACGACCAGCGACGCATCGCCCTGGCGCAGCAAACCGCCACCGGCGCTGCCATTGCCATTGCCGATGGCCTGGTTCAGCTGATCAAGCGTCACCTGGTATTTGCGCAGCGCCAGCGGGTCGACCAGGATGTCGTATTCCTTGATGGCGCCGCCGAAACTGACGATATCGGCCACGCCCGGGGTCATGCGCAGATACGGCCGCACCGTCCAGTCCTGGAGCGTGCGGACCTGGCTGTCGGACAGCCCCGGTGCATCGATGGTGTAGCGATAAATTTCGCCCACCGCCGTCGACAGCGGCGCCAGTTGCGGCTGCAGGCCAGCCGGCAGCGTGACGGTGGCCAGCTTTTCACCCACTTGCTGGCGCGCGAAATAATCGTCGGTATGGTCGGCAAACGTCAGTGTGACAATCGACAGGCCCGTCATCGTCACGGAGCGCACATTGGTCAGGCGTGCAATACCGGACACCTCGCGTTCGATTGGCAGCGTCACGGCGCGCTCCATGTCCTGCGGCGCCTGGCCCGGCATTTGTGAAATGATCTGCACCTGCACGTCCTGGACGTCCGGGAACGCTTCGATGGGCAAGCTGGACAAAGCGAAAATGCCGCACACGACCAGCGCGGCGGCCAGCAGAAAAACAAACACGCGCTGGGTCAGCGCAAAGGCAATCAGGCGGTCGATCATGCGTGCACCTGCGTCATTGTGCGTCCGCCCGTGCAGTCAGCTCGGCGTCGAGCAGCAACGCGCCCGCGGTGACAATGGCGTCGCCACCGGCCAGGCCGCTGGCCACGTAGCTGGTGTCGCCGCCCTGCGTGGCGAGCGTGATCTGGCGGCGGGTGAATTGCTGTGGCCCGGTCTGCACAAACACGTAGGCATAGCGGCCGCGGTTGACGATGGCGCTGTTGGGCACGGCGACGCCGGCGCCGCTTGCGGCCAGCAGGCGCACGCGCGCAAACATTTCAGGCAGGAGCTTGTGGCTGCTGTTGTCGACCAGCGCGCGCACGGTGACGCGGCGGGTGTTCGGATCGACCAGCTGGCCCAGGCCGACAATGGTTGCGTCGAATGTTTCGCCCGGCCAGGCATCGCTTTCCAGCGTGACCCGCGCGCCGGTTTTCACCTGGCCCAGCCACTGTTCCGGCAAGTCGATCATGGCCCACAATCTGGCGGTGTCGGAAATCACGAACATCGGCGCGGCCAGCGCAGCGTTCACTTCAAGGCCGGGCGTGACATTGCGCTCGGTAACCACGCCGGCCACCGGGCTGACCAGTTTCAAGCGCTGCCCGGCGATCGGCAAGCCCGTGGGATTCAGGTTTTTTACGCGTTGCGATGCGCGGGCGGTTTCGGCCTTCGCCTGGGCCAGGTCGGCCTGCATGCCCTCCCAGTCTTTCTGCGCAATCGCGTCACCCGGCACCAGTTCCGTGGCCCGCTCGGCCACCAGCTGCTTGCGGTGTTCGTCGGCACGCGCTTTGTCGAGGTCGGCAGCGGCAGTGCCCAGGTCGGGCGAATCGATGTCTGCCAGCACCTGCCCGGCGCGCACCTTGTCGCCGGTGGCAGCATGGATGGCCGTGATCCGGCCACCGATGCTGACGCCGACGCGCGCCGTGACATCGTCGTCGTACGCGAGGCGCGCGGACAGCACATCGGTCAGCGGCAACGGCGTCATGGCGATGCGGCGCGACTGGATCATGGCAAGCTGTTCGGCGCCAGGGGCGAAGCGCAGCACGTTGGCATCCTGGTGCGCCACCGGCACCGGCACCGGCACTGCAGCGGCCGCAGCGGCTGCCGTCGTGATGCCGCCGATGTGGCCTAGCATGATGCCAATTGCAACGGCAACAAGTACGCCAATCACGCTGATCAAGACAGTGCGGCGTCTTGGCCGGACACGTAAAACCATGCAGCTCTCCCATAAAAATCATCGACATCCATCCGGCAAACGGGCAGTCTGCGGTGCGAGGATTCTAGCGGCGGCAGGCATTCTTTCTGGATTACGAGATGGCAATGTTTCCCCTGATTCCCGCCTTCGACAAGCAGCGCGCGAGCAGAATTTCACAGGAGAAGAGGCCTTGCATCAGGCGTCGGCAGGGTCAGATTACGATTTGGAAAGGTCGCCGGCATCGGCAAAATCTGCTGCTAGTATGGCCAGCATCGAAAAACAGGGAGAGTCAGATGGGCTATCGACAATCACGCCGGCTGATCGTATTGCTGGGCGCGGCGATGCTGCTGGCGGCATGCGCGTCCAGGCACGCCGTGTCGCAGGCCGACTGGGAACAAGGTGCGCGCGAAGGCAAAATTACGCGGGACTACGCCGCAGCCGGTGGCCCTGCCCTGCCGGCCTGCCTGGCAGCGCTACCGGCGGATGCGCGCGCCACGCACCATTTCGTGCTGGTGAGATATACGCAGGCGCGGCACGTGCATATCGATATCGCGGAGCTGCCGGCCGAACTGCATGCCTCCATCGGCGACAATGTCCAGATCTGGCCGGAAGAATGCGCGGCCGGCAAATATGGCCGCATTACGCAGGTGTTTCCAGCGAAGCACAGCTGACATTATTGAGGCTTCGCACCCGCATGCGTGAGGCGGCCCGCTTTTACCAGAAAAAATCCCATGCACGCTTCGCCCGACTCGCTCCTGAAACACACCAACGATTTCTGGCTTGCCCGGGGCGCGGTAGTGCTCACCGCTGCCCTGAACGCATTCCTGATCAACAACCTGACGGTGTTCCCGTGGTGGGCGGCGTCGACCATCGAGCTGGCGATGCTGGTGCCGCTGTCGATTGCCACCGCCTGGACCCACGCCCAGATGCGCAGCGCCACCAGCGAACAGCATTGGCGCGTGATTCACGACTACCGGCGCTGGACGCGGCGCGCCACACTGCTGCTGGTTGCGCTGATCTCGCTGATCAATTTCCAGGCGCTGTTTGGCGTGGTGCATGCGCTGCTGTACGGCGCAAAAGGGGCAACCGGGCAAGGCCTGCTGATCGACGCGCTGAATATCTGGCTGACGAACGTCATCATCTTCGCGCTCTGGTTCTGGAATATCGACCGGGGCGGCCCGGCATTGCGCGGTTTGCGCAAAGAACCCGTGGCCGATTTCTTCTTCCCCCAGATGGGCAGCGATTGCCCCGGTCACGGCACCTGGTCGCCAGGTTTTGTCGATTATGTCTTCGTATCGTTCACGAACGCCACGGCCTTTTCGCCCACCGACACACTGCCGCTGACTGCGCGCAGCAAGCTGCTGTTCATGGTGGAAGCCACTGCCTCGCTGCTGACAGTCGGCCTGGTAGCGGCCAGGGCAGTAAATATTCTCGCCTGACGCGTCACTCATTTCGCATGGCATGCCATCGCATTGCACCAAACCCATTCAACGGGGTCAGTTCAACGGGGTCAGTTCCCGCAAACGATAGTTGTCAAGCTAGTTGTCGCGTTAGTAGCCATTAAGCCGCTCTTTTAAACAGCGGCGCATTTGATGCCGGTGCCGTTGTTTCGTTGATCGATACATCTGGATTGAGGTGCACCTGTTTGACCGGCGACCAGTTGCGTGTAGCACCAGTCCATCGCAGTGGGTTGGCGGCACGGGCAGCTTCGTAGACGGCTGTTCGAGCCACCAGAAGCTTGTCATCGAGGCCGTCGTGACGTTCGGCGGGTGTGACGAATTTGATCGCACTGTGACGATGCTCGTTGTCGTACCAGCGAACGAATCTGGTTACCCAGTTGCGGGCTTGCGTGATGTCTGTAAATGCTTTGCGTGGATAGTCGGGACGGTACTTCAACGTCTTGAACAACGACTCGGAATACGGGTTGTCGTTGCTGACGGCAGGCCGGCTGAACGACGGCATCACGCCGAGCGTCTGCAAGGTCGAGAGCATCGTTGCGCCCTTCATCGGGCTACCGTTGTCGGAATGCAGGATCACCTGATCGCGCTGGATCTTTTCACGTATGCAGATGTCGCGCATGATCTCGGCTGCCAAGTCACTGTTTTCGTCCCGATAGACTTGCCAACCAACGACCTTCCGGCTATAGATATCGATGAACATGTACAGGTAAAAGTAGATTCCTTTTACACCGCTTGGCAAGTAGGTGATGTCCCAACTGTAGAGCTGGTTTGGTGCTGTGGCGCAGACGGCGCGCGGTTTGCTGCGCTCCTGCGCAGGACGCGCTGCCTGGCGGTGCTTGATCAGCTTGGCATCCCGCATTACCCGGTAAATCGTCGATTCCGATCCGATGTAAATGCCCTGGTCGGCCAGGCGCGGGACGATCTGGCTTGGCGGCAGCTGGCCAAATTCAACTGAGTTCACAACCGACAGGATGTGCTCGCGCTCCTCAATCGTCAGAGCGTGGCCCGGCTTCTGAACGCGTGTGGTGCGTCCATCAGGCTTTGCGTCGGTCAGTTTCCAGCGTTGCAACGTGCGCAGGCTCAGGCCGAGGATCGCGCATGCCGGGCTCTCTCGGGTGCCAGCAGCGACTGCTTCAGCAACCATCGTGATGACTTCAATACGCGCTGCAGGTGAGGTCATTTGACCTCGTCCTCCCACAGCGCATTGAACTTTTTTTGCAGTAACAGCAGCGCAGCGGCCTCCACCAGAGCTTTCTCTTTACGGTCCAATTCACGCTTCAATTTATCGTTCTCTTGCTGCAGATTGCGCATCTCGCGTGTATCGGCAACTGCAGTGGGCTTGCCGTCAAGGCAGAACGCCGTGCGCCAAACTTCGAGATGATGCACAAATAATCCTCGCTCGCGGCACCAGGCTTGCAGCGTTTCTTCATCGAGGGCATGCGTCTCATGAAGAGCAACCAGTTGCTCGCTTCGGCTCCAGTCCTGCGGCCGTTTGTCCCTGCCGGTAGCGGCTTGCAACATATACAAATTCTTTCTACGTATCCAGTTCTTGACCGTGTAAAAGTTGACATGCAGTTCGTCAGCTACGTCTTGCACGGTGCGTTTGCCGCGAGAATAAACCTTGATCAAGGCTTGCTCGATGAAGGCGTCAGAATACACTTTACTCATGTTGTCTCCTAAAAAGTGAGGTGACAACTAGCGTGACACAGGGGGAATGGCAGACCTGACCCCGGGTTGCGGTCGGGAAGCTTGGCGAGCAATGCGGCACCGGGCAGCTTGAATGTTGGACCTGCACCTTGCGGCGTGGTGTAAAAATACCTGGTCGTAGCTGGCAAGGACAGCTTCGCGTACAATCGTGGATTAGCCTGCTTTTTTATACGGTCCGCGCCCATGTCTGAACTTCGTCGTAACCCCCTCCCATCGGTTCCCTCTGCCATCATTGGCGCCCCTCCGGTGGCACCGAAAGTCGGCTTCGTCTCGCTGGGTTGCCCGAAAGCACTGGTCGATTCGGAACAGATCCTGACCCAGTTGCGGGCGGAAGGTTACGAAACCGCCAAATCCTACGCAGGCGCCGACCTCGTTATTGTCAACACGTGCGGCTTCATTGACGCTGCCGTGCAGGAGTCGCTCGACGCCATCGGGGAAGCGCTGGCTGAAAACGGCCGCGTGATTGTCACTGGCTGCCTGGGCGCGAAAAAAGATGCTCAGGGCGACGACATCATCATGAAGGTGCACCCGAAAGTGCTGGCTGTTACTGGCCCGCACGCACTGGCCGAAGTGATGGATTCGGTCCACCTGCACCTGCCAAAACCGCACGAGCCGTTCTTCGACCTGGTCCCGAGCCAGGGCGTGAAACTGACGCCGAAGCATTACGCTTATCTGAAAATTTCCGAAGGCTGCAACCATCGCTGCAGCTTTTGCATCATCCCGTCGATGCGCGGCGACCTGGTGTCGCGTCCTATCGGCGACCTGATGATGGAAGCCGAGAATCTGTTTAAATCCGGCGTCAAGGAATTGCTGGTCATTTCGCAGGACACCAGTGCCTACGGCGTCGACGTGAAATTCCGCCTCGGCTTCTGGAATGGCCGCCCGGTGAAAACCCACATGACACAACTGGTCGAAGCGCTGGGGCAACTGGCGAAGCAGTATGGCGCCTGGGTGCGTTTGCACTATGTCTATCCGTACCCGCACGTCGATCAGGTGATCCCGATGATGACGGGCGAGAATATTTTGCCTTACCTCGATATTCCGATGCAGCACGCGCACCCTGAAGTGCTGCGCCGCATGAAGCGTCCGGCCAGCGGCGAGAAAAATCTCGACCGCATCCTGGCATGGCGCGCGATGAACCCGGAACTGACGATCCGTTCGACGTTCATCGCCGGCTTTCCGGGCGAGACCGAAGCCGAATTCGAGTACCTGCTCGACTTTTTGAAAGAAGCGCAGATCGACCGCCTCGGTTGCTTTGCTTATTCGCCAGTCGAAGGCGCCACCGCCAATCTGCTCGACAATCCGGTGCCGGAAGAAGTACGTGAAGAGCGCCGCGCGCGCGTCATGCTGCTGCAGGAAGAAATTTCCGCCAAGCGCCTGCAAGCGAAAGTGGGCCGCACGATGCGCGTGCTGGTCGATGAAGTGGGCGGTAAGGAAGCTGTCGGCCGCTCGGCTGCCGATGCGCCGGAAATCGATGGCGTCGTGCACATCAAGCGTTCGCTGGTGCCTGGTAAAAAGCTGGTCGTGGGCGAATTCGCCGATGTCGTCATCACCGCTGCCGATGCGCACGATCTGTGGGCATCGGTGGCGTAAGCGATGGACAAGACACTGCAGACCCGCCTGATCCACAGCGACTACAATGCGCCTGAAGGATTCGCTGCATTCCCCACCGCCATCCACCATGCCTCCACGGTCCTGTTCAAGGACGTGGCCGCCATGCGCTCGGGCGAGTGGAAAGACAAGAGCGCCTATACCTACGGCCTGCATGGCACGCCCACCACATTTACGCTGGAAGCGCGGCTCGCTGACATCGAAGATGGCAAGCATTGCCTGCTGGCGCCGTCCGGTCTGGCCGCGATTGCGATGGTCGATTTCGCGCTGCTCAAAAGTGGCGACGATGTGCTGCTGCCTGAAAACGTCTATAACCCGAACCGTGAACTGGGCCGCTGGTTATCGAACGATTTTTGCATCACGGCGCGTTACTACGATCCCCTGATCGGTGCGGGCATCGCCGCGTTGATCCAGCCGAATACCAAACTGATCTGGACCGAAGCACCGGGTTCGGTGTCGATGGAAGTGCCCGACTTGCCGGCTATCTGCGCGGCCGCCCATGCCCGCGGCGTGCTGGTCGCGCTCGACAATACCTGGTCGGCTGGCCTGGCGCTGCGTGGTTTCGATGTGGGTGTCGACATCATCATGCAGGCGCTCACGAAGTACCAGTCGGGCGGTTCCGACGTACTGATGGGCGCGTTGATCACGCGCGACACGGCACTCAACGACCGCCTGGCGCTGGCGCATATGCGCCTTGGCCTGGGCGTCAGTCCGGACGATGCTTTCCTGGTGATGCGTGGCCTGCCAACCATGCGTCTGCGCTTCGATGCCCACGACGCCGCGGCGCGCAAGGTCGCAACGTGGCTGAAGGCGCGCCCGGAAATTACGCGCGTGCTGCATCCGGCGTTCGAAGATTGTCCCGGCCACGCCGAGTGGAAACGTGATTTTACCGGGGCAGGGGGCTTGTTCTCGGTGCTGTTCGATGCACGCTACAGCGAAGCACAGACGGATCAATTTGTCGATGCGCTGACGCTGTTCGGCATCGGCTACAGCTGGGGCGGCGCGAACAGTCTGGTGATGCCCTACCGGATGGCCGGGCTGCGGAAAAACTGGATCGACGCGGGCGCACTGGTGCGGTTCAATATCGGCCTCGAAAGCGTGGACGATCTGATCGCCGATATCGAACAGGCGTTCGATATGATGACGCGCAACTGAACATCACCACTGACTGGCAACGTCCCCCGCGAAGGCGGGACCGATGGCATGCCGGCTTTGTGGTCTGAAAATGTGGCAGGGTTCCCGCCGGGAATGACACGGTGCTGCTTACTGCCCCAGCACCCGGCGCAATGTCGACGACAGATCCTCGGCCGAGAACTTGGCCACATACGCATCCGCACCCACTGTCTTGACGTGCTCTTCGTTGGTGGTGCCCGACAGGGACGAGTGAATGACGACGGGCATGGCGCCGAAACGCGACGATTTCTTGATGCTGCGGGTCAGCGTAAAGCCATCCATTTCCGGCATTTCCAGGTCGGTCAGCACCAGCGCCACTTTGTCGTAGATGGTCTTGCCTTCGGTTTCGGCTGCCGTGGCCAGGTAGTTCAGCTGGTCCCAGGCTTCCTTGCCGGTTTTGGTCATGACGAACGGCAGGCCCATCGCTTCCAGTCCCTGTTCGATCAACGAGCGCGCGACCACCGAGTCGTCGGCGGCGAGGATCACGGTGCCGGGTTTCAGCTTGATCTTGGCGCCCAGGACGGCCGTGTTGATTTCTTCCTTGGACGGGTTCATTTTTTGCAGGATGGTTTCCACGTCCAGCACCTGCGCCAGGCGCGGGGTGCCGCCAGCTTCATCGTCGAGGCGGGCGATACTGGTGACCATACCGCTGCCGGCGCTGTGTTCTGACGACATCACCTGGCCCCAGTCGAGGCGGACGATTTCTTCCACGCTTTCTACGGCAAACGCCTGCGTGGTGCGGGCAAACTCCGTCACCAGCATGATATTCAGGCCGGTCTTCGGGACGCAACCGGTAATGGCCGGCAAATCCAGCACCTGGATGATCTGACCGCGCAGGTTGACCACGCCAAGCACATGCGGCGGCGAACCGGCCACTGCCGTCACTTCCGGCATCGCGACGATTTCGCGGATTTTGAATACGTTAATGCCGAACAGCTCATTGCGCTCACCGTGGGCGTCACCGCCCAGGCGAAACAGCAGCAGCTCGAATTTGTTGGTGCCGGTCAGGTTGCTGCGTTCATCGACTTCTTGCTGTACTGTTTTCATGGTTCCGTGTCCCAAAAGCGAGGTCTGTCCTCAGGGCACTATTACACCACGGCAACCAAGCAAGGGCGCGATTAATTGGCAAGAATCAGCAAAATCACTGCACTGGCATGGCCCGATTGTTGTTTAAATCCACGAAACCTTTGATCAGGCGATATGCATTCCACAACCATGCGCATGGAAACACCAGCCATGAGAGCGGAATGCCAATAATCGTGATGATCAGGAGCCAGCCGACGGCCATCCACAGCGCGTAAAACCAGAAGGTGCGGATCATCCACGTGTGGTGGCTGTACACCATCGTGCCCGCGGTATCCGGGCGCTTGACGTAGTTGACGATCAGCGGCAAAAACGACAGCATGCCGACCGAAAAGAAAAACGTCAGCGCGTGGGCGAGGTACATGATGCGGGCAAATTGCTTGGCATCTTCGAGGCTGCTATCCATCACCACTTGTTGCGACATGCTTTCTCCTTGTGCGGGAAGGGCCCGCAACCATCCGTGATTTTACCAGTCATGCGATGCCGGTCCGATCCGTGCACGCGTGCAGAACGGACGCTTTTCAGCGCAGCTGCTTGACCCAGTTGACGATCGAGGTCGCGTCCATGGCGCCGGCCTGGCGCGCCACTTCGCGTCCGCCCTTGAACAGCGCCAGCGTCGGGATGGAGCGGATCTGGTAGCGCGTGGCCAGGTCCTGCGATGCTTCGGTGTCGACTTTCAGCAGGCGTACCGCCGGCTCCAGACGCTGCGCCGCCTGCAGGTAAGCCGGCGCCATGGCCTTGCACGGGCCGCACCACGCCGCCCAGAAATCCACCACCACCGGAATATCGTTGCGCGTGAGATGGCGCGTAAATTGTTCGCTCGTCACATCGAGCGGACGCGCCACGAACAGCGCCAGCGTACACTTGCCGCAGACCGGCTCGTCGGCCAGGCGCTGCGGCGCCAGCCGGTTGATGGCAGCGCAATGGGGACACACAATATGGACCGCAACGTCGGTACCGGATTCGCTCATTTCAGTCTCTCCGCAAGGGTTCAATTCTACGGCCACATTGTATGCCGCCGTGCGCGTATCTGCACAAACGTTGGCGTAGAATTCCGCCATGACGACACTCCTTGACCACGCTGGCGGCCCGTATATCGGCTGCGCCGGCAACAGCATCGCGCGCGACCTGGCGCCCAGCTTTCCTGGCGCCGGCAGCCACCTCGAGCGCTACGCGCGCGTGTTCGGCTGCGTCGAAGTCAACACCTCGTTCTACCGCCCGCACCAGCCGGCAACCTACGCGCGCTGGGCCGACAGCGTGCCCGACACCTTCCGCTTTTCCGTCAAAATTCCGCGCACCATCTCGCATGATGCTGTGCTGACCGATGTCGATGCGCTGCTCGACCGCTTTCATGGCGAGGCCAGCGCACTCGGCAATAAGCTGGGGTGCCTGCTGCTCCAGCTGGCGCCATCGACGCCCTTCGACAGCGCTGTCGCCGCAGCATTTTTCGCGGCACTGCGCGTGCGCTTCAATTGCATGGTGGCCTGCGAAGCGCGCCATGCCAGCTGGTTTGGCGACGATGCCACGCGACTGCTGACCGGTGCCGGAGTCACGCGCGTGATTGCCGATCCGGCCAAGGGCCAGCCCGGCGCCCACGTGCCGACCACCGCGGCAATCTATACGCGCCTGCATGGCACGCCGCGCATTTATTACTCATCGTACGCGCCCGAGTATCTGGCGCAGCTGGGCCGCGATATCGTCACCCACCACGCTGCGGGAAGGGAAGTGTGGTGCGTCTTCGACAATACCGCGTCCGGCGCCGCCACTGTCAACGCGTTGACGGTGCAGCAGGCGGTGTGCCAGGTTCCGGACAACGCGCCGCACGAATCGCCGCGCGAACCACTGCTACAATCAGCCGCTCCGCCATCCACATAACCCTGCCGTGCAGCCACCGTTTCCCCTCCGCGTCGAATGCCCGCCGGGCGCCTGTATCTGCGAGCGCGAACGGCTGCTGGCCGACCCGGACGCCGACCTGCGCGCACTGCGTCTGACCAAGGCCGAGGAGGCGCGGCTGATCGATCGCATCGAGCGGGTGGCCAGCTACGCGGAATTACTGAAGGTGCAGGCGATGATCAATGCCCAGCTGGGCGTGACGCTGCGCATTGCGCCGGGACCGAACGAGGTCCGGTCGGCGCGCGGCATCGTGGTCGTCATGGATGAGCAGCCGGGTTTGTGCAAAAAAATCCGCCAGTCGGTGCCGGCGGCAATCCGCCGCACGCTCGCGGCGCAGCCACAGATCGTGTACGCCATCCTCGACGCCAACGACCTGTTCGGCAACAGTTAGAGCGAGGGCGCCGCCTCGGTCAGGGCCAGCGCGGCAACCAGCTGCTCCAGGCTGATCGGCTTGGTCAGATGCTGGTCGAAGCCGGCCGCCAGCGCGTCGTCGCGGTCGCGCGCGCTGCCG
>JALYUM010000162.1 GCA_030853745.1 Pseudomonadota bacterium | reverse complement strand
AGCCGGCCCCGTGTGAGCAACGACAACGCCTACGCCGAGTCGCTGTTCCGGACTTGCAAGTACCGGCCGAACTACCCGGGCAAGCCGTTCGAAAGTATCGAACAGGCGCGGCAATGGACACTGTCATTTGTGCAGTGGTACAACCATCAGCACAAGCACAGCAGCTTGAAGTTCGTGACGCCTGCGCAGTGCCACGACGGCCGTGCCGCATCGATCCTGAGCCATCGTAAGGAAGTATACGAGGCCGCGAAACAGCGTCGCCCTGAGCGCTGGTCAGGAGCTACACGAGATTGGAAATTGAGCCATGAAGTTTGGCTGAACCCGGAACGAAAAGCGCCAGAGAAATTACGAAAAGCAGCATGACTTGACGCGACATCTTTGTTGACAACTACCGTCATGGAAGCGATCCGATTGCATGCTCAAGCCGTCGCTGCGCACCCTAAAGTTGCCTTATCGCAGTAGTGGGGTCCAATGTGCAACGGAACGTAACACCCGGGTTAAGTGGCCAAGTCTGCCAGGCTGAGGCTTTAGGCCGCGACAAATGAGCGTCGGAAAATTTGTCAATTGACCCTATTCTGACGCTCTTACAGTCGTGTACTTGGACTCATAAGTGCCTATCGGCAATTCGCCACCCAATTGCAGCCGTGCTGCTGCCCTAATTTTCGCTATCGGCAAGCGCACAACAACTCAAAAGGTTTCCCATTCGTCTGCCGAGTTTGCTGGAGTGATCTGTTTCGCGCGCGTGACGGGCCCTGCTTTCACGGGCGCACGTGCTGGTGCAGGCAGGCGGGTGGCCGGCTTGACGGCAGTTCGCCCGGCCACTGCTTTGGCCGGCGCATGCATATGCGCTGCATCGAGCTTGAACACACTGACCACGGATGCCAGCGTCTGCGCTTCCGTCTGCAGCGACGCGGCAGCGCTGGTGGCCTGCTCAACCAGGGCAGCGTTCTGCTGGGTCGCTTCATCCATTTCGCCGACCGCACGGTTGACGGACTCGATACCGGTGCTTTGCTCCTGGCTGGCGTGACTGATCTCAGCCATGATGTCGGTCACCCGCTTAACGCTGCTGACGATTTCTTCCATCGTCGTACCCGCTTCATCGACCAGCCGGGCGCCCGTCTCGACGCGCTCGACTGAGCTACTGATCAGCGCCTTGATCTCGCTGGCGGCCGATGCCGAACGATGGGCCAGGTTGCGCACTTCGGTCGCGACCACAGCAAAGCCGCGGCCCTGCTCGCCGGCACGGGCGGCTTCCACGGCCGCATTCAGGGCGAGAATATTGGTCTGAAACGCGATGCTATCGATTACGCCGATGATGTCCACGATCTTCTTCGATGATTCATTGATAGACGCCATCGTCTCGACGACTTGCGCCACGACCGCCCCACCGCGCACGGCCACTTCCGACGCAGACTCGGCCAGCAGGTTGGCCTGGCGGGCATTGTCGGCATTCTGGCGCACGGTGCCTGTCAGTTCTTCCATCGACGACGCCGTCTCTTCCAACGTGCCGGCCTGTCGCTCAGTGCGCGAGGACAGGTCGAAGTTACCGGCAGCGATTTCCATCGAAGCCGTGGCAATCGTCTCGGTACCGGTGCGCACCTGTGCGACGATATCGACTAAGTTATCGCGCATGCCCTTCATCGCGAACAGTAGGCTGCTCTTGTCGTCAGATGCGGTGACAATCGGCACTGACAGGTTGCCGGCGGCGATGCTGGTGACGATGCCGGCAGCGTAATCGGGCTGTCCGCCCAGCTGGCGCAACAGGCCACGGGCGATGTACCAAGCACTGACGGCGCCGGCGGCAATGGCGATGGCACACAGGATTAGCATCCACGTGAAGAAACTGCTGCTCAGCACGCGTGCGCCGGCCGTGGCGTCCTGGCTCATTTTTTCTTCCAGGTCGATCAGTTTGTTGACAGATGCGAGCCATTCGACGAAAGCCGGGCCAGCCTGCGTGGCCAGCAGCGCGGATGCTTCGGCCGCGTTGTCTGCCCTACGCAGCTCGATGACTTTCGCAATCAAAGGCTGGACGCGGCGCTCGGTTTCCTTGATGGTGGCCAGGGCGGCTTTTTCGTTAGCGCTGACGGTACCGTTGAACAGCGCGTCCAGAGGACCGGCCGAGCGCTGGTAGTTTTCGTCAAGGATCTTGATCTTCGCGACCTGGACCTGGATGGCTGCGGCATCGTTTGCCATCACGACGTCGCGCACGGCAATAGCGCGGTCGTGCACGCTGCCGCGGAAATTGATGGCGTAACGCTGCTTGACGTTATTAACATCGTTGACGCGGCTGAGCGTCTCATCGATGCTTCCGACGCGGTTGATGGCCAGGCCGGCCAGGACGATCATCATGGCAAAGGTGACTCCGAACCCCATCGCCAGCCGCGTCCCGATGGTTTGTGTTGAATTACTCATGCTTTCTCGCTGATAGTTACCTGACGGGGCGGTCAGGGCGCGTTCGCCAAAAAGAAAAAATTCCCTGTAGGCAATCATCAGAACTGTAGCATGCGTGTGGGAAAAGGATAGTTGAACAGCTGCAATAATTCCGATACATGCAACAGTAATTGATTGATTATTTGCCAATTAATAAAGAAGCTAAAACGAAAAATGTGCGACTGGAAACGGTAATTCACAACACGTGCCTGCCGTAATGATTGCTTCGCAGAAGTAGGAGGTTTTATTTCGCTGAGGGTGCCTAAATGTCCGGAATGGGTCGATTCCGGCCTGTCGCTCCGGCGCGCCGCCGCTGACGAAAATTTCCTTCTTAGCAATGCATCCGGTAGACTGAAGGCGGGCGAATGGCCGAGTTCGGCCAAAAGCGGTCCTTCGAAGCAGTGACACATCTCTGATAGGTTTCCATGACTACTGCAGCGACTGCAATCCCGAATGGCTTGAAAGCATTATGTTTTTGGTTACTTGCTACATTTACGCTCCTCTCTGGCTGCTCTGGGCCATCGCCGATTCTTGACTCCAAAAATATTTCGCAAGCAAGAAAACCTTCGATTTCTTCTTCCAAGGAACAATGTCTAGTCCACGATAATCTGTGGTTACGGCAAGGTCTTCGCGGATCTGAATCCTGCCGTGTAAAAACTGCCGATAGTCAGAAGGTTTGTACGGACAGTACTCAATGTGAAGGCCTCTGTTTAGCCGACGTGACCGCGCCTCATAACTTGTCGGGCATCGCCGGAACATGCTCTGCTTGGGCTAACGTCGCAAGTTGTCACAAGGTTGTTGAGGGGGGTACTGTGAGAGAAATTTGCTTTGACTGAGCAGTGCAGGCAAGTCGAACACGTTTCTCAATAGGGCCGCTATGGGTCGGTACCGGCCCGTCGCGTCCACTGCCGGCTCCTGGGCGTGGCAACCCGCTAAGCTTGGCCGACCGATCGACCGGGTTCGGCCGGAAACGGACATAAGCAACTGTGACACTTATTAGCAGCTATTTTCAATGCAGCTGCTGAGACAACTTCATAGGAGAAAAAGATGTATGCGCTCAAGGTCCGAATCAACGAGGAAGCCCCAATAATCGCCGGAGCAGATGACCTCTCCGTCCTTAATGCAACTGTCAACTGTGTGGGGAAGCTCGGAAGCGCCAGTCGTCCAATGCGAGAAGACGAACCCGCCGACGTGTTCATTTCGGTCGGGGGCCTTACTTCAAGGGCTTCTGACGTCCCTGATGAGCACCTCAACTGGATATCACAAAAACCACTAAAAATCGGTGATTTGATTTCAGTAGAGGTGGTGGAAACCTCAAGCGCCGATGCTCCAATCAGTGGAAAAGAAGCGGAAAAAAGAAGACATGATGAACGCGAATATTTTGAACATTGCAAGAAAGCATACTTGAAGCTTCGTGAGAAATATGAAGCTGAGTAGTCAACGATTTCCTCGCATTCTCGACCTCTGTTAGGTCTGCTTCGGGTCGGAACCGGCCTGTCGACGTCTTCGTTGGGTTATAGCACTACCAACCGCTAAGCGTGGCGCGTCACAATAGCGTGCACGACCTCGCAAACAGCAAGCCGACTGTGGATAATCACAGGTAGCCGGGCCATTCTACTTTTCGCTGTGCGGCCTACCAGCGTCTGCTGGGTTACCAACACAAAGCCGATATGAGGCCGGGGACGAAATAATGTCGGTAGCCTGTATTGGCGTCGTTGACGGCTGCGAGGTGGACACTTCCTTTTCAATGTCTGCGCGGGCGCTGAGGGAGCAGCGGGCGGCCCGCGCCAGGTCGTCCCCAACGCAAAAGCCCCGTCGAAACGGGGCTTTGACTTTTCCGGCACCAGCAGCCGGCAGCAGTCGGCTTACTTGACCGACTTACGGCGCATCATGGCCAAGCCCATCAGGCCAAGTCCAAACAGCGCAAAGCTTGCTGGCTCCGGAACTTCTTTTGTCGTCAAGGTCAACGTCAGCGCTGAAATACGCACCGTGCCACCAGAAATAAAGTTACCAGTAACAAGTGCTTTCCCGTCAGAGAACAAAGTCAGGTCAGTATTGGCAAAATTGTAGTTGAACGTATAGGTCGCGCACCCCGTTCCTCCAAACCCATTGTCGCAGGTAGCAACTTGAATGCCATCGACAATAATGGGAGTGTTCGCACTACTTCCCTTGTATTGGGACGTTGCGCCGTAGGTACCGGAAATGCTGGCACCGATAATGGTTTGGTCCGAAGGCAAGGCGAAGGTGAAGGTGCCGATGGTAAATGGTCCCCTCTGCGTGCTGTTAGTTTCTGCGATCGTCGATGTGATGACTCCGGCCTGAGCCGCTGTCATGGTAAAAGCCGCCACCAGGAATACCAAAAGGATATTTCTAAATTTCATTATTGTTCTCCGTTAAAGATTATTGCAATAAAGCAAAAACCATGCCTGAAAATAATGTCTTTAAAAATCAACGGGTTAGGGATTTTAAAAATAAATCTCAAAACCCATTGTAAATTTTACCGACAGAAAGATAGTTACCGCGAACCAGCCGACATGGCGATTTCGGCCAGAGCGGATCATGGGCTGCTAAATCACGAGTTTGCTCACAAATTTCGTCATGAAAGCGGTCCGGCTCCGTGCCCAAGCAGCCGCTGCACAGCAACATGGAGTTGCCTTTTGGCAGTACCAATCGAAATACGGCCGTAATGCGACAATGAAACATCGGTTCTTGCAATCCTGCAACGACGATACATTACGAATGAGGACTCCTCGATGCTGAAAAAATTTGTTCTTACTGTTGGAGCACTGATCGCATTGCATAGCAATTTTGTGGGGGCCAAGTCGCCAGAGCGGGACTACCAGGCCGAGGCAGAGCAAGTCGATGCTAGCTATTGGGCGGCCTATAACCGCGTTGATCCGGCAGGTATGAATGCGTTTGTCTCTGACGATGTAGAGTTCTATCACGACCGAGGAGGTTCACTTATTGGCAAGGCGGCACTTTCTGCTGTGAACAATGGCATGACCACGATGAAAAACCATCTGCGCCGTGTCGCGGTTCCAGGCACGGTGCATGTCTTTCTGATGCGTAAGGGCGAGGATGTATATGGCGCCGTCGTTACTGGCGAACATCAGTTTTATGTCATTCCGAAGGGAAAACCAGAATTTCTCGCTGGCACGTCTTACTTCACGCAGCTGATGACCCTCAATGGGAAGGAGTGGAAAATCACCCGCATATTTAGCTACGAGCATGTCAATGCGGCACCTTCCTTGGGCAAGTAATCAGCCGGGCCAATGAAAACGTCTTGTATTTGATGTGCCTGCCCTTAAACGCGCCAACGATATCGAAGTGCAAAGGGTCGCTTTGGGTCGACACGAGCCGATCACGACAGGCAGGAATCGGCCGAAAGCGCTCTTTCGGGAGGTCCCAGTTCGTCAACGCGTAGCCGAAGTCAGCCCAAGCCGAAGCCGAAGCCGAAGCCGACAATATGGCAGCCCGGCCGGACAAACTGATATTCCAGAATTAAGATTTCACTGCTGAGCGCAAGAAACCTACAAATGCACGCACGCGCGCCGATAGGTGGCGATTCTGGGGATACAGGATCGAAAACGGCCGGGAGCGTCCGCCGTATTTTTGGAGGACTTCTACGAGGTCGCCGCGACGTACCGAGTCACCTACCGCAAATTGATAGGTCTGGTAAAGTCCTCCGCCCGCGTTGACCCACGCGACAGCTCCAAGGGCATCGTTTAGCACACGCATGCGGCTGATAATCGGCTTTTCGAGTGGAATGCCTTGTTGGTCGGTGAATAGCCACTGTAAGGGACGCCCGGTGTTTGGCGATATGTATTGAATGCAATCGTGTGCGGCAAGATCGTCGATATCACGCGGCGCTCCTTTTTTGGCCAAATAGCCGGGTGTGCCAAAGATGCCCAGCATTGCATCTTCAAGCTTGAATGCGACGAGACGCGAGTCTTGTGGTGTGCCTAATCGAATCGCAATATCAAAACCTTCTTCCACGAAGTCGATAATTTTGTCCGAAATACTGATTTCAATGTCGATTTGTGGGTACAAATCGGCGAACTTCGGCATCAATGGCAGCAAACGAAAGGTGCCGTAGGCAGCGCTGACGCTGATGCGTAGCGGCCCACTGGGAGCAGTTTGCGCACCTGTGATTGCACGCTCGGCTTCTGCGATTTGCTCCAGCGCTACGCGGCATTCCCTCCAATATAGCTCACCCTCAGGTGTCAGCTTGACTGCACGGGTAGTCCGCAAGAAAAGACGAACGCCGAGGTGCTCTTCCAGGCGGCTGATCGACCGGCTCACGGCGGCTGGCGTGAGGCCCAGAATTTCCGCTGCACTCGTGAAGCCGCCTGTTTCGGCAGCCTTGCAAAATTGCTCGATACTTCCAAGCTGAAGAGAGTTCATCGCTTTCCTATTGATTACCATTTGTAATAAATGAATTGATTATGACCCAGTTTATCTATGTTATACAAGGTATTACAGTACGTCTACTGGCCAAGCGCGAAGGTAGCAACTACCAAAACCCAGCCACCACTTGACCCACTTTATGGAGCGATAAAATGACTGACAAACTCAACCTCTTCACCTCGCCATCTGCTTTCCCCAACCCCCAGCGCCTGCGCTTGTTCATGCACGAGAAAGGGATCTTTGACC
>JALYUM010000159.1 GCA_030853745.1 Pseudomonadota bacterium | reverse complement strand
GGCAATGAGTCCGCCCGCGATGGCTGCTTTTTGTCGTTGCATGAATACTCCGAGATCAGGGTGAAATGATCACAGTAGCCTGCTGAGCGGGATGCTTCCGTTAGAAGTCGTACAGAGTGCGGCGATCTCGGCGCCGGCGGCCGAGCACGGTGGTGGACATACGCGGCAAGCGCGTCGGTATGTCCTGTCGGGCGATGCGAGCGCTCAGCCCCAGGCCGACGGCGAAAACAAATACCCTTCGCCCCACACCGTCTTGATCTTCTCCGAAGTGGCATCGTCGAAACGCCGCCGCAACTTGGAAATCGAATTGTCGATGCTGCGATCGAGCCCGTCGAATTCGATGCCGCGCATTTTTTTCAAGAGGGCGTCGCGCGAGAGGACGTGGCCGGCGGCGCTGGCCAGGACCAGCAGCAGCTTGTATTCGGTGTTGCTCAGCACGCACGCCTGGCCGCGCCAGGTGACGCTGCGTTCGGCGCGGGTGATGGTCAGATTGCCGAACACCAGCGGGTGGTTGTCGGCTTGCTGGACGTTGGCGCGGCGCAGCAGGGCGCGCAGGCGCGCCAGCAATACGCGCGGCTGCACCGGCTTGTTGAGGAAATCGTCGGCGCCCTGTTCGAGACCGGAGACTTCATCGTAGGAATCTTCGCG
The DNA here is from genome assembly GCA_030853745.1 of Pseudomonadota bacterium. GTDB lineage: Bacteria > Pseudomonadota > Gammaproteobacteria > Burkholderiales > Burkholderiaceae_D > JALYUM01. The sequence continues at coordinate 1,723 of JALYUM010000159.1, read as the reverse complement.
GGCCGTGAGAATCAGGATCGGCACCTGGCTGACGGCGCGCATCTGGCGGCATACCACCATGCCGTCCATGCCCGGCAGCATCAGGTCGAGCACCACCACGTGCGGGGCGATGTCGGCAAAGGCGGACAGGGCTTCGTCGCCACGGCCGACAACGTGGACGGTGAACTCGTAGGCGCTCAGATACTCGGTGACGAGCTCGGCCAGCCGGACGTCGTCTTCCACCAACATTACTCGAAACATGGCATTTCTCCTCGGGCCACATTGTAGACCAAGCCGGGACGGGTTGTTTCCAGACGTAAAAAAATCCGCCGAAGCGGATTTTTTTACGACGAAGCGAACCGCTCCGTCAGCGCGATCATGCCGCGTTTTTGTTGACCTGGTCCCAGTTCACCAGATTCCAGAACGCTTCCACATACTTGGCGCGGGCATTGCGGTAGTCGATGTAGTAAGCATGTTCCCAGACGTCGCAGGTCAGCAGGGACTTGGCGTCGGTGGTCAGCGGGGTGCCGGCGTTCGAGGTGTTGACGATCTCGAGGGCGTCGCCCTTTTGCACCAGCCAGGTCCAGCCGGAACCGAAGTTGCCGACGGCCGATTTGTTGAATTCTTCCTTGAACTTGTCGAACGAGCCCCACTTGGCGTTGATGGCGTCGGCAATCTTGCCGGTCGGTGCGCCGCCGCCTTGCGGGGTCAGGCCGTTCCAGTAGAAGGTGTGATTCCACACTTGGGCGGCATTGTTGAAGATGCCGCCGGACGATTTCTTGACGATCTCTTCCAGGGACATGTTCTCGAACTCGGTGCCCTTGATCAGGTTGTTCAAGTTGGTCACATAGGTCGCGTGGTGCTTGCCGTAGTGATACTCGAGGGTCTCTTGCGAAATGGTTGGCGCCAGGGCGTCCATCGCGTACGGCAGTGGTGGCAGAGTATGTTCCATGTCTTTTCCTTTTATTGATGTTGGTTTGAAAAATCTGTACTGAAATGCATTGGTGATTCTGAAACGATGATCATTGTAAAACGGATGGCGCAAGACTGCATATTTGTGCCGCCGGTCAACGCAGCGGCCTTATCCCAGCTGCTCCTGTACCGACGCCACGCCGACCTCGGCCGCGCCTTCCGCCAATCGCACCGTCAGCTTGTCCTGTGGCTTGATCTGCTGCGGCGAGCGCAGCACGTGGCCGGCGCTGTCGCTGACGATGGCGTAACCCCTTTCCAGCGTGCGCTGCGGGTTGAGCAGTTCCAGTTGAGACGCCAACGCCGCCAGCGCTTGCCGGCGCTGGCGTTGCTGGCCCATGACCTGTACCTGCAGTCGCCGCCCGTGCTCGGCCAGCCGGCGGCGTTCGGCGGCGATATCGGGCAGTTGCGAGCGTAGTCGCGTGTCGAGCTGGTTGACCGCGTAACGCGCCATGCCGAGCGGGGTACGGGTCGCATGCGCCAGCCGCAACTGCAACGCGTGCAGCTTTAGACGCTGATGCGCGGCATAGGCGCTCGGGCTGACCAGCCGGCGCGCCAGCCAGTCCAGGCTTTGCGTGGTGTCCGATAGCCGCCGCCGCATGGCCCGCGTCATGTCGTCGGCCATGCTCCCCAGCGTATCCAGCCAGTGCGCGCGCGGCGCCGACGCCATTTCGGCGGCGGCCGTGGGCGTCGGCGCACGCAGGTCGGCCGCGAAGTCGGCAATGGTGAAGTCGGTCTCGTGGCCAACGCCGGAAATGACCGGCATGGTGCAACC
>JALYUM010000157.1 GCA_030853745.1 Pseudomonadota bacterium | reverse complement strand
CGGCGCGCTGGTAGCGCACGGTGCCGGCCGCGTTCTGGCGCAGGCGGATCTGTTCGTCGAACATCACCAGCGTGTGCACCGGCGCGCCCTCGCCGTCATCGTCATTGTCATCGTAGGCCGGCATGGCGCGGCCCGGGCGCACGAACCACGCGATGCCGCGGCGCTTGAACAGGCGCTTGAGGAAGGCGGCGTCGGACTCGTTGTCCTGGCGCGTAAAAGCCCGTGGCGGGAACTTGTGATCGGCCAGTTCGATGGAGAATTTAAAGTCGAAAGCGGCGGCCAGCAAGCCGTTGCGTTCGCGCCAGCCGGCCAGCACGATGGCGGCGATCTCGATCTCGTTCTTGTCGATGAAGACGCGCGTGTTGGCACCCAGGTCCAGCACGCTGGAGAACGCGTCGCGCAGGACCACCTGGTAAGTGGCCAGGCCGCCGTCGCTCTGGCCCGAGGCCGCTTCCGTGATCAGGCCGCAGACGCCATGCAGGTCGCCCGTATCGGTGACGAACTGCAGCTCGGCGGCCAGCCCGATGAAGGTTTTCAACGGCAGATGGTTTGATGCCGTGACGCACAGGATGGTGTATTCAAGGCCGCCGCACATCGATTCGGTCCCGGTCACGCGCTGCGGCAGCAAGACCCGGTCGGACAGGCCGTCTGGGTACGAAACACGCAGGCGCAAGGCGCGGTTCTGGGTAGTCAGTTGCTGGCCCGAGAGCATCAGCTGGATCAGGTCGGTGATGTTTTCCATGGTGTCCCTACAGGTCGAGGTTGCAGATGAATTCGCCGCAATCGGCCAGCGCCGGGCTGCCGATCAAGGAGCTGTCGTAGCCGAGCCGGTTGCCATCGAACCAGCTGAACGACACCGGCTTGACGTCGGCCGCGCGCAGGATCAGGTGCAGCTGGAACCGGACGGTCGGCGTGGCAAACAGTGCGAGTAATTGCGTCAGCTCGACCGCGCCGGCAGCGCCAGGCAGAAAATTATTGAAATCGGCCAGCGCCAGCGGCCCGATATGCAGGCAAGCGCGCGTGTCGACCTCGTGCACGCGCTCGCCCAGCACGGCGCCTTCGCTCAAAGTGGCGCACTGCACACCGAGCAGGCACAACTCGTGCTGGCGCAGGCGGTCGTGGCCGGCGACGAACGGTTCTAGCCGGATCGGCAATGCAAAATACTCGACCAGCATCGCTTCGATCATGTCGCCTGACACCGGGCGATGCCGCAGCAGTGCGGCGTAATGCGCACGGACCGCGTCGTGGCAAATCCCAACCCTGTCCGGCGTCGGCCGCTGTCCTGCCAGCGCCAGCTGCATCGGCAGGATGGCCGCGGCGCCGTGTTCGTCGAAGCGATGCTGCACCCTGTGTTTGCAGGCCGCCTGAAAATACAGTGCCATCGTGCGGTTGGTGAAAATGTCGAAGAATGCGCGCGTGCCTTCGAATCTGGTGGTGTGGATCTGGTCGGCGATATCGTCCGTATAAAAGTTCGGCATCGCGCCGTTCACGCCAAAGAAGCCGAGAAAGGCCGGCGTGAAAGTGATCGTTTTCAGATCGCCACTGTCAAATGCCAGTTGCAAGGCGCTCCCTGACGTGATCGGCACGGCGCCTTCCACTGTCAGCGCTTCAACTTGGCTGGCAGGGAAATTCATCGACAGGCTGTTTTTGAAACGCACGTGGCGCAGCATGTCGTCGTCGTGCGTCAAGCCGTTCCGGCGTAGCCACGCGTCGATCAGGCGCAGCGCCTGGACCAGGTCGAAGCGCCAGGGCGCGTCCAGCAGCCGGTCGATTACACTGGATTGGCGGTGCCGCTTCGGGGTGCGCATCGGATCAGCTCCTTGCCGGTCGCATGCGACACGGCGGTTAGTTGGATGAACGTGTTCAGCTGGGCGTACTGGCGGAAGAAATGATCGATCACCTGCGTGAACAGGTGGACGCCGCTGCCGACGAATGCCGACTCGTCGAGCGTCATGCGCACGCCCACGCCATGCACGCGCGCGCCGCCGTGGGTGTCGTGGATCCACGCGCGTTCGGTCGTCCGCACGAAGCTTTTTATCCCGCCAATCAGGCGTTGCGTGACGGCCGACTGCGGCAGGTTGTGCAGCATCAGCAGCTCGGTGAACGCTTCCAGGCTGGCGTGCGTGAGCGCGGCTTCGGTCAACGCAATTTGTGCCACCAGGCGCCATTGCGCTGCTTGGGCAAAACGGTACGTGGGCGTGGGTTTGCGCAGCAGCCGCACCGGGTGCACGTTGCTTCCATCCTTGAGACGCAGGTCGCCATCGGCACTCCCGGTCAAGAGCTGGGCCGGCAGGTCGCGGTTGGTGCACATCAGGTCGATCGAGACCGTGGCGGTTTCCACGGCCAGCGGATCGAGCGTGCTGTCGACCAGCGCCAGCCGCAGTTCGTGGCCCGGACTGATGCGCGCCAGCGTCTCGTCGCGCCGCGTCGTGTAGTACTGGCCGCGGCTGCCGCCTGCCAGGCCGTGGCGCAGCGAATAATAGGGATGGAATTCGGTCTGCACCGCGCCCTTCCCCGCGTCGCGCAGCATCCGCACCGCGGTGACGCTATGGATGTCGAATGCTGCCGGATGCGCGGCGCAGGCGAGCACGGGATATTCCGTCCTGGTGTGGGTCAGGTCGACCGGGGACGCCGCGCGCGCGAACAGGTTGACGACCGGCGTGCAGCCGAGCAGGAAATTTTTGTGCGACAGGCCGCGCAAAATGCGTGCTGCCGACGCATCGGGCGTGACGCCATCGAG
>JALYUM010000145.1 GCA_030853745.1 Pseudomonadota bacterium | reverse complement strand
AGCAACGGCAGCGCCGGTGGCAGCAAGGTTTCTGTCGTCGGCAGCCGGATGCAAAAGGTACTTCCCTGTCCCAGCCCTGCACTTTCCGCGACTACAGTACCTTCATGAAATTGAACGAGCTGTTTCACGAGTGCGAGGCCAATCCCAAGGCCGCCCTGGACGCGTTGCAGTGAATTGTTTACCTGTGCAAACATATCAAACACCTGGTGAAGCATGTCCACCGGAATGCCAATGCCAGTATCGCTGACCCGGATGCATGCTTCATTTCCCTCATACGATGCAGATAGCACAATTTTACTGCCGTTTGGACTGTATTTAACCGAATTATTCAGCAGGTTGCCGATGACCTGCACCATCCTCGTCGGATCGACATCGAGCCACATCTGGACGCTTGGTGTTTGCAGTTCGAGCGAGTGTAGTGCGGCTGTGACCGATGGCAATGCCGTTTCTGCGGCCTCTTTCATCAACATCTCGACCGACACCCGTTGACGGCGCAACAGTACTTTTCCACTTCTGATCCGGGAAATCTCCATCAGGTCATCAATCAGATGCGTCATATGACGAAGCTGGCGTTCGATAATGTCGAGGATCTGGGGCGATGCGCTGTTTTTATTGAGCCTTAATACCTGCAATCCGGTGGCGATCGGCGCCAGTGGATTGCGCAGTTCATGCGCCAGCGTGGCAATGAATTCATCCTTGCGCCGGTCGGCTTCGAACAGTTTTTTCTCGGTGTCTTCCAGCGATTTGTTGCGGGCCAACAGCTCGCGCGACATTGCCAGGCGCTCCTTGGCGTTTTCAACGATGCGCGTCAGGGCGAGTGGCGTGAGGCCATCTTTGGCAATGTAATCCTGAGCGCCGGCCCGCAGCACCATGCGGCCCGCCTCCTGTACATTCCCGCCAGTCAGAACGATGATCGGACACACCGGCAAGCCATCGGCGCCGGCCAGTTGTGTCAGCACCTCCAGCACATCCATATCGGGCAAATTAAAATCCAGCACGACACAATCGGGCGCATCTGCGCTGGCACGCACCGCCTCCACGCCGGCCGCGCCCACGCCTGCTTCGACAAAGACGTAACGCCGCTCCGCTCCGCGAAACAGGAGGCGCCGCACCTCGGCGCGGTCATCCGGGCTATCGTCGATGATGACGATGCGCCAGGGGACAGGAGGGACGGGAAGCGAATTCATGAGGGCGTCCGATCAGGTATTGGCAGCCTGTAGCCATGCGTGCAACGCCTGGCGGAGATGAATATAGACATGGGGTCCGCAGTTCTATTAGTGCGTGGGTGAATCAGGCAATGTGAAATAAAACGTCGCGCCGCCGTCCGCACCCGAATCGACCCACACTTCGCCGCCATGACGTGCTACCAGCTTTTGTACCACAGTCAGGCCAGTGCCAGCGCCACCGCCATAATCGTCGCGTCCATGGAGGCGCTTGAACAGCTTGAAGACCTGGCCAAAAGACGCCGCGGCGATGCCGATGCCGTCGTCGCGCACATATTGAATGGCCTGGTGGCGCTGGCCCGGCGGACAACCAGGCCGGGGATGCGGGTCGTTCGCTGCGATCACGCCGAGCTCTACACGGCGCGTGGCGCCGCGGTTGTACAGCAGCGCATTCGATAACAGGTGTACGTAGATTTCTCGGGTCCAGAGACGATAGCATTGCACCACAGGCAACGGATGGGCGATCACCAGGTCGAGAGAAATGTTTTCCGGCACGGCGACCATCGCCACTGCCTCTGCGACGAGTTCCCCAAGATCGACACTTTCGCGCTGCACATCGGCATTACCGACACCGGAAAAATGCAGCAGCGAGTCCAGCAGCCCTTCCATGCGCGTGGTCAGGCGCGTCACGCCATCGAGCATGCCACGCTCGTCGACATCGAGCGTGCCGGCATTGGCCGTGAGCCCGGAGGCGTAGCGGCGAATAACGCGCAAGGGCTCTTTCAGGTCATGGCGGGCAACGTATCTGAAGGTATCGAGTTCGTCGGCGCTGCGGTCCGCCTCGGCACGCAGCGCGACGGCTTGCATCAATTGCAGCCTGAAGTTGTCCATCGTTTCGCGTTCGATGGAGGTCCATGGCAGGGACCGATTGCGCACCGACTCGACGAACGTGTCAAAACTGCGGCGCGGCGTGAGCCGGGGACCGTTAGGACCGAACACCATCAGTTTTTCGTGCGGATTGCCAGCCCAGTGGATGGACTGCATGGTCTCCGGCCGGAACCACATGATGAGGCCCGGTCCGTTCGATGACAGCCGCAGCGCCATCAGGCCGCTGGCGCTGGCCGCGAAATCTGCTGCCGCCGGATAGTCGCGCATCAGGCAATCGGTAGCGTAAAGGGGCAGTTTCGGTGACAGCGGCGAGCCGCTGGTCAACCATTGTCCCAGCACCTGCAGCTGGTTTGCATCTGGCGTCACGCCGGTGCGGTACCAGCGATTGTCGAGGAACAGGGCAGCGCCGCCAGCAGACATGCCATCGAGGAGGGACGGCGTGCTGTCGGCCAGCGCGGCAATGCCGGCCTTGCGCGCCACAGTCGTCAGCCATTGCAGGTGTACTCTGTCGAGAAAGTGCCGGTAATGTGCGGTTTCCCTGTCCTCGGCCGCGCTGTGCTGGACCGACACCACCTGCGCCAGAAATTCGCAGGCGGCACGCACCTGGTACGACAGATAGCGTGGCGCTGCCGAATAGGTGCAGGAAAGCAGTCCCCACAACTGGTCGCCGCGCCGGATCGACAGCGTCAGCGTGGCGGCAACGCCCATGTTGCGGTAAAACTCGGTGCACATTTTCGATACGCCGCGCAGGTAGCAATAGGTCATGTCGAGTGCGAGGCCGGTATCTGGATTGGCCAGCGGCACCATCTCGGCCAGCGCATCCGTCATGTCCGGAATGGGGCGCACCCAGGTTTTGCGGAACAGGTCGCGCGCAGGCTTCGGGATATCTTCGGCGGGGTAGTGCAGGCCGACCCAGGATGCGAGGCCCGGCTGCAGGCTCTCTGCAAACACTTCGCCATGGCCGTCTTCGTGGAACTTGTACACCATGACGCGGTCCATGCCGGTCAGTTGCCGGATCTCGGACGCGGCCAGTGCGCACAGCTGCAACAATGAGTTGGCCGCCTGCAAGCGCGCCACGGTCTTCTTGACAACGCCATACGCGTCCGCGCTGACCGGCGCCAGGCGGCCGGTCGCTTCGCATTCCAGGATCACGACGCCATCGATGGTATGCACGGTCACGTCGAGTGCGCCAGCGCCGTCCAGGGGCGGAAGGCTGAGCAGATACAGCGGGTTACAGTCGCTTTCATTCTCGGCCAGCATGGCCAGCAGTCGTGTTGCTCCATCCGGACCGATTACCAGGCCGACGGGCTGCTGTAGAAGCGCCTCCACCGTGTACCCAAGCACGGCCTCGACGTTCTCGCTCGCCTGCAAGATGCACAGGTCGGCCAGGCGCAGGACCAGCAGAGCGCCGTGGGCCTGCACGCAACCCGGGGTGCGCACCGGTTCACTGTCGCAATTGGTGATATTCAGGCCGTCGCGCATCGTGCTGTAATGTTCATTTGTCACTGATTGATTCCTGAAACTTGCCTGGTAGCGTGAAATAAAAAGTCGTGCCTGCGCCGGGCCTGGAGTCGAGCCAGATTTGTCCACCGTGCTGTCCAACCAGCTTGTGTACGATGGTCAGGCCAGCGCCTGCTCCGCCGCCATAGCTGTCGTGGCCATGCAGGCGACTGAACAGTTTAAAAATACGTCCGTAGTGCTGGAAGTCGATGCCGATGCCATTGTCGGCCACATAAAAAATACGCTCCCTTTCCGCACCTGGCGGGCAGCGTGGGCGGGCATGGTGCTCGGTACTGTCGATATAGCCTGCCTCGATGCGTTTTTGCGCGGCGTCCGAGTACTTCAAGGCATTGGTCAGCAAGTTGACGTATATCTGGCGGCACTGCATCCAGTCGCATGCGATGGTTGGTAGCGGGCGCGGGATGGAGATGTTCAATTGCGCATCATCGATACTGACGCCAGCAAAATCGCGCGCCTCGGCGAAAATACTGTTCAGATCAGCCATTTCCAGCACCAGCTCATTTCCGCCCACGCGAGAAAACTGCAGCATGGAATCGAGCAGGCTGTCCATCCGGGCAGTGAGGCGCATCACGCCGCTCAGCTTGTGGTGGCGTTCTTCACTGGACAAGCCCGGCTCGCTCAGCAATTGATGCGTGTACCGGTGTATTCCGCGCAGCGGCTCTTTCAAGTCGTGGCTGGCCACATAGGCGAACGCATCGAGCTCCTCATTACTGCGGGCAAGGTCAGCTTGCAACACGACACGACCACTGCTTTTTTCACGCAATTCGGCCACCAGCAGGCGCAAGCTGGCCGCCGCCTCTATCTCGACCTTTATCCACGGCATGGACCGGTCCCTGACCGATTCGGCAAACAGGTCGAAGCTCTGGCGCGGCGTCAGCCTTGGGCCATTCGGTCCTGACACAGTGGGCTTGTCATGGGGATTGCCGCCCCAGCGGACGGTCTGGATGATTTCAGGTCGAAACCACAGCATCAGGTTGCGTCCGTCCGGCGATACTGGTACTGCCAGCAAGCCGCTGGCCACATCGGCCAGCGCGGCGGCGTCCGGCCAGTCCGCGGCCAGGTGGTCGGTGAAATACACAGGGCGCGCCGCTGCCGGAAAGACAGTCTCCCGCAGCCAGCCGCCGAGCCGGTCGAGAAATTCTTCCGGTGGCGTATTGCCGATGCGCCACCAGCGGTCGAGATAGTACAACGCAGCCCCGCCCGCTTCGATGCCGTCCAGCAGTGAAGGCGTGCCATTGATCAGCCCCACCAGGCCGCCTTCGCGCGCCACCCCGGCCAGCAGAACTTGCTGCACGCCTTCCAGCTTGAGCCGGTAAGCCAGGTGCTCCTTGTCCCGGGCAGCCTCGTGCTGGACTGAAGCCACCTGCGCCAGAAATTCGCATGCCGCACGAATCTGGTAGGTGACATGCCGGGGACCGTCGTAATGATGGCAGGCGATCAGCCCCCATAGCTGGTCGTTGTGACGTATGGCCATGGTCAGCGCAGCCGCCACGCCCATATTCTGCAGGTACTCCGTGTACATGATCGACACACCGCGCAGGACACAGTGGGTCATATTGACCGGCGCACCCGTGTCCGGATTGACCAAGGGCACCATTTCGGCAAGGCCTGCGGAGACGTCCGGCACCGGCCGAATCCACGTTTTTTTGAAAATTTCCCTGGCCGGCTTCGGTATGTCTTCTGCCGGATAATGCAGGCCCAGCCACGGAGCCAGATCCGCCCGTGCACTCTCGGCCACGACTTCACCGTGTCCGTCGGCATGAAAGCGGTACACCATCACGCGGTCCATGCCGGTCAGGGAACGGATTTCGTCGGTCACGATGTCGCAAAACTGCTGCAAGGACGCCGCCACCTGCAACCGGGCAACCGTGGTTTTGACCAGTGAATAATAATCCGGCATGGCTGTCGTACTGCGGGCACTCGCTTCAAACTCGAGCAGGACGCCACCATCGATCATGTGCACGGTGACATCGAGGACGGCACCCGCGCCGGCCTGGGCCGGCAAAGTAAGCAAATAGAGGGAATTGCTCTCGACGGGTTGCTGCGCCAACAAGCTGAACAGCATTTCTTGCCCTTCAGCGCCAATCACCGCACTGACTGGTTCGCCAAGCAGTTCCAGCGCTGCGCGTCCGAGGACATCTTTTGCGTTTTCGCTGGCCTGTAGAATGCGCAGGTCCGACAAACGCAGCACCAGCAAGGCGCCGTGTGCCTGCACACAGCCGGGTGTCTGTACCGGCTCACTGTCACAATTGACAATCGTCAAACCATCGCGCTTCGTGCTGTAAGGCAAGACGGCGCTAGTCATACCGGTGTGCACGCGATAGCCGTGCACTGGCTGTCATCGCCGCAGCAGATGCCTGGAATTGATCGTTCAAGGAATGTCTCTTATGGGATTGGGTGACAACAAGGAATGTTGTATTGCCCCGAACTGAGCATTGGAATAGCGAAAATGCGCTGATCATCCAGCGACCATCATTCAGAAGCTGCGGATATTCGGCGGGACGCGTCAACGGTGACATCAGTGACGAGCTGGTTGCGGCCTGGTATGCGCCACGTATGGCAGAGCCAGGGACAGATGCTACATTTGCACTAATTGATTATAGGCGCTTTGGGTAGAACAAATCGTCTGCGGCCGATAAATTAAGGCAACCCTGAAACACCCGGCGCACCAAATTTTCCACATCGGCATTGATGGAAGAGGTCGGAGCGAAGGCCGGTGATGTCGGCTCGATCATGGAAGGTACCGTGTGCAGGCATCAGCTGACCTGCTCAGGTAAAAACTGGTGAAGGACTTGCGAAAGCGGCGATACACGCTTGAAACCATATTTCGTCGGTCATTGCATCAACCACAATTTCGTCCGAAATTGCCGCTGTGGTAATTTCTAGAACGTCGATATGGAATTTACGGAAGAGACGTCCTCAAACTGGCTCTTCCGGCGGTGCCTGCGTCGCCCGCACGAACGCCGGCGCCAGCAGCAGGCCCAGTTCGAACAGCAGACACATCGGGATCGCCAGCGCCAGCATGCTGAAGCCATCCGGCGGCGTGATGATCGCGGCGATGACAAACGCGCCGACGATGATGTAAGACCGGATCGAGCGCAGCTTGTCGACGCTGACCAGGCCCATGCGGACCAGGATCACCACGACTACCGGCACCTCGAACGTGGCGCCAAACGCCAGGCACATCGACATCACGAAATCGAGATAGTTCTCGATATCCGGCATGACCGTGATCGACGCCGGGGCGAACGATGAAATGAAGTGGAAGACGTTGCGAAAGACAAAGAAGTAGCAGAAAGCCACACCAGCCATGAACAGCAGGGAAGACGACAACACCAGCGGCAATACCAGCCGCTTTTCATGGGTGTACAGGCCGGGCGCGATAAATGCCCACATCTGGTAAAACACCCACGGCAGCGCGATGATGAGCGCCAGCACCAGCGTGACTTTCATCGGCACCATGAACGGTGCAGCGACGCCGGTGGCGATCATCATCGCGCCCGGTGGCAACGAGGCCAGCATTGGCGCGGCAAGGAAATCGTAGATGGTGGCGGGACCGGGCCAGGCAAACAGGCCGGCGCAAATGATGGCCACGCCGATGGCGGCGCGAACCAGGCGGTCGCGCAGTTCAACCAGGTGGGAAATAAAGGTTTCTTCGGCCGGAGCTTGGGTCATTAAAAGAACGAACTATTGGATTTGACGCCGGGGCGGAAGCGGCGCACGCGCGCGGCGCCGGAAATGACATGGGTCTTGCCGCCGTGGCGCTGCTTGTACCAGGCTGGAATGGCCGAGGTGCGCACCAGCTTGTTACGGCGGAAATCCTTGGCTTTGCGCTCGAGGTCGCTGATGGTAGCAGGCGACGGCGTGCCCGGCACCGGGGTGTCGTGGCGAATGGCGTGCTCGACTTCATCCAGGTGGCCGGAAATACTGTTTTTCACTTCGTCGTGAATCGACTGGGCGCTGTTTTTCACTTCCTGGTGCAGGTTGCGCAGCTCGTCCAGTTCGATTTCACGGCTGACTTCGGATTTTACTTCATGCAGGTAGCGCTGGGCGCGGCCATACAGGGTACCTGCCATGCGTGCAACGCGCGGCAGTTTTTCAGGTCCGATGACAATCAGTGCCACCACGCCAATGATGGCGAGTTTCGATAAACCCAGGTCGATCATGGCGTGGCGCTGGCCTTAATTAATGACGGGATTTTTCGCGCGTTTCCACGTCGATCGTGGCTTTATCGGCCACTTGCGACGGCGGAGCCGGCGGTACGGACGTCGACGGGGTCACCGTTGTGGTGGTGTCGTCGCCTTCCTTGATGCCATCTTTAAAACCCTTGACGGCCTTACCGATGTCCGAACCCATATTGCTCAGTTTCTTGGTGCCGAAAATGAGGATCACTACCACCAGCAGGATCAGCCAGTGCACACCGCTCATTGAACCCATAATCTTCTCCTTGCAAGGCTTTCACGCCCGAATTCGTGGAACTACCCGCCGGTAGTATAAGCGATGCCGACTGATCGTGGCACCGCATTGCTTTACCGTTATTAAATACTCATCGCGCGCCAGGGCTTGGGGCCGCCATACACGTGCACGTGCAGGTGATACACCTCCTGGCCGCCGTCCGGTCCGCTGTTGATCAGCGTCTTGAAGCCACCGTGCGGCACGCCGGCCTCATCGATGGTCACCGCACAACCGTGCTCGGCCGCGAGCTTCGGTGCCAGCGCCAGCAATTTGCCGAGCACATCGGCATGCGATTCGGTCGCGTGCGACAGCGTATCGATATGCTGTTTCGGGATCAGCAGCAAGTGCACCGGCGCCGCAGGGTGAATGTCCTTGAAGGCCAGCACATCGTCGTCTTCATACACAACGCTTGCCGGAATCTGTTTCGCGACGATCTTGCAGAAGATGCAGTCTTGCATGGGAGACTCCTTAGTTGGGTCGTGCAGCTTTCTCGGTCAGCCCCGACAAACCTTCGCGGCGCGCCAGTTCATCGAGCACCTGCTGCGGTGTCAGATTGAACTGGGCCAGCAGCACCAGTGAATGAAACCACAGGTCGGCGACTTCATACAGCACCTTCGCGTCATCGCCACCCACGCGCGCATCCTTGGCGGCCATGACGGTTTCGGTGGCTTCTTCGCCGATTTTCTTCAAAATTGCATCGTCGCCTTTTGAAAACAGGCGCGACACGTACGATTTGTCAGGGTCGCCGCCATTTTCCAGCTTGCGCGAGGTGATGACGTCAAAGACGCGGTTCAAAGTGTCAGTCATGCCGGCTTCTTCACATTGGTATAAATCGTTTCCGGATCCTGCAATACCGGGTCCACGGCCTGCCATTCGGCGCCATCGAATTTTTGATAGAAGCACGAGTGGCGGCCGGTATGGCAAGCGATGCCACCAACCTGCTCAATCTTGAGCAGCACCACGTCTTCATCGCAGTCGACACGAATTTCGCGCACCTTCTGGATGTGGCCGGACTCTTCGCCCTTGTGCCACAGTTTTTTGCGCGAGCGCGACCAGTACACGGCTTCGCCCGTTTCCACGGTGCGCGCCAGCGCGTCGCGGTTCATCCATGCGAACATCACCACGTCGCCAGTGGACGCTTCCTGCGCAATCACCGGCACCAGGCCATTCTCGTCCCAGTGCACCTTTTTAAGCCAGTAGTTTGCCATTTGTCTTCTCTCACACCATGCGCATCGGGATGCCGCGTTCCGCCATGAAGCGCTTGGCCTCACCGACTGTATGCTGGCCATAATGGAAAATGCTGGCCGCCAGGACCGCGTCTGCATGCCCTTCCAGAATGCCATTGGCCAGGTCGGCCAAGCCGCCCACGCCACCCGACGCAATCACGGAGATGCCCACCGCATCCGATACGGCGCGCGTCAGGCCCAGGTCGAAACCGGATTTGGTGCCGTCGCGGTCCATGCTGGTCAACAGCAGTTCGCCGGCGCCCAGGCTTTCCATTTTCATCGCCCACTCGACTGCGTCCAACCCGGTGGCGTTGCGGCCACCATGCGTAAACACTTCCCACTTGCCCGGTGCAACCTGCTTGGCATCGATCGCGACGACGATGCACTGGGCACCGTGTTTTTGCGACGCGTCGTACACCAGCTGCGGATTGACCACGGCCGACGTGTTCATGCTGACCTTGTCGGCGCCGGCGTTGAGCAGGCGACGCACGTCTTCCACCTTGCGTACGCCGCCACCAACCGTCAGCGGAATGAACACGGTCGATGCCACGGCTTCAACAATATGGAGAATGAGATCGCGGTTGTCGGAAGACGCCGTGATGTCAAGGAACGTGATTTCGTCGGCACCCTGGCCGTCATAGCGGCGCGCGATTTCGACCGGGTCGCCGGCGTCACGCAATTCCGTAAAATTGACGCCCTTGACGACACGGCCACCGGTCACGTCCAGGCAGGGGATGATGCGTTTGGCGAGCATGGTCTTAAACGCCGCCTTCCGTCAGTGCGTCGGCGCGATCCTGCGCCGTTGCCAGGTTCAGCGTGCCTTCGTAGATCGAGCGGCCGCAGATGACGCCTTCGATGCCCTCGTCCTGCACTGCGCACAGGTCTTCGATATCTTTTAAAACGTGCACGCCGCCCGATGCGATGATCGGGATGCGCACTGCTTGCGCCAGCTTCACGGTGGCTTCGATATTCACGCCGCCCATCATGCCGTCGCGGCCGATGTCGGTGTAGACGATCGATTCGACGCCGTACGCTTCGAATTTCTTGGCCAGGTCGATCACTTCATGGCCGGACATTTTGCTCCAGCCATCGGTGGCGACCTTGCCGTCCTTGGCGTCCAGGCCGACGATGATGTGGCCCGGGAAGGCGCCGCAAGCGTCGTGCAGGAAGCCGGGATTTTTTACCGCAGCAGTGCCGACGATGATGTACGAGATGCCGTCATCCAAGTAGCGCTCGATGGTGTCGAGGTCGCGGATGCCGCCACCCAGTTGCACCGGGATTTCATCGATGCCCATCTCTTCGGCATAGTCCTGCACCGCTTGCAGGATCGATTTGACGGCAGCTTCGTTCTTCGGCTTGCCGGCAAAGGCGCCGTTCAAATCGACCAGGTGCAGGCGGCGCGCGCCCTGCTTGAGCCAATGCAGCGCCATCTCGGCGGGGTCTTCGGAGAACACGGTGGCGAGTTCCATATCGCCTTGTTTCAGGCGAACGCAGTGACCGTCTTTCAGGTCGATGGCGGGGATCAGCAGCATGATGGGTGTCGTTTGGTGAGGTTAAAAAGTTTACGGATTCCAGTGGACGAAATTGCGGTACATGCGCAAGCCTGCGTCCGCACTTTTCTCCGGGTGGAACTGGGTGGCGACGATATTATCGCGCGCCACAGCGCAGCAGAACATGCCGCCGAAATCGGTCTCGCCGATACTGTCGGCGGCATCGTCCAGCTGGGCGTAATAGCTGTGCACAAAATAAAAGTACGCGTCTTCGTCGATGCCGTCCCACAGCGGGTGGGCGCGCGTCTGGTGCACACGGTTCCAGCCCATCTGCGGCACTTTGAAGCGCGAGCCGTCCGGCTGCAGCTGGCCGTCCAGTTGAAAGCGCACGACTTTGCCGGGCAGAAGGCCGAGGCCGGGCGTATCGCCCTCTTCTGAAACGTCGAACAGCATCTGCTCGCCCACGCACACGCCCATCAACGGCCGCGTTTTGGCGGCCCGCAGCAGCGCTTCTTCCACGCCCGAAGCGCGCAGGCTGGCCATGCAGTCGCGCATGGCGCCCTGCCCTGGCAGCACGATACGGTCGGCGTGATCGATGTCGGCCACTTCACCGGAGATGATGACGTCCGCTTCCGGCGCGACCGCACGCAGTGCCTGCGCCACCGAGCGCAGATTGCCCATGCCGTAATCGACGACGACGATTTTCTTGGTCATGTTGAAATCCTACAGCGAGCCTTTGGTCGACGGGATGGTGCCGGCAGCGCGCTCATCGAGCTCCGACGCCATGCGCAGCGCGCGGCCGAACGCCTTGAACACCGTTTCGCACTGGTGGTGCGCATTCACGCCGCGCAGGTTATCGATGTGCAGCGTCACCAATGCGTGATTGACAAAGCCGCGGAAAAATTCGCCGGTCAGGTCGACATCGAATTGGCCGATCATCGCACGCGTCCACGGGATGTGCATTTCCAGGCCCGGACGGCCAGAGTAATCGATGACCACGCGCGACAGCGCTTCGTCGAGCGGCACGTAAGCGTGGCCGTAGCGGCGGATGCCCTTGCGATCACCGATGGCTTTTGCGACCGCCATGCCCAGCGTGATGCCCGTGTCTTCCACCGTGTGGTGCGCATCGATATGCAGGTCGCCGACGGCTTCCACTTCCAGGTCGAACAGGCCATGGCGGGCGATCTGGTCGAGCATGTGGTCGAGGAAGGGAACGCCGGTGTTCAGCTTTTGCTTGCCGGTGCCGTCCAGGTTGATGGCGACGCGAATCTGCGTCTCGTTGGTGTTACGGATAATCTCTGCGGTGCGGTTCATGGGGTGCTCGGGCTAGACAGACGCTGTGAGGATATTCAGGAAAACGGCGTTTTCTTGGGGAGTACTGACCGTCACACGGATGCAATTGGCCAGTAATGGGTGCATTTTACTCAAATTTTTGATCAAAATCTTTTCAGCGACCATCGCGGCGACCGTCTTGTCGGCATCCGGCACGCGCAGCAGCAGGAAATTGGCCGCCGACGGGAACACTTCGACGCCCTTCAACTGGCCCAGCGCGGCCACCATATTGCTGCGCTCCGCGTTGATGGCGGCGGCCTGCTCGTTCAGCACATCGATATGATCGAGCGCGAATTCTGCCGCAATCTGCGTCAGGATATTCACGTTGTACGGCGGGCGCACCTTTTCAAACTGCTCCAGCAGTTGCGGGTGCGCTGACATGTACCCGAGGCGGATGCCGGCCAGGCCCAGCTTCGACAGCGTGCGCATCACCACCAGGTTGTCGTGCTGCGGCAGGCGTTCCATGAAGCT
>JALYUM010000143.1 GCA_030853745.1 Pseudomonadota bacterium | reverse complement strand
GGTCAAAGCGGCCACCGGCGAAGTGGTCAGCGCCGAGGACCTGGGCGGCGGCGACGTCCACACCCGTTTATCGGGCGTGGTCGACCACCTGGCGCAGAACGACATGCATGCCTTGTCTCTGGCGCGCACGATCGTGTCGAATCTGAACCGCATCAAGCCGCAGCAGGCGCCCTTGCGCGAACCGGTGGAGCCGAAGTACCCGGCCAAGGAGCTGTACGGCGTGATCCCGGTCGATACCCGCAAGCCCTTCGATGTGCGTGAAGTGATCGCGCGTGTTGTCGACGGCAGCGAATTCGACGAGTTCAAGGCCCGCTACGGCACCACCCTGATTTGCGGCTTCGCCCACATTTATGGGATCAAAGTCGGCATCATCGCCAACAACGGCATCCTGTTTTCCGAGTCGGCGTTAAAAGGCACCCACTTCATCGAGCTGTGCTGCCAGCGCAAGATCCCGCTGGTGTTCCTGCAAAATATCACCGGCTTCATGGTCGGCCGCAAATACGAAAACGAAGGCATCGCCCGCAACGGCGCCAAGATGGTCACCGCCGTCGCCACCGCCGCCGTGCCGAAGTTCACCGTCATCATCGGCGGCAGTTTCGGCGCCGGCAATTACGGCATGTGCGGGCGCGCCTTTTCTCCGCGCTTTCTGTGGATGTGGCCGAACGCGCGCATCTCCGTCATGGGCGGCGATCAAGCCGCCAGCGTGCTGGCCACCGTCAAGCGCGACGGCATCGAGGGTAAGGGCGGGAGCTGGAGCGCCGACGAGGAAGCGGCCTTCAAGCAGCCGATCAAGGAGCAGTACGAACACCAGGGCCACCCGTATTATGCGACCGCGCGCCTGTGGGATGACGGCGTGATCGATCCGGCCGACACCCGCATGGTGCTGGGCCTGGGGCTGTCGGCGGCGATGAATGCGCCGATCGAAAAGACCCAGTACGGCGTGTTCCGGATGTAACGCGCGGCTGCGCGACTGAGGCGGCTACACATGGGCCAGCCTTGGCGCGCAGGCAGCCTCGAGTTCGATGATCCTTCAATACATTTCGAACTCGATCTGGGTGCGAAAAGTCAGGTCCGGCGCGCTTGCATTCAGCCCGCCCAGCAGCGCGGCGTTCCACGAGACTTTCCTGCCCTCGCCCAGGCGCTTGACGCCGAACAGTGCGGGGCCGGCGCTATGGCTTTGATCCTGACCGAGGTGGCCGAATACACCGACCTCACCCAAGCCTTGCAGCCCGAACTCAAACGCCTCGCGACCGCGCCATTTCAGCTGCCACGCATAACCCAGCGACGTTTCGTGCGCGGCGTCCCTGCCAACCTCGCGACCGAACAGCAGATTGATGTTGGCGACGGTCGGGCCGACCTCCTTCATGAACATCGGTCCGATCTTTACCTTGTCCGGCCCGTCCGCGAAGGTGTGTTCGTAGGCGGCGAACAGTCCCAGGTCAGCCCAGTACTTGCCGCGCTCGGTCAGCACGATGATGTTTTCCCACTCCCAGGCTTCCACCCGATTGGGTCCGGCGCCTTCCGAGGACTGCTCGATCTCCAATTCGGTGAACCAGTTGTCGGTCACGCCATAGCCGAGTTCCAGAATATTGGCGTGCTCGGATGGCGCGTTGTCAAACGTGCGATAGCCGCCGCGGTACTCGACTTCTTTTTCGCCCTTGACCACGACCGGGATGTAGACCACTGCTGCCGGCCCCGCCGTAGCCACGTCCATCAACAGGCCTGTGGCAAGAAGAGCAAACGGAAGCAGCGAAGCGATGGCGAAGCGTGCGGTCATGGCGTGGTTTCTTCTGGCAAAGGAACGGCGACCCGGCGAATCCGGAGAAAATTTGTTTGAAGGGAAATGTGCAGCGAAGCGACTTAGCGAGGACGATTTACTGCACCACCAGCACGCCCTGCGCGGTGTCTTGGTGGAAGTCGCCAAAGAATGTGTAACGCCCGGGCTTGAGCGGCCCGACGTAGACCGAAATCGTGGCATTGCCGGTGACGACCTTCTCGCGATTGAGCTGGTGGCTTTCGAACTCTTCGGGTGTCGCGTCCTCATTGACTACCAGCAGCTTGACCTTGGTGTTAGCCGGGATCGTGAGTTCGCTCGGCGTAAAACGATGGTCACGGATCGTCAACGTGTATTCGGACACGGCGGCCTGGGTCGGAGCGCAGATAGCGCCGGCGAGAACTGCGACCAACGCGGATGCGGCGAAACGATTCATGCAAGCTCCAGAAAAAATTATGCGATTGATCAGGTGGCGAGTGG
>JALYUM010000169.1 GCA_030853745.1 Pseudomonadota bacterium | reverse complement strand
GGCATGGCTTTCGGCACGGTTGCGGCCACGCTGGCGGCAGTCGGCGCGTCTGACGCTGCCCCCCGGGCCTTGTCGGTGTCGCCACCGCTCATTGTCGTACCGGCCGACGACGCACCGGTGGCAAGGTTGGCAGACACATCGCCGACCGGGTTGGGCGCTACCGCGTCGGCGACAGCGAGTTCCGCATTGTGCGGTGTGACCGCTGGTGCGGGGGTGGCCGGCGGTGATGGTGCCGGCCGGGCACCATCGCTACTTTGCGCCAGCGGTGGCACGCTGTGGTTCGTCACGCCAGACTCGCGCAGTGTCATGAACGCCACCAGCGCGAGCGCGATGGCGCCGCCACCGGCCGCGATGGCCCAGCGCCGCCCGCGGCCCATGCCTGCAGGATGCGTTTCGATCGTGCTTGGCATCGCAGCTGCCTGCGGTGCAACGGCAACAGCCGGCGTGGTCACGGTTGCAGTGGCGGGCGCCGATGATACGGCTCCCAGCGAAGAAGCACCGGCGAGCAGGCCACGCACCGCATCGACGTTACGCGGGCGCCGCGCCGGATCGGCGTCCATGCACGCATCGACAGCGGCCACCAGCCCCGCGCTGTAGCCATCGACGCGCCCGTGCAGCGGTCCGGCGGGTGCAAGCTCCTGCGTAATGGCGTAGTGGATGACGCCCGCCAGTGCCGTCAGATCGTCGGCCTGGTGCGCATCGGGCGCGGGGGCGGCATCGATATCGTCCGAAATCAGAAACGGCTCGCCGTTGGCATGAAAAACGATGGTGTCGAGCGTGATGGCGCGGTGCGGCATCTGCATTGCGTACTGCAGTTCGAGCGACTGGAGAATTTTGCGCAGAATTTTGCGGCACCAGGCGTCGTTCACCTGCTCAGGACTATATTCGACCACGTCCCTGACGCTACGGCCTTCGTGGTCCTGCTGGTTAAATCCGGGGAGATCTGGGCTGGTCATCATGGGGCGTGCGTGGTCGCTGATTTTTGCCGAATGATGCCAGATTTGCAGCATCCGCGCGCGCCGCGTCAACGCAAGCGTGTGCGCCGGCAGCGTGCATCCTGTGGCCGACCGGCCATCGGCGCCGGTCGCGCAATCACAACATGACGCCGGCGACCAGATGACGTTGGCTGACGGTGTGCACGCGTCGGTGCGCGGATCGCTGCTTGACATGGACATGCAGTTTTCTGCTGCCTCAGGGCACATTGGGCGCCGTGATGGCGCCCGCGATCACGATCACGATCACGATCACGATCAGCATGAGGTCCCTATTCAGCTGGAAGCCGATCTGCGTGAAAAAATATCACCCGGATTAATTCTGGTGAAAATCACCAGTAAATCATTCGCGAGTTTCTCAACGCACAATAAGAATTTATCAGAGTAAACATTATCAGGAGCTGCAACAAGTATTCGTTCAGGCGTATTATCGCAACCGACTTCGATCATATGCCTGGCTGACCATTGCTATTGTCCGGACGCCTTGGCATATCAGATTGCCGGACTAACAATCCAAGGATAGCCGCGGCAGGCCGGAACCGGCAGCGACGTTTCCTCCGGCCGTTACTGCGCAGTGTCAGCGCAGCCTGGCGGCTGTTTCAGCGATTACTTCTGCTTGTAGTAAACATGACCAGATAGGCCAATCGTACCGGCGCCGTTGGACAAGTCTTCGGTGCCGCTCAGGTAGCCGCCACCGATTGCGCCAGAATAGGTGCCGGAGCCACCGGTGATGGTGAAGGTGCCGCCATTCATGACGTAGGCAGTGCCTGCGCCGGTGGGAACGAACTGGCCACCGTAGTTGGCGAAAATCTGGTCGCCGTTTGGATACAGCAGGATGAATTTGCCATTGCTGAAGGTGAATGTCGTGCCAGACTGGGAGAAGCAATCGCCGCCGACAAACGCGACTGGCGTTCCGTCGACCGTCTCACCGTGGCCGGCAAGCTTGCCGCCGAGGGTGGATGCACATTGCAGCGCAGGACCAATTTTTTCATTGAATACGCCTTTGACTTCAAGCGCTTTGACCGTGTTCGGACCGGCCGAGGCCGAAAACGAAGCGGCCATCAGGACCAGACTGGACAGGAGGCGGACTGATGCATTCTTCATTGCAATATTTCCTTGATTATTAAAAAATTGATCAGCGAGCATACTAAGACAAGAAGAGAATTTTATTGTGCGCACGATTCAATTTTTTATGTTGTTGCAGGTTATCCACATGCCCGTAACGTCACTTTTTACGCCTAATCAATCGCAATGATTCTGTAAAGGTTCGGATATAAATACACAGCACGTGCGTGCGTAACAAACTGCGACCACCAGATAAAACCGACACGGATGCCTCACCAGCATTTCACCGCATGATTGCAGCTGTGCGTGCGTTGACGCACGGCGCCACCCTTACCTGCCGGTTAATCTTTTACCCAGGATATAACGCGCGTTGCGTTACCGCAGTCACATTAGAAACAGTGAAAGGTTTGATATGTCAATGGAATCGAAACAAGCATTGTTGCACCGGATGGTCACCCCGGAACATATCTGTCCATGGGGAGTCAAGTCGCTCGAATTACTACAACAGGCGGGTTACCAGGTCGAGGATCATCAGTTGACTACGCGCAGCGAAGTAGATACGTTCATGGAAGACGAGGGAGTCCAGACGACGCCGCAGACCTATATTGACGGGCAGCGTATTGGCGGGTACGACGAACTTGCCGCCTTTTTAGGTAAAAACTAAACGCCGACTGCCTGATAGTGCGGCTTCATGCATCCGCCGAAGCATCAGGTGTCGTTCACGCTGATGGTGGAATATGGCTGCCAGCGCTGCACCAGCAAGTTGCGCTGATCAGCGGGTCGGCGACTTTTCCCCGCCACCGTTCGCCGACCACGCTGCCAGCATTTTTTCGACGGCTACCGCCTCCGCCAGCGTCGCTTCGAGTTCTGCGTCGCGAATAGTACTGCCACCCAGGATATGGTCGAATTCATCGCCAAGACGACCTGCCCGCTGCACGAGTTCGGGAGGAACCTGCCGTGACGCGAGTGTTTTCCTGTCCAGATCGGCACGCGCCACAATGCGGTAGAAGCCGTAGATGAATCGTCCAATGCGCTCAAAATCGCGCTGAGGCGATGGTGTCACGGAAATGGCAGGCCTGGCGAACACCTGGCGGTCAGCCAGTTGCTGCTTTACATACATCAGCCATCGGTCATCCGGATTCACCACACCGTTGACCATCGCGATTTTCTCGAGACTGCGACGGGTTACAGGCGTGCGCAGGAATATCAGGTAACTGCTGCCGATGACGAAAGCCGGATGAATGATGCAATCGGTATGATTCATCACGCGTCCGCCGCCATGCGCCCAGAAGGTGAAATCGGCGTGATCGTTGAACGTGGTGTCCTGGTCGCCAGGTACGCCGGACTCGCCCATGACAGTGAAGACCCTTTCCGGCTGACCTGCCAACCGATCGAGCAGCAGAAACCGGTACTCGACGTTCTGGTCGTCCATCGGCGTAGCACTGATGACTTGTCCCACTGCCACATCTGTCGCTGATGCAATCTGCTGATCCACACCAATCAGCTGGCCGGCAGGCGCCGCGCGACACGCCTGGCCAGGCACTGCATGAAGTACCAATGGCACAAAAACGAGAATGCTGGAGATCATTCGTTTCAGAATCATTGTCTTCTTCTTTCGTCGATTTTTAAGATGCGCGGCAACCGATTGTCTCCGCACGCGGCCGTTCACGCCAGCATAGCAGGTTGTCAGTTTGAAAAGCCAGTGGACCCGGACAGTTCGGAAAGACCCACAGCACACATTCAGCCTGTCATTTCCAGCTGCTCAGGCATATAAAAATTCGACGGCGCAGCCGTGCTGCCGATGACGGCAAACACGTCCGCTGCAATCAGAAAACCACGCCAGCCACCAGGATGATGTTGGCGTACGGCGTGCACTCGCCCGTGCGCACGACCGCGCGCGCGTGTGCGGACAGTTGCTTGAATTCGGCATGCGGGACGGCGCTGCGTCCGGGCAGATCCAGCGCCGCGATGGCGCTGGCAATCGCAGGATTGTTGCCTGCCAGCTCGTCGGCCAGAACATGGCGCTCGACCTGCATTTCTGCCAGCACCGTGGTCAACGTTTCCATGAAGCCGGGCACGCCGCGCGTGAGCGCCAGGTCGATCACCGGCACGCCTGGCGGCACCGGTAAGCCAGCGTCGCCGATGACGACCATGTCGCCATGGCCCAGCGACGCGACCAGTTGCGACAGGGCGATGTTGATGAGTGGGCCTTTTTTCATGATAGTTCCAGTTCGTGCAGATAAGGGATGGACGTCTGGGCACCGTGGCGGGTCACGCCGATGGCGGCGGCGCGCTGGCCCAGGTCGATGGCGGCAGCCGGTTCAAGCCCCGCGGCCAGTCCGGCCACAAAACCGCCGATGAAGGTGTCGCCCGCGGCCGTGGTGTCGACGGCCGCGACCGCGCGCGCCGGGAAGGCGTCGCTGCCACCTTCGAAGGCCGCGTGCACGCCCTGCGCGCCCAGTGTGATGATGACGTTGCGACAGCCGAGGGCCTGCAGCGCCGCGGCGCTGCCGGCATGGTCGTCGCTGCTCGGCTCGCGTCCAAGCAGCATGGCCGCTTCGAGCTCGTTCGGAATCAGATAGTCGACATGGGCCAGCACGGACGCAGGCAGGCTGGCCGCCGGGGCCGGATTGAGCACCACCGTTTTGCCCAGACCGTGCGCGACGGCGATGGCGTGCAGGACCGTGTCCAGTGGCGTTTCCAGCTGCAGCACCACGATGCTGGCGCGGGCGATCAGTGGCAGTGCGGCGTCGATGTGCGCCGGAGTGAGCCGATCATTGGCGCCGCCGGCAATCACGATGCTGTTCTGGCCGGTGGCGTCCACCAAAATCGAGGCGATGCCCGACGCCACGCCCGGCAAGCTAGTGACATGGCTGACGTCGATGCCGTCGGCCACCAGCGCGGCGCGCAGGGTCTGGCCGAACGGGTCGTCGCCGAGGCAGCCGACCATCGCCACCGCCTGGCCAGTGCTGGCAGAGGCGCCGGCGCCACGCGACAGGCGCGCGCACGCCACCGCCTGGTTGGC
>JALYUM010000131.1 GCA_030853745.1 Pseudomonadota bacterium | reverse complement strand
TCACTCTGGAACCAGGTAACCGATGTAGCGATGAACGGATAATTTACAGCATCCCAAGGTCTCAAGACAGCCGGATCGAGCCGACTTGCCCCTAGCTCCGCCTTCGATTCAGCAAGTTGACAGTACCAAATTAAGAGAGACGGGGCAGCGACGATCCGCTGCGTGAATGTTCAGGACACTAGCTTAAACTCAGGCAAAAACTGTCTTGACGGATGGGTCCACTTTATGTGGACACGGTTTTGGAATTTTTCTTAATGCGACACACCAAACAAAGCCGCCCAGCGATGGAAACGATTAAAATGGCCTCACGAAGCCGCAATTCTAAGTGGTAGATTTTCCGTGAGTCACGAAATGCGAATGGATTGACATTGAAGACCAACAAGACTGCTTACGCGGCGTTTCGAATTCGTCTCATCGCCGGGTTCGCTTTGTTAGTGGCTTTGCTCGCGGCTCTTTTGTTTTGGAAGATTTATACAGGCTACAGCGCGGAACGCGCCGCCGCATTCTCGCAGACTAAAAGCTTTGCTCAGGCGATGAGCGCGCATGTTGCCAGCGAGATGCGTGTGGTGGACCTTTCTTTGATTCGGTCGGCCGAAGCTCTCGGTGCACTCGATGAGAAGACGCTGAAAAATACTTTTCGCGTTCGCCAAGTATTAGCTTTGTCGGCAAGCGTCGCTGACACTAATTTCTGGATTCATTTCGTGGACCTACGCGGAGAAGGAGTGGTCGCCTCCAATGGCCTGTCCATCGCTGGCGTTTCCTATGCAGACCGTCCCTATTTCAAAGCTAGCACGGGGCAATGCGACTCTGGGCTTTACGTCAGCGCTCCCGAAACAGGACGGGTCTCAAAGCGCTCACTTTTCTTCCTTAGCCGAGTCGTCTGCTCGACGAATGGCGTTCCGCGCGGGGTCGTTGTCGCTCCAGTGGACGCCGGCGCGATCGCGGAGGTGTTCTCCAGCGCTTTATTTCAGCCTACCCTATCGATAACGCTGCTTCATGGCGACGGTAAGATTATCGCACGCGCTCCACTTTTCGCCAGCTCATATGCTCAAGATCTCACACAGTCAACTCTCTATCGAAACTGGAAATCTGCGCCAGTTGGTAGCTATGAGGGCCGTAGCATGGTGGATAAGCAAACGCGGGTTTTCTCGTATCAAACGGTTGGCGGACTTCCACTGGCTGTAGCCGTGGGAATCGCCACCGACTCGTGGTCAGACACACTGAGCAAAGACGTATCGGTGGCCCTCGGATCTTTGGCGTTGATAGCCATCGTCCTACTGTTTAGCGGTCGCTTCGCGCTGCGCTCTTTCAAGCGAGTGGAACGCAGCGACACGGATCAACGCGAGCTTAACGTCGCGCTTACTGCAACGCGTGACGAGATGGCGCGCGTTGCCAAGCGGGCGCGGATGATCGCCGATAGCCTTCCCGCCTTAGTGTCTTACATCGACGCGGATCAGCGCTATGTGTTCCATAACTCCTACTATCGCAACATCCCAGGTGTTGATGTTGAGCGTATGGTGGGCAGAACTATGCGGGAAGTCTTGGGGGACGAGATTTATCTCGTAATCGAAGACCAAATTACAAAGGTTTTAGGCGGAACGCGCGCTGTGTTCGAGCGCCCTATGAGAGCAGGAGCAGCGAAACGCCACGTGAAATACGATTACACTCCGGATTTTGACGGGAGCGGCGCTGTTGTTGGTTTTTATACTATGGCGGTTGACGTGTCTGACACAAAGGAGATCGAGGCACGATTGAGCGCTCTCGCTCGAGTCGACAACCTTACCCAACTGCCTAACCGAAATCATCTATATGAACGGCTTAGCGAGTCGCTCGCGCGGTCACGCCGCGGCGGCTTTCCCACCGCTTGTCTATATCTCGACATCGATCATTTCAAATCAATCAATGACACCTTGGGGCATGCCGGAGGTGACGAGATCCTTCGACAATTTGGACGGCGACTGGTCTCCTGCGTTCGAGAAACAGATATGGTCGCGCGTCTTGCCGGTGACGAATTTGTGATTGTGTTGGAGGGCCTTAGTCAGCCGGACGCGGCCCGTGCGGTCGCCGCTAAAATGGTCGAGGCAATGCGAGCGCCGTTTAAAGTCGAGGGAAGCGAGCGCTCGGTTTCGACAAGCGTTGGAATCGCAATATCGGACGGGATGGAAACCGACATCGATGCAGTGCTGAAAAAAGCTGACGCCGCGCTTTACGAGGCCAAGCGCGCAGGTAGAGGCGGGATCAGAACAAGCAAACCAGGTGTAACGAATTCGGTCTGACGCGCCATTTCGGGTTCTGTCGCATCAGCGAACGCCGGCGGACGGATGGGTAAACTGCGGGGTTCTGTCGCATTAGCGAATGCCTGCGGGCCGGTCGAGTAAACTCCGGTGCCCGAATCCAGGACGAATCGACATGGTCAGCTTCAAAGGTATGCGTTTTCCGATCGACGTGATTCTGGTCTGCATCCGCTGGTATGCGGCTTACCCGCTGAGTTATCGTCACTTGGAGGAGATGATGCAAGAACGCGGCGTGTTGGTCGACCACTCATCGATCAACCGGTGGGCGATTCGTTTTCTGCCGCTCATCGAGAAGATGGCCCGGAAACACAAGCGCCCGGTTGGCGGCAGCTGGCGCATGGACGAGACGTACATCAAGGTCAAGGGCGTCTGGAAATACCTGTACCGCGCAGTCGATAAGCAAGGCAAGACCGTCGATTTCCTGCTGACTGCGAAGCGCGACATGGCTGCGGCGAAGCGCTTCTTCGATAAGGCCAATGGGAGCGAATGGCGATCCGGTTAAGATCGCAATGGACAAGAGCGGCGCCAGGTACTGTCAACTTGGCGGAGCGCGGCAGTTTTTGTAAACTGCTGACATGACATCCGCCCAACTTTACCTCGGCTTTCGCTTCCCACACCACATTATCAGCCATGTCGTATGGCTGTATTTCAGATTTTTGCTGAGTTTTCGTGACATCGAGGAACTGATGGCTAGTCGCGGCATTTTCGTGACGTATGAGACGATCCGCCAATGGACGTTAAAGTTCGGTCAGCGATATGCCAACGAACTGCGCCGGCGTCAGCCGCGGCGCGGCGACAAATGGCATCTGGACGAGGTCGTGCTCACCATCAAAGGCAAACACCACTATCTCTGGCGCGCTGTCGACCAGCATGGCCATACGCTGGACGTCCTTGTTCAAAGCAGGCGCAACCGCCAGGCCGCCAAACGCTTCTTTCGTAAGCTTCTCACCGGCCTATGTTATGCACCAAGGGTTCTGATCACGGACAAATTGAAAAGCTATGCGGCCGCCAAGGTGCAGATCATGCCCGGGGTCGAGCATCGCCAGCACAAAGGTTTGAACAATCGCGCCGAGCTATCACACCAGCCAACGCGACAACGAGAACGGCAGATGCGCCGCTTCAAATCACCTGGCCATGCCCAGCGTTTCCTGTCGGCTCATGGCCCTATCAACAATGCCTTTCGGTGCCAGCGTAACCAGTTGTCGGCGCAGCAGTATCGTCACGTCCGCACCCAAGCATTCTCACTCTGGAACGAGGTAACCGATGCAGCAATGAACGGATATTTTACAGCATCCCAATATCTCACCACAGCCGGATCGAGCCGACTTGCCCCTGGTTCCGCCTTCGATTCAGTAAGTTGACAGTACCTTCTACATGGACCTGACGATGCCGTTCTATGGCTACAACCGTCCCGGCGCGAAAGTGTCCGAAGCTGTACGCAACAATTGGTGGCGCCAGGGCATGATGGGTGGCGTCAAGGCCGCCTACGACTGCATCTTCCAGTTTGCGCAGGTGGACTTCAGCGACGATCTGCGTGCCCTCGACATACCGGTGCTGGTAATGCATGGAGAGGACGATCAGATCGTCCCGTTCAATAACAGCGGCGCAAAATCAGTCAAATTGCTCAAGCACGGAAAATTGATCTCCTATCCGGGCTATCCGCACGGCATGCCGACAACCCATGCGGATACGATCAACGCCGACTTGCTGGCCTTTTTCAAATCCTAGGCTAGAACCTCAAGCTGCAAACGCGTGAGGCCGGGAGCGGCGATGCGATGGCGCTCCCGGATTCCGCAATTTGAGTAACTCACCCGGTTCATTATTGGCCGCGCCCAAACGACATCCACCGTATGGTGGGGGCGCCATAGTGGCTGCGTCACGCAGGATTCCTTCATTCAGCGTCCGTCGCTATTTAATTTCTCTGTATATCTGGAATTGCTTGCCCGCCGGTCCTGTCCCTTTGGGCGGTGCCCGCGCCCCCTCTCTTTCACACGGACGGGCCAGCATGGCGGCTTTCAGGGCACCCGCGGCGGTGAATTGCCGCGGCGACCGTCGGCGCTCCTGGCCTTTGATGGCAAGGCTGGGCGCGGCGAATTGAAACATAGCGGCAATCAACGGTGTAGTACCGCCGTCGGCATCGCTGCCACCTGCAACTGCCGTTGCAGGTCCTGCAGCCGCAGGAACGCGTCGTAGCGGCGCAGGTGCAGGGCCGCGATCGCGCCGGCACTGGGCTGGTACGTCCTGCCGGCGCGCGTCATGGCCATCATGGCGGACGCGACGTCGGCATGCGTCCCGGCGGCGACGCTGCCGAGAATCGCGGCGCCCAGCAAGACCGGTTCTTCCGCATCAGCCGCCTGGACGGGCAGGCCGGTGGCATCGGCAAGCAACTGGCGCACCAGGTGCGGCCGTCCCGCGCCGCCGCTGATGACGATGCGTTCGACGCTGGCCCCGGCGGCCGCCTGCGCCTCGATGATCTGGCGCAGGCCGTATGCGATGCCGCACATGCCAGCGATGTACAGGGTCACGAGGCTGGCGATGTCGTTCTCCATGCCCAAACCGGCGATCACGGCGCGGGCCTGCGGATCGGCGCGCGGCGCGCGGTTTCCGAGAAACTCCGGCACCACGTGGACCTCATGGGCCAGCCGCACGGCGTCGGACAAATCGGCCGTGTCCCGTTCGATCCATTGCGCCAGCAGCGCGGGCAGGGCCAGGCCCTGTTCCTGCGCCGCGCGCCTTGTCTCGGCGGCGAGCGGGTGCAGGGACAACAGATGGTCGATGGCCGCGCCGGTGGCCGACTGGCCGCCCTCGTTGAGCCACGTGCCCGGCACCATGGCCGAGAAATAGGGTCCCCACACGCCGGGCACGAAGACGGGATCCCTGGTGGTCGTCATGGTGCACGAGGACGTGCCGAAGACGTAGGCGAGCGAGCGGAATGCGCTGGCGTCGGCGCCCACGGTGCCGAGTCCCCCCGCGTGCGCGTCGATGATGCCGGTCGCCACCGCGGTGCCCGGCTGCAAGCCCAGTTCGGCGGCGGCCTGCACAGTGAGGCCCTGGCCCAGCTTTGTTCCCGGCGCGACGATGTGCTGGCCGATGCGCGCATACTTTTCATCGGCCAGCACGCCCAGGCCGATGGCGCGGAAATAACTGTCGTCCCAGCGCTGCTCGTGGGCCAGGTAGGTCCACTTGCACGCGACCGTGCAGGTCGACCGGGCCAGGTCGCCGCTGGCGCGCCAGGTCAGGAAATCGGCGAGGTCCATGAATTGCCACGCGGCGTCGAACACGGCGCGCCGGTTTTCGAACAGCCACAGCAGCTTGGGCGTTTCCATTTCCGGCGAGATGCGCCCGCCCACGTAGTTCAGTACCGCGTGCCCGGTCGCGTTGATGCGGTCCGCCTGCGCGACGGCGCGGTGGTCCATCCAGACGATGATGTTGCGCTCCGGGTCGTCGCTGGGGCCGGCC
Organism: Pseudomonadota bacterium; assembly: GCA_030853745.1. GTDB lineage: Bacteria > Pseudomonadota > Gammaproteobacteria > Burkholderiales > Burkholderiaceae_D > JALYUM01. The sequence continues at coordinate 7,160 of JALYUM010000131.1, read as the reverse complement.
GCCAGCGGCGTGCCGCCCGCGCCCAGCACGACCAGCGAGCAGGTGGCGTCGAAACCGATCCCGCTCACCTGCGCGGTCGGGACGGCGGCCTGGCCGAGGGCGCGCCGTACCGCTGCGCAGACGGCGGCCCAAATCTCGTTGCTCGACTGTTCGACGACGGCGCCCGCATGGTGGTACAGGGTGATATCCTGCTTCGCGATCGCCAGCATGCGTCCGCTGGCATCGAACACGCCGGCCCGCACGCTCCCGGTGCCGACGTCCACGCCGATGACATAGGTGTCCTGTGCGTTGATCATTGTTGGCGCCCCCGGATCACAGGTCGACGTTGTTGGGCAGCACGACGATGTCGCGGATCGTCACGTGCGCCGGGCGGGTCACCATGAACAGCACGCAGTCGGCCACTTCCTGCGGCTGCATCAGGCTGCCGGAGGCCAGCGCATCGTCGAGCTTGGCTTTCGGCCAGTCGTCCAGCAGGGCCGTGACGACCGGTCCGGGCGCGACCGCGCCGACGCGCACGCCATGTTTGGCCAGCTGGCGCCGCGTGGTGTGCACGAACGCCTGCACGGCGAACTTCGAGGCGGTGTAAATCGGTTCCCACACCACCGGCACGATGCCGGCGATCGAACTGGTAAAGATGATGTCGCCTGATTTTCGGGCGATGAAATGGGGCAGCACCGCGTGCACGGAGCGAAACGCCGCGTTGACGTTCAGGTTGAGCACGCGGTCCCACGCATCCGGGTCGCCCTCTGCCACGTCGCCGCCCACATAGGCGCCGGCGTTGGCGTGAAAAATGTCCAGGCCGCCGGCGAGCGCGACGATTTTTGCCAGCATAGCCGAGTTTTCCGCCGGGTCCAGCAGGTCGACGCGCAAGGCGAACGCCTTCGGCCCCAGTTCCTGACACAGCGCTGCCAGCCTGGCGCCGTCGCGGTCGATCAGCACGACTTTGGCGCCGGCAGCGAGCAGGGTGCGGGCACAAGCGAGGCCGATGCCGGAGGCGGCGCCAGTGATGGCCGCAACGCGGCCGGTCAGGGATAAGGTCATGGCGAGAACTCCAGAAAGGGGAACAAGGGACGGACGATCATGCGCGGCCATGCGAGACGCGCGACTGGCGCGCCAGGGAATCGATGATGACGGCAACCGCCAGCACGGCGCCGGTGATCATGAAACGCAGCGACGAGGACAGGTTCAGCAGGGTCAGGCCGCTGGCAATCGACTGGATCACGATGATGCCGAGCACGGCCGAATACGCGCTGCCGCGGCCACCGAACAGGCTGGTGCCGCCGATGACGGCCGCGGCAATCGCGTTCAGGTTGACGTCGCCCGTGCCGGCCTGCTGGCTGGCGGCGGCCAGCCGGGCGGCGGTGAGCACGCCGCCAAGCGCAGCGAGCATGCCGCACAGCACGAACGCGCTGCCGAAGACCAGGTTGACGTTTATGCCGGCCCGGCGCGCGGCTTCGCGGTTGCCGCCCACTGCGTGCATGGCGCGCCCCCAGCGGGTGCGTTTCAGCGCGTAATCCATCACCACGGCCAGCACCACGAACAGGGCAAACATCAGCGGCACGCCGCGCGCCTGGTTCAGGTAAGCGACCATCGACTCCAGCACCACGGTCAGCGCCACGGCGCGCAGCACCAGTGCGCCGGTCGAGGTGGCGGACAGGTTGACGGCGAGACGGTGGGCGCGCGTCCGCCAGCCCGCCAGCAGTACGGCCAGGCCGGGCGCCAGCGCCAGCACATATGCCACGGCAGCCGGGATGGTGGTCGACTGGCCGAAGTCGACCATGCGCGAACCGTAGGGCAGGTTGATGGACCCGCTCGCGCCCAGCACGTACAGCTGCAGGCCGAGGATGGCCAGCAGGCCGGCCAGCGTGGCCACGAAGCTGGGCATGCCGAGCCGGTTGAACAGCACCGCGTAGAGCACGCCGGCCAGGGCGCCGACGGCCAGTGCGACAAGGATGGCGGCGCCGACCGGCCAGCCTTGGTTCACCCAGAGCATGCCCAGCAATGCGGACGAAAAGCCGCTGATCGAACCGACCGACAGGTCGATCTGCCCGACCATCAGCACGCACACGATGCCCAGCGAGATTACGCCCGTGGTCGAGCAGTCGAACAGCAGGTTGACCATGTTGTCGGCCGAGAAAAAGATCGGATTGAGGCTGCCGAACACGCCCCAGATGATCAGCAGGCCGATCACGACCGGCAGCGCGCCCAGGTCGCCGGAGCGCACGCGGCCGGCGAAAGCGAAGAAACTGGCGGCAAGGCCGTCGGCGTGCTGGACGCGCACATCGCTGCGGTCGAGCGGCGCCGCGCCCTGGCTGATGTCGTGGCTGGTCATGATGGCTGGCCTCCGGATACATGTTGTGGTGGCGATTCCTGGCGCCTGGTGGCGCGGCGCGACACGGAATTTTCTTCGGCGCCGGTGATGGCGGCCACCAGTTCCTGGTTGGATGAATCGGGGTAGAACATGCCGTTGTTGCGGCCCAGGCGCAGCACGACGATGCGGTCGGCAACGGCGCGCACGTCTTCCATGTTGTGGCTGATGATGATGACGGCGTGGCCGCGGTCGCGCACCCGCTCGATCAGGTTGAGCACCTCCGCCGTCTGCGCCACGCCGAGCGCGGCGGTGGGTTCGTCGAGCATGATCAGTTGCGGGTCGAGCAGCAGCGAACGGGCAATGGCCACCGTCTGGCGCTGGCCGCCGGACAGCGAGGCGACGACGTCGCGCACATTCGGAATGCGCGCCGCCAGTTCGTTCAGCAGCGTCCACGTCTTGACTTCCATCTCGACCTCGTCGAGGCACAGGCCGTTCAGTTCGCGCCCCAGGTAGATATTGGCGACGACGTCGAGGTTCTCGCACAGGGCCAGGTCCTGGAACACGGTGGCGATGCCCAGGTCGAGCGCGGCGGCGGGGCCGCCCAGCACGACATTTTTGCCGCCGAACGTGATGCTGCCGCTGGTGGGCTGGTGCACGCCGGCCAGCACCTTGACCAGCGTGGATTTGCCGGCGCCGTTGTCGCCGACCAGGGCGACGACTTCGCCCGCGTGCACGTCAAGGTCGATGTCGGTAAGGGCGGCGACGGCGCCGAAGCGTTTGGAGACGCCGCGCAGGCTGAGCACGAGCTCACCCACGGCGCGCCGGGTTGGATTGGCAATTTGCATGACGGTATCCTGGAAGTTGACGGAGCAGGTCCGGGCCAGGGAGCGCCTGGCGCGGACCTGGTCAAGGCCTGCGGCGCTTAGTGCGCAATACCCATCTTTTTGCAGCCGTCGGCATACCGGCCCGCGCACAGGTCCTTCGCGCTGACGATTTTCTTGTCGATGATTTCGGCTTTCAGGTTCTGCGCCGTCACCACGGCCGGCACGAACAATTGCGACGGCGTGTTGTACAGCGTCGTCTCCGCCTTCGCCGGCTGGCCGTTCAGGAAGCCCACCGCGACGCGGGCCGCGGCGGCGGCGACGATTTCGCTGGGCTTGGAAATCGTGTTGTACTGGTCGCCCGTGACGATCAGTTGCAGGGCAGCGAGGGTGGCGTCGTTGCCGGTGACAGGGGGCGTCGGATTGACGCCGGCCGCCTTGAACGCGGCAATGGCGCCGCCGCCCGTGCCGTCATTGGCCGCGACGACGCCTACGATCTGGCCCGGGAAGCGCGTGATCTGGCCGCTCACCCATTGCTGCGCCTTGGGCGGCGCCCACTCCGGCGTGTCGAATTCGGCCAGCGTCTTGTAGCCGCTTGCCTGCAGGCCGGCGTGGATGCCTTTCTTGATCAGCCCGGCGGCCGCGTCGGTCGGCGAGCCGTTCACTTCCAGCAGGCCGCCCTTGTCGATTGGCACCTTGTTATCCTTCAGGTGCCGCACCAGCGATTCGGCAATGGCTCGCCCGATGCCTTCATTGTCGAACGAAACGTAATAATCGGCCGGTGTCGAAGGCACCGGGCGGTCATAGGCGATCACCTTGATGCCCTTGCCTTGCGCCATTTTCACCAGCGAAGCGGCCGAAGTCGAGTCGACCGGGTCGAGCACGATCACCTTGGCGCCCTGTGAAATCACCGAATTGAACTGTTGCTGCTGCTGCGCCACATCGCCGTTGGCGTTCTGGTACAGCACCTTGCACGCGGCGCACAGCCTGGCCATTTCCGCCTTGAAGCCGGGAAAGTCATGCTGTTCGTAGCGGGTCGATGCCTGGTCCGGCATCAAGAACGCCACCGTGCCGCTGGGGGCGGCATGGACCGCCGCACTGGCCGCGAGGCCGAGCAGGAACACGGGCGCGGCCAGTGCGCGCACGCCGAGGGTTGCCAAGGAACCGCCTGGATGGAATGTGGTTGTCATGCTTGTCTCCTGTCATTTTTATGGATGCCGGCGCCGGATTGGTCCGGCTGCTCGGTTTGCTGCACTGCGGTGCTGCTACGCGCTCATCTGCGTCCTGCCGGCGCTGTCCTGCGTGCGCCTTCCGTTTTTCGCCAGCAGGGCCTTGAAGCGCGAAGGCGACACGCCTTTTTGGCGCAGGAATTGCCGGTTGAAATTGGAAAGATTCGTGAACCCCGATGCAAAGCAGACGTTGATGATCGGCAGGTTGTCTTCGCTCATCAGCAACTGGCTGGCGAGGTTGATGCGCAGCCGGTTGACATAGGCGGTCAGCGGCATGCCGGTATGGCGGCGGAAGCTGCGCGAAAACGCGCTGGTGGACAGGCGCGAGCGCGCCGCCAGTTCCTGCTCGCCAAACGATTCGGTCAGATGCGTCCGGATGTAGTCGAGCGATTCGTTGATGCCGGTGGCCATGAAGCCGGACGGATCGGGTTGGTAGGCATCGCTGGCCATGGCGCGGCTGCCGGCATCGCGGCTGAGCGCGCCGAGGATCGCAAAAAAGAGTTCGATACGGCGAACGTCGCTCGCTTGCACCAGCTCCGCGATCAGCGGGCCGACCACGGCGGACGTCGCGGCGGAAAACAGCACGCCGCGCCGGGACAGTTCCAGCGTGGGGCGAAACGCCGCCAGCTCCGGCCAGAAGCCGAACGCGTCATTGATGAATTGCTCGCCAAACTGCAAGACGCGGCAGCGCACGGGCGTGACGGCGTGGGGCGCCACGTCGCTGACCCAGTTGTGCGGCAGGTTCGGCCCCGTCAGCACCAAATTGCCCGGCGCGAACTCGCCGATGAAGTCGCCGACGAAGCAATGGCCATGGGTCGCCACGATGTAGTGCAGCTCGTATTCGGGATGGAAGTGCCAGCGCACGGTGGGATAGGGATACCCATGTTCCCACGCCTTGAACGACTTGGCGGTGCCGATCTGGACGACTTCGAAATCAGGATGCATGATAGGCCTTTCGGCGCGGCCCCCACTTCATGAGCGGGGTGACGCGCCTGTCTCCAGCGTTGCCGGCGGATGGTCCGCCGTTCTGGACATCATAGGCCTTTCGCGCGGCGCCTCCACTACGCCATGCGCCACGCACTGATACTTTTTTGTCGTTGCAGGTGGCCGAGACGCCGGGTAGGCTTTGTCGCGTTGTTGATCAAACGGAGGAATTTCCCTGGAAGATCACTGTCCCGCTCAAACTGGACGGACCATTCCTGCAAGTGTAGAAAACTGGTCTGCAAACGACATCGCATCCGTGCCGTCAATCGCGAACTGGCCTTTGCGGATCATGTGGACCAGCTCAATGCCAGCGAGAACGCAACCAGCGGCGCGGAATGATTTGAAGTTGAGCATCGGCCTGGTCACCCGCTTAATGGCACGGTGATCCTGTTCAACGATGTTGTTGAGATATTTGACTTGGCGCACCAGGATCGGCAGAGAGCGCCCGGCGTTGATGGCATCGATCGCCGCCTTGTTGGCGCCGCTCTTGTCCATCGCGACCTTTTCCGGAGCGCCGTTCGCTCCCATAGCCTTGTCGAAAAAGCGCTTCGCCGCGGCCATGTCGCGCTTGGCCGTCAGCAGAAAGTCGACCGTCTTGCCCTGCTTGTCGACTGCGCGGTAGAGGTATTTCCAGACGCCCTTGACTTTGATGTACGTCTCGTGGTTCTGTCGCATTAAGGAAATTTTCAAAAAACTGAACACTATATGTAGTCTTTTTCTGACCAATTTTCACTACCTATTGTGTCCGAAAAACGTCAAAAATGCTTAATGCGACAGAACCGGGAGGCCAGTGTGCGCGATCTAGCCGAGCTACAGGGAGTGCCTGTAGATTTTCTGGCCAAGATATTCACTAAGCTAGCCAAAGCGGAGATCGTGGCGGCGACGGAAGGGGTAAAAGGAGGCTTCTCGCTTGCCAGAGCCGCGAGCGACATAAGTGTGCTGGACGTGGTGACCGCGATCGATGATCATAAAGTGCTATTTGAGTGCCGCGAAATTCGCTCGCGCTGTGCGATATTTGGAAATGTACCACCGGGTTGGGCGACATCGGGAACATGTGCCGTTCATGCGGTCATGCTGGGCGCCCAACAGCGTATGGAAGAAGCACTTGCGCAGGCAACGCTGCTTGACCTAGCCAAACGCGTTAACCGCAAAAGTCCTGTCAGCTATGACACCAAAGTGGTCAACTGGTTAGACGACCGCGCCGCCCGGAGGACCAATAAATTGACGTAGAAAAATCTGCTCTGTTGGTCATATGGCACAGTGGAAGGTTCTGTCGCATTAGTGAACTTCGGCGGGCGATCATGTAAACTGCGGCGCCCAAACCCAAGACGACTCGACATGCTCAACTTCAAAGGGATACGCTTCCGATCGATGTGATCCTGGTCTGCATCCGCTGGTATGCGGCCTATCCGCTGAGCTACCGTCACCTAGAGGAAATCATGGACGAGCGCGGCGTATCGGTCGACCATTCTTCGATCACGTCTTGGAACGTCCCCCGACATTCCCCAACAGCCAGATCGATTCGCTGTTGCTATTTTCAGACTTTACCCAACGCTGAACACTCTGCACAGGTCGGCGCGCTGGACGCTTACAAAGCAAACTTTAGTTGATGCAGTCGACTTCTGGCATTCGCGCAGTCACCTTCTGAAAATGACAGCGTTTACATGGTGCGTAAATGTATTGCATAGTGATTGTCATTGGCAACAGGTTTGTGCTGAACGAACCGTATCGAGGAGCTAGCTGGTGGAACCGCAAGACGTGCAAGCTGCAGCAGTGACAACAACCGGCCTGGCCGGCGACATCCGCGTCCTGATC
>JALYUM010000103.1 GCA_030853745.1 Pseudomonadota bacterium | reverse complement strand
GGGCCGTCGCGCGCGCCACGCCGGCCGTGCGGTCGCCGCGCTGGACGAAGCCTGGGCGCTGCTGGCGCGCACCGGGGCCGCCGATCTGTTCGACGACGCCGAGCGCATTGCGGCCAACCTGGAACATGCGCTGGCTGCACGCCGCGCGGTGGCGGCAGCATGACGCCCGACCGCGCCACGTGTCGCTGCCTGCTGGCCGATGGCCGGTACGCCACCATCACGGCCACGCGGCGTCCGCGGGCCGGGCGCGCCGATGTCAAATGCAGCGGCGCGCCTGCGCTGGCCGAGCGCATGCAGCAGGTGGTGCGCCTGGCGCGCCATACCGAGGTACGCATCGACAGCCGCGACCAGGTGGTGCTGGGCATCGACATCGACCCCGGCCCCGGCAACCGCGACTGGGAACTGGCTGCCGTGCTGGCCGACCGCATGGTGCGCGGGCTGTACACGCCGGCCACCACGTCGGCCGCATCGCCGTGCGCGAATGGCTGGTCGGATCACTGGCAACTCGGGCGCATCGACGGCCACACGATTGCCGGCGACGCCCGCAGCGACATCTTGCTGGGCGGCCCCGGCGGTCTCGCCTACCTTGGCGCGCTGACCGGCCAGCCGGATGTGTCGGACGTCGTCTCGAGCGCCCGCGCCTGGTTCCCGCTGCACAGCGGCGGCATCAACGACAGCCTGTGCTGGGTCGAGGTGAGTGTGTATCCGCTCCAGGACGGCGCCGCGGAAGACGATGCCATCGCCGTGCCGGGGCTGGACGTGACGCAGCAGCTGGCGGTGCGCCAGGCGTTACTGGGCGCCCGCGATTTCGACCGGTGCGCGCCGGGACGCTGGCGTACCACGGTCAGGTTCGCGCAGCCGCGTTTTCACGGTAACTCGTTTGAACTCGCGCTGGTGCTGGCCGACCGCCTGGCGCGCGGACGCGACTACGTGGCGCCCGGGCGCATCCTGGCCACCGGGACCTCGCACAACTGGCACACAGGCGAGGTGGATACGGTGGAAGGCGTGGCGCCAAAATGCGCGCTGCTGGCCAGCGAAGCTGCGCCGGGCGACCGGATTTTATTGCCGCAAGCGTGGCAGGCGATGCTGCCGCCGGGTTTTGCCGAGGCCGTACGGGCGCGCGGCGCCAGTCTCGCCTGTGTGGCGCGGATCGGTATGTTCTGAAAAGTAACAAAATCATGGGTGTGCAGAGGCCTGTGGGCCTGTGCCCCTGCTAGAATTGTGGGTGCAGCAGATATGACGAGGAGTCGATGATGGTCGAGATGGCACATGGAAGCACACCGCGGGGGACGCCGGTCCTGCGCGATAACCGCTGGATCGCGGGTCCAGACGATCTCGCCGTGTTTTTTGGCATCGATGCGCTGTCCGGCATATTCGTCAAGACGCTGCGCGTGCCGGCTACCACCCGCGCGTATATTCTGCAGGGCGACCAGGCCACCGAGGTGCCGCAGGGCGAGTATGAAATTGAAGGATTTTTTACGCGCCTGAACCATCTGCTGCGCGACAGCCACGCTGAAATTCTGATCACGCGCACCACCGCGCTGGCGGTGCCGTTCAGTTTCAGCGGCCTGGCCACCGCCGAACACTTGCTGGTCGATGCGCGGCTCTCGATCAGCGTGCAGGTGGAAAATGTCGCGGCGTTTGCGCGCCACTTCATGACCGCGCCCGGCACCATCGGCAGCGCCCAGTTGCGCGAATTGCTGGCCCCGTCGGTGCGCCAGCTGGCGGCGGAGTTTGTCGGCGCGCGTTCGCTGCGCGAGATGGCCGCCAACCGCGACCTGCGCCCGCAACTCGACGAGCGCCTGCAGTCGGCGTTGAAACTGCGGCTGGCACAATTCGGCCTGGCCGTGGCGGAGGTCGACACCATCGAACTGCGCCACGATAAATTCGATGCCAACCGCGAAAAAGTCGCCAGTCTGTGGCTTGCCGCCGACGAGCGCCACGTGCAGGTCGAGCATGCCCGCAATCTGGAGCAACTGTATGACGACGAAGAATGGCAGCGCATCCGCCGCGTGGAGCAGGAAGCGCGCCTGGAAAAACGCCGCAACGAATTGCGCGACGACGCCGCCATCGACAAGGCCGAGTTGACGGTGCAGACCGCCGAGCGCCAGCAAGCCATTCGCGCGCGCGACATCGAACTGTATTCGCGCATAATGGACTCGGCCACGAAGCGCCAGGCCATCGAACGCGGCGCCGGCGAGGTGCTGGCCGAACTCGAACACGAAATGGCCCAGAAAAGCCAAGCGCGCGGCGACGAAAAAGCCGACTGGGCCCATCTGCGCAGACTAGCCGAAATCCATATGCACGCCGAACTTGCGCTGGCGCACCAGGACGAATTGCAATCGCGCCAGCTGGCGCAGCAACGGTTTGCGCACCAGGTGCTGCAGCAGCAGATCAACAACAAGATCGCGCAGGCCGAAGGCATTGCCGACGCGTCCCACAAGCGCGCCGAACTGGCGCGCCTGCGCGAGATGGAACTGGCCGGCGCCCGCCGCCAGCACGAGCTCGAAGAAGACGAATACCAGGCCCGGCGGACGTTGCTGGCCAGCGCGCATCAGGCGCGCGTGCGCGTGGCTGAACGCAGTGCATCGGTCGAAGACGAAACGACCGCGCAGCAGCTGGGTGACCTGCGCCGCACCGGCGGCCAGCGCGACGCCGTGGCGCAGCACGAAAAACTGCTGCGCACCATCGAGGCCGATGCGCGTTCCCAGCGCATCGTCAGCGATATCGCGCTGGACGGCGACGAGCGCCGTCACGCGATGGCGCGCGACAGCCAGGATGCCGTCAACAGCCACGAACTGCGTCGCATGGACACCATGAACGGTCTCGACGAGGCCACCAAGCTGGCGATGGCGCCGGCGCCAAACGCGGGGGTGCTGGCCGATTATCTGAAGACGCGCGTGCATGCCGGCATGAGCGCCGACCAGCTGGCGTCGCTGGCGCAGGTGGCGGCAGCGCAGGCCGGCGTCACGCCGCAGGAAGCCATGCGCATGCTCGACGAACGCGTGCGGGCGGAATCGGCCCGGCGCGATGCCGAAGTCGACAAGGACCGGCGCCACCAGGTCGATCTGCTGACGCTGCAGAACGATGTCAACAAGACTGCTTTGATGGCGCAGGCCGGACTGGCTGCTGGCTTGATCCGTCGCTGCGCCCTTGGCCATCCTGCGCTGGCGCACGAACAGCAGTGCGGCGTCTGTGGCGCAGCGTTGCCGCCAGGGCAGGGGACGTAAAGCGCCGATGCACACTGCCATCGACAAGATCCGCGAACTGCGCGCGCTGTTCGACGACGGCTTGCTGAGCCGCGACGACTTCGAACGCCGCAAGAACGCCATCCTCGATGCGGAATATGCGCCGCCTGGATCGGCTTCGGCCGCAGCCTCGGCGGCGATGGATGCGGGCGCGGTGTCCGGCACCGAAATTGGCCTGATGACTGGCCAGGAAGTGGGCCCGGCAAATCGCCGCTACCGCCTCGAACGGATGGTGGCGCTGGGCGGCATGGGCCAGGTCTGGCAAGCGCTGGATCTGGCCACGCTGGCCGAATTGGGTCACAGTGCTGTGGTCGCGCTGAAAATTATTCCGCCCCAGTTGACGCACAGCCCGCACTACGCGCGCCTGCTGGTGGAAGAGGCCACGCGGGCGCGCACGCTCGCGCATGAACACATCGTGCGGGTGTACGACTGGGCCCAGGATCCGGCCACCATGAGTTATTTCATCATCATGGAATATCTCGATGGCGAAGACCTGGCCGGTCTGATGGCGCGCCAGGGACCGCTGCCGCTAACGCGCATTCTGACCTTGCTCGAACCGGTCGGCATCGCGCTCGACTACGCGTGGGAAAAGCAGCACCTGGTCCATCGCGACATCAAGCCGGGCAATGTATTCGTCACGCGTGACGGCGACGTCAAATTGCTCGACTTCGGCATTGCGGGCCGCGCGCAGGGCGCCACGCTGCAGCGCGAAGCCCCGGCCGACTCTGGCACGTCGGTGTACCGTGCGCCGGAGTCGAACAACGGCGCCATGGTGCCGGTGCGCACGCTCGATGTGTACGCGGTGGCGGTGATGATTTACCAGATGCTGACCGGGCGCGCCGAACTGGCCCACCTGCCCGACGAGGCCCCGCCTGCATTGACGCCACCGCAGTGGACGGCGCTGCAGGAAGGGTTTGCAGCCGACCCGAAATTACGCCAGCCGAGCGTGACGCAGCTGCTGGCGCGCCTGCGCGGCCCGCGTGCGCCGACGCAGGACGACCTGGTGGCGCGCCAGGTCGCCGCGCAGGCGCGCGCCGAAAAACTGGTCGAGGCGCAGGCTGCCAAACGGAAAGCCGAAGAACAGGCGGCCGCCGCGCGGGTGCTGGTGGCGCGCCAGCGCAAAGAGCAGGAACAGATTGCCCAGCGCGAAGCGGAAACTGCGCGCCGCGCCCGCCGCGTGATCCTGCGCGAGCAACTGCGCGAGCGGCGTGCGCTGGATGCCGCCAAGGCCAAGGCCGAGCAGGACGAAGCGCAGAAGAAGGCCAGCCAGGCGCGCGCCGCGGCGGCGTACCTGTCCGAACAGCAGCGCGCCCGCGCCGAGCAGGCCGCGCGCAATCAGGCGGAACTAGCGGAGCTGCTGCCGTCGCCCGGCAGCCCGGTGGCCGACACCCAGGGCATCTTCCGCGATGAATTGCGCGATGGCACGGGCGCGCCGGAACTGATTTTGATCGCCACGGGCCGCTTCCACATGGGCGCGCCGGAGCACGAGCGCGCTGTTGCCAGCGCTGCCGGCGCCCAGCGCCTGTGGCTGGAGCGGGAAACGCCGCAGCACTGGGTGGGCATCGAGCAGCCGATTGCACTGGGCCGCGCTCCCGTTACCGTGGGCGAATGGCGGCGTTTTGCCGAAATGACCGGCTGGCGCTGCAGCGGCGACATCGACTGGCAAGCGCCTGGCTTCACGCAAACCGACACCCATCCGGTGGTGGGCGTGTCGTGGAACGATGTGCAGTTGTATCTGGCCTGGCTGTGCGACGAGACTCGTCAGCGTTACCGCCTGCCCACTGAAGCCGAGTGGGAGTACGCCTGCCGCGCCGGCACCAGAACAGCGTTCTCGACCGGCGACACCATCAACGCGTCGCAGGCAAATTTCGACGCCAGCTTTTCGTACAATGGCGGCGCCACCGGCGTGTTCCGGCGCGGCACCACGCCGGTCGGGTCGTTCGCGCCCAATCCGTGGGGCCTGCTCGACATGCATGGCAATGTCTGGGAATGGGTGCAGGACGTGGTCCACGACAACTACGACGGTGCGCCCATCGATGGCAGTGCCTGGATGACTGGCGGCGACCAGAGCCGGCGTATTTTGCGCGGCGGTTGCTGGCTCTATCATCCCCGCTATTTACGATCAGCACTCAGGAATGGCTTTTCAGCCACAATGTCGAACGATATCGTCGGCTTTCGCGTCGTCCGCGAACTACTTCATGCAGAACGCGTGGTAGATTCGTAAATACTCACTGTCCTCACTACTAAGTCTTCAATGAACCTGCTCGATAATATTTTCTGGAACTCCCTCAAAGGCCCACAGGCCGAATTTGCCGTCGGCACCGGCGAAGTGCGCCGCTACGCGCCGGGCTTCTCGCCCATCGCCGGTTTCGCACAGGCAGCGTCTCCCGATTTTCTTGCGCTGGCGCATATCTGCGAGCCTGGCGAACAAATTTACTGCGACGGCTGGAGCGGTCCGGTGCCGCACGGCTGGCAAATCGATGAAGAAGCCAGCATGTTCCGCATGGTCTGGGATGCGCCCATTCCCGCCAACGACCAGGCGCCCGACGCCATCAAACTCGGCCCCGACCACGCACAGGCAGCCATGGCACTGGCCGAGCTGACCAAGCCGGGCCCGTTTGCCATCCGCACCATCGAACTGGGCGATTATTTCGGCTATTTCGAAGGCGGCCGCCTGATCGCCATGGCTGGTGAACGCCTCGCGGCAGATGGCCTGCGCGAAGTGTCCGGCGTGTGCACGCACCCCGATTATGCCGGCCGCGGCATGGCGCGGCGCCTGGTGGCCAAACTGGCCCGCTTGCAACTGATGCGCGGCGAAACCCCGTTTCTGCACGTCATGCACGACAACATCGCTGCCCACGGGCTGTACAAACGCATGGGCTTCCGCGACCACTGCCTGTCGCCGGTCAGGGTGATTTCCCGCGTTTGACGGAAAGCGCAACAGCGATCTCTTTTGCCGCTATTGCGCGCACTGCATTAAAAAGCCTGCCCACGGATGAACCTTGGGCAGGCTTTTTTCTGCTTCGATGTCGGTATTCTGATCGACGTATCCCATCACCAGCAAGCGCATCACTCCGGCATTTTTTGCTCCACCAGCACCAGCAAGGTCTCGCGCATTTGCTGCTTTTCCTCCGCAGAAAAATGACGCAACCCTAGCATCTCCAGCAACACGAAACCATCGAGCGCGGTCCACACCGACAACGCCAGGCCGGCGCTATCTACCGCCTGCCCCAGACGCTGGAGACCGCTGTCATACATTGTTTTGACCGGTCCCAGCAAGCTGGGGTAACTCGACGCGGCGGCCAGCAGATTGGCCATGAGTTTCTTTTCCTGCAAGTTCATCGAAAATGCGTAGTTGATCCGCGCGATCAAGAATGTCTTCAAGCCCGGCTCCGCGGCGATTGCCGGGTCTACGCAATGGGCCTCAAGTCGCTGCCGCATGCGCTCGACCAGGGCGAGCAACAACTCTTCCTTCGACTTGAAATGGTAGATCAGTCCGCCCCGGGTGATGCCAGCGCGCATCGCAACACCTTCCAGCGTGACGTCATGGACGCTGTGCTCGGCAATAAGGGATTCCAACACATCCAGGAGCGCGTCGCGATTGCTGGCGCGGGCGCCGGTAGCGTTTGCCATAAGAAATTAAGAAGTGATTGGACGAATCAACTATGCATTATATGTAACCAAAAGTTACAAAATATGCAATCATATTAATAAGACAAATGGCAAATTATACGACAGAACAACGCCCGGCAATCGAAAACTTCCCAAAACATTTGCATAAAGAAACATATTTTGCTAATCTGTACTGTACTGAACGTACAGTAAAGTTTTCACAATAGCGTTTTATTACGACGCTACAATACACAAGGGAAGATTATGAAATGGTACGAAGAACTCAAGGTCCGGACGAAACTGCTCGGGGGATTTTTAATTGTGGCCGCTATCGGCGGCGCCGTCGGCTTGCTGGGGATTTCGCAAGCGGGCGAAATTAATGATCTCGCCACAAAAATGTACGACAACGAAGTAGTCGGGCTGCGCTACGCGGCAGAAGCAAATATCCAGATGCTGGCATCGACCCGCTCGATCCGTAACGCCCTCATCTCCTATAGCGCCGC
>JALYUM010000083.1 GCA_030853745.1 Pseudomonadota bacterium | reverse complement strand
CCCCAGCGGCGTAGACCGCAAGCAGATCAGCCCTGGCGCTGGCGCGCGGCCATCGACTTGATGGCAGCGATCAGGCGCGCGTTTTGCGCCGTATCGGGCAGCGCGTCGCCCAGTTCTTCGAAGGCGCTGACGGCGCGCTCGGGCAATTCCAGCACACGCATTTCGACGGTGGTAGGCAATGCCCGCGTTACTTGCACCTTGAGCCGCACCGAATCGATTTGCCAGCCACGTTTGACCAGGTCGGCCTGCAACTTGGGCGCCTGTTGTTTCAGCTTGGCAGCCAGCGCCGAGCTGGGCGTGGCCAGCACCAGCGCGCTGTCCTGGAACGACAGCACGTCGCAATTGCCGAACATGGGCGGCAGCGCGGCGGCGATATCTTTTTGCAGGCTGGCCATGCGCAGCGCGGTGGGCATCAGGCTGGCCATGCGCTCGTTGGCGCGCAGGAATTCGGTCGCACCGATCGACGTGTTGCGCACGCGCGTGCCGTACAAATGGACCGGGCGCGGCGGTGGCGGTGGGAAGAGTGGGTTGAAACCGTTAGCAGAATCTGGGGGGGAAGCCATGCGCCGACAATACCACAGGCGTTGAGAGGCCTCAAGCTGCGGTCGGATGTTGCAGGTTTCCGGTGCCGCTGGCACACATTGTTTCCCGGCATGATCTTGTTAATCGCTCTACAATCCCCAAGTGTGGCCGGACCCCATGCTAAAATCGGTAGTTTTGTGCCATAGCGGTCTCCGACGGATGTTGATCCAACATCTTCCCTGGCTCTTTTTTGCGGCGTATTTTTCAAGAATTCAAGCATGTCATTACTGACCCAGATTTTCGGTAGCCGCAACCAGCGGCTGCTCAAGCAATATCAAAAAACCGTGCGCGCCATCAGTGCGCTCGAGCCACAGATCGAAAAGCTGTCGGATGAGCAATTACAAGCGAAGACGCCTGAATTCAAGGCGCGTGTCGCCGCCGGCGAATCGCTCGACGACCTGCTGGTAGAAGCCTTCGCGGTGTGCCGCGAGGCCGCCAAACGCGTGCTCAAAATGCGTCACTTCGATGTGCAGATGATCGGCGGCATGGTGCTCCACTACGGCAAAATTGCCGAGATGGGTACCGGCGAGGGCAAGACGCTGATGTCCACGCTGCCAACGTATCTGAACGCGCTGTCCGGCAAAGGCGTGCACGTCATTACCGTCAACGATTACCTGGCGCAGCGCGATGCCGATTCGATGGGCCGCCTGTATGGCTGGCTGGGCCTTACCACCGGTGTCAACCTGTCGCAATTCGACCACGATACGAAGCAGCGCGCGTACGCAGCCGACATCACGTACGGCACCAACAATGAATTCGGTTTCGATTACCTGCGCGACAATATGGTGTTCGAAGCTGGCGAGCGCGTCCAGCGCGTGCTGAACTTCGCCGTCGTCGACGAGGTCGATTCGATCCTGATCGATGAAGCGCGCACGCCACTGATCATTTCCGGCCAGGCCGAAAATCACACCGAGCTGTATCACAAGATCAACGAATTGCCGGCGATGCTGACAATGCAGATCGGCGAAGAAACGCCGGACGGCAAGGGCAAAGTCGAGGTGCCTGGTGACTACACCAAGGACGAAAAAGCGCACACCGTACTGCTGACCGAAGCCGGCCATGAAAAGGCCGAGCAGATTCTCACGCAGATGGGCCTGCTGCCGGAAGGCGCGTCGCTGTACGACTCCGCCAACATCACCCTGATTCACCACCTGTATGCGGCCCTGCGCGCCCACGCGCTGTATTTCAAGGACCAGCATTACGTGGTGCAGGGCGAGGATGTCATCATCGTCGACGAATTTACCGGCCGCATGATGACCGGCCGGCGCTGGTCGGAAGGCCTGCACCAGGCGGTCGAAGCCAAGGAAGGCGTGCCCATCCAGAACGAGAACCAGACGCTCGCGTCGATCACGTTCCAGAACTATTTCCGCATGTACTCAAAATTGTCGGGTATGACCGGCACCGCCGATACCGAAGCGTACGAATTCCAGGAAATCTACGGTCTCGAGACGGTCGTGATTCCACCGAACCGGCCGTCGCAGCGCAAGGATCGTCAGGACCAGGTCTATAAAACCTCGGCGGAAAAATACAACGCAATGCTGATCGATATCCGCGATTGCTACGAGCGCGGCCAGCCGGTGCTGGTGGGTACGACGTCGATTGAAAACTCGGAGATGCTGTCCGGTATCCTGGAAAAAGCCAAGCTGCCGCACAATGTGCTGAACGCCAAGCAGCACGCCCGGGAAGCTGAAATTATCGCCCAGGCAGGTCGTCCGAAAATGATCACGATCGCCACCAATATGGCCGGTCGCGGTACTGATATCGTCCTCGGTGGCAACGTCGAAAAGCAGGTGCAGTTGGTCGAGGAAAGCCAGACGCTGTCGGAAGCCGAAAAAGCGTTCGAGGCGAACAAAGTGCGCACCGAATGGCAATCGCTGAACGAACACGTGGTGGGCGCGGGCGGTTTGCATATCGTCGGTACCGAGCGCCACGAATCGCGCCGCGTCGATAATCAGTTGCGTGGCCGTTCGGGCCGCCAGGGCGATCCGGGCTCGTCCCGTTTCTACCTGTGCCTCGACGACGCGCTGCTGCGCATTTTCGCCGGCGACCGCGTGCGTTCGATCATGGATCGCCTGAAAATGCCGGAAGGCGAGCCGATTGAAGCGGGCATCGTGTCGCGTTCGATCGAAACCGCGCAACGCAAGGTGGAAGCGCGCAACTTCGACATCAGGAAGCAACTGCTGGAATACGATGACGTCGCCAACGACCAGCGCAAGGTGATCTACACCCAGCGTAACGAGTTGCTGGAAACGACCGATATTTCTGATCTCATCGCGTCTTTGCGCAGCAGCGTTTTCAACGACGTCGTGCGGGTGCACGTGCCGGCCGAATCGGTGGAAGAGCAGTGGGACATCGCGGCGCTGCAAACCGTGCTGGCCAATGAATGGCATTTGCACGTGCCGCTGGCCGAAGTGCTGGCGGCAGACAGCAACCTGAACGACGAAGAAATCCTCGAACGCGTGCAGGCCGCGGCCGAAGCGTCGTACGCGGCGAAAATCGACGTGGTCGGCAAGGAATCGTTTGGCGGCTTCGAGCGCAATGTGATGCTGCAAAGCGTCGACAGCCACTGGCGCGAACACCTGTCGGCGCTCGACCATTTGCGCCAGGGTATCCACCTGCGCGGCTATGCGCAAAAGAACCCGAAGCAAGAATACAAGCGCGAAGCGTTCGAACTGTTTTCCAGCATGCTCGATGAAATCAAGCTCGAGGTAACGCGCCAGATCATGACGGTGCGCATCCAGACGCGTGAAGAAATCGATGCGGCGGAAGCGGCCATTGCGGCGTCGCATCCAGCGGTGGAAAACGTGAATTACCAGCACGCCGACTTCAATCCTGCATCGGCGCCGGAAGACCTGTTTGCGCCGACGTCGTCGCCCATCGCCCCTGCCTCGCTGGTCGGTGACGATGCGAATACATACGATGGCGTGAAGGTCGGCCGCAACGATCCTTGCCCTTGCGGCAGCGGCAAGAAGTTCAAAGCTTGCCACGGCAAGCTGGCATAAACGTCAGCAGCGGTTCAGCCGTGATTCAGCAGTAGTTCAGCCGAAATTCAGCCGAAATTCAGCCGAAATTCATCAGCAAAACAAAGCAGCCTCCGGGCTGCTTTTTTTGTCCGTTCTGTCCTACAGGAAACAGCGCGCTGCGCCGATGGTGGCCTGGTTCGGCAGTTGCGATAATCGTGGCAACTTATCAGCAACCACGAGAGCACCATCATGAAAACCCCCATCACCATCCTGTGCACCGGCCTGCTGGCCATTGGCATCGCTGCCTGCAACCCGAAGCACGACACTGCCAACTCCGGCCAAATGGGTTCCGGTCACCAGACCGACGTTGTCAATCCGGATGCTGCCAAAGCCGGCACCAACCTGACCAACGCCACTGCTCCGGGTGGACCTGGCACCGGCGTCAGCGCCGAGCCAAGCAAGACCGCCAGCGGCACCAAGGACAAAGCCGCCAACTAAGGCAGCATTCTATTTCCGCACAACCATAGTGTCCGCCTTGTCCTACAGGTAACAGCGCAGTGCGCCGATGGTAGCCCAGCCACACTGTAGCCATAATCGAGGCCACTTAATCTTATCCAAGAGGTAACAAACATGAAACAGCCAATCAGCATTCTTCTCGCAGGCATCCTGGCCATGGGCCTCTCGGCATGCGGTCCGAAACATGATGCCAACACCGCCGGCGCCACGAATGGCACCGCGACGACCGACACCACTGCCACCACTGCAGCACAGCCGGCCGTGGTTAATCCAGACAGCGCCACTGCGGGCACCAACCTGACCAATGCCACCACGCCAGGCGGCGCGGGCACCGGTTCCAGCGCCGACCCAACCAGCACCGCGAGCGGCGCGAACATGGGCACCGACACGAGCGCAATGGGTAGCACCGGCGCCGCGGGCACCACCGCGTCGGGCAGCGACATGAACGCTACCGGCACCAGCAATGGCGCCATGCACAACAAAGCACCAGGCACGAACGAGTCGCATCCAAAGGCCGAAGCCGTGAATCGCGCGAATGGCGTAAAATAATGGAATGAAACACGTCCGGTGGACAGACCGCCGGACGGGCTTTATGTGTAGTACCGGGCGCGTATGGGGTTACTCCTGTTCGCGCCCAAATAGTTTTTCTTCGTGCCACAGCGTCACGAACAAGGTCATCACGACCGGGCCCACAAACAGGCCAATCAATCCCAGCGTTTCCACCCCACCCAGAATCCCCAGCAATACCGCCAGGAAGGGCAGCGCCGTGGCATTGCCAATGATGGTAGGGCGCACGAAATGGTCGGCCACGAACAGTACCGCCGTGCCCCAGGCGAGAATGGCAATGGCCGCCACCGTGCTGCCCTGGAGCAGCAACATCAGCGCGACGGCACCAAAAGCCAGCGGCGCACCGAATGGGATAATTGCCAGCACGCCGGTGGCAGCTGCCCACAGCACGGCCGAGGGCACACCGGCCAGTTCATAGGCGATGCCCAGCAACACGCCTTCGGCCAGGCCGACCAGCACCAGGCCGTTGACGGTCGCGCGCACGGCAGTCGGCACCTTGGTTGAGTACAGTGTCCAGCGTGCCGTGCCAATCAGATGGTCGCCAATGGCGCTGACCTGGCGCCGCAGCGCCAGTCCATCCTTGTAAAAAAAGAACAGCGCCATGAACGCGAAGCCGACATCGATCATGCGGTGCAGGGTGTTTGCGCCCACCGAGCGCAGCACCTCGCTGGCCGAATGCAAGCGTGCAATGGAACCGTCCTGCAGCAAATGTGCCAGCCCATGCGGCTGGCCCAGCGTTGCGGCCCACCAGTTGTAAATTTCAGTGCCGCCCATGGGGATTTTCAGCAGCCATTGCGGTGCATCGATGCCGGCATTATTGGCGTTGGCTACCATCGCGGCCAGCGCCGGCGCCTGGTGCGCCGCCTGCACCACGCCCAGTACCAGCGGTGTGACGAACACCAGCGCGCTGATCAGGGTGGTAGCGGCTGCCGCGGCGACGTGATGGCCGCGGCACGCACGCAGCATGCGCAGGAACAGCGGCCACGTAGCGATGCAGAGGATGGCTGCCCACAGTAGCGGCAACACGAAGCGCTGCGTGACGAACAGTGCGCTGGCGATGATGGCCAGCGAAAACACTGAACTGAACAGGTTGCGCCGCCCGGCGGAGAGGTCAGGCTGGCTCAAGGGTGTACCGTGCCTGGTACGCGCACGACTTCCCACATCGTCGGCACGGCGATCGGCTTGCCGTCCTTCAGCGCAGGAATATAGGTGCAGCGCGCCGCTAGAGCGAGCACGGCCTTGTCGTAATCAGGCCAACCGCTGCTGCGTGCCAGCGCCAGGTTCGCCACGCTGCCATCGGCATTCACGGTCAGCCGCAGCGACATGGCCAGCGCGCTGTCTTTGGCGATGACGTCGGACGGGAAGTCGGGCAGGGTACATTTGTCGGCAATGCGGCGCGCACGCATTATGCCGGCAGCGCTGTCGACTGCCGCTACCGGTGCCGTCGGTTTAGGTGGCTGGAAAGGCTTGCCGTTGATGAGCATATTGCCGTCGCGAATGTCGATCGAGGTGACCAGCATGTCGCCATCGACCTTCACGTAGCCGCTGGCGACAGCCTGTTGCAACGCAGCGTTGTAGCCTTGCAGGCCGGCCTTTTCGATGGTGGCTGCGTCGGCGCCGGACTGCATTTTGGCCAGCTGTTTGCGCGCGTTGGCGTTGAAAAAGGCGCGCAGCATGGGCAGCGGCACCTGGATGTCGGCGTGGCCCACGACTTTCCTGATCAGCGCAGCCGGTTGATCGAAGTCTGCCGGCGTGACATTGTCCAGTTGCAGCTGGCCGCGCATGCTGGCTTTGTTGCCGCGGTAGCCGAAACTGAAATCGTCCAGCACAATCGATGCGCCCTTGCCGGTGACCGCCGCGCCCATCTGGCGCAGGAACGGTTTGACGAATTGTTCCTGCATGGCGGCGTGCTGCGCTTCCGGCGACAATTTGGCCAGCCGGGCCTGTTGCTCTTTCATGTTCTGGCCCAGTTTGCCGACCTGGTCGAGTGCTGCCTTGTCGAGGCCATTGAAGTGCATGGACAGATGCAGGTCGTCGATGCGTTCGTCCGTGGCAGTGAGCGTGCGCACGCCGGTTTCGTAATACATGCTGACGGTGGCGCCCTCATCCTTGACGCCGAGCTTGCCAAACAGGCCGTCCAGTGCCACGTTGCTGCCATCGGCTTTCGACAGCACCTGCACATGCCTGATCTCGCCTGTCATGTCGCCATAACCGATGCCGGCGTCCTGGCTGGTGGAGGCCACGGACACGTCACGCACGTCGAGGCGGAAGGTTTTGTCTTCGGCCGTGAAGCGCGGCGCAGTGAGCTGGTTGACGATATTGATGCGATCGGCCGCGATTTTTGCGCTGCCCTGGACCATGTCCCACGAAAAAGTGCTGCCATCCGGGTCGGTGTGGCGCAGGGCCGGCGCGATGAACCGGTAGTCCTGGCCGCCGCCTGGCACGTCCTGACGCTTCACCGAGAACAGCTTGTCGGTGCCCAGTTGCTTGATGAGCTGTTTCGACGTGGCGGGCGAAAAGCGAAAGCCGGGCAGGGTGGCCATCCAGGCGGCGTACGCGCCCAGCTTGTGTCCTGCCATGATTTCCCGGCCCGCTGCGCTCAACGCCAGGAAGGTGGGTGAAGGCGGCTTTGGCACCAGCTTCGGCTTGACAGTGGTGCCTGATGTGCGCATGGGCGGCTGCTGCACGACGATGGCGCCGGCAGGCACCGGCGTGGTTTGACCGGCGGCGAACGCCGGCAAGGTCGCAAGGGACAACAGTGCGCCAACAGCGCGCAGGACAGGACGGGTCATGGTCAGTTTTATTGGTTGTAATGTTTTCGATTATCAAGCAAGCCTCACCGAAAGTCATCCTGTCAATGCCGGAATTTAAGCCTGGCTTCAACCATTGCGCACGGCGCGTGCGCGCTGCAAAACGGTACAATCATGCCTTCGCATTCTTACGCTGGATATCGCCATGGCCGTCAATTCACCGCTTCCCGTCGCAGCTGCGCTGCATCCCGTCAACGGCATCGAAATCGGCTATGCCGAAGCCGGTATCAAGAAACCCGGCCGCAAGGACGTGCTGGTCATGAAGCTGGCGGATGGTGCCACTGTTTCCGGCGTATTTACCACCAACCGTTTTTGCGCCGCGCCGGTGCAGGTGAGTAAAGCCAATCTGCAAAAGGTGACGGAGGGCGGCGCGCCGATCCGCGCGCTGGTGGTCAATACGGGTAACGCCAATGCCGGCACTGGCGAGACGGGTTATGCGAACGCGCAGGCCACCTGCGCCGCGCTGGCGGACTTACTGGGCTGCGCGCCGGAACAGGTACTGCCATTTTCTACCGGCGTGATTCTGGAACCGCTGCCGGTGCAAAAAATCGTCGCCGGTCTGCCTGCTGCTATCGCCAATTTAAAAGCGGACAACTGGTTCAACGCAGCCGAAGCCATCATGACCACCGACACCCAGCCGAAGGCCGGCTCGCGGGAAGTCGTCATCGGCGGGCACTTGGTCACGATGACCGGCATCAGCAAGGGCGCCGGCATGATCAAGCCGAACATGGCAACCATGCTGGGCTATCTGGCCTTCGACGCGAAAGTTGCGCAGCCGGTGCTCGATCAACTGGTGCGCTACGCCGCTGACCAGTCGTTCAACTGCATCACCATCGATGGCGACACGTCGACCAACGATTCGTTCGTGCTCATTGCTACGGGCGCTGGCACGCTGGTCATCGACAGCGTTGATAGTCCCGATTACGCAGCGCTCCGCGATGCAGTGACCGATCTGTCGCGTAACCTGGCGCAGCAAATCATCCGCGATGGCGAAGGCGCTACCAAGTTCATTACCATCACGGTGGAGCAGGGCACTTCGCTGGAAGAATGCCGCAAGATCGCGTATTCGATTGCGCACTCGCCGCTGGTAAAAACCGCGTTTTTTGCGTCCGACCCGAACCTGGGCCGCATCTTGGCCGCCATCGGTTACGCCGGCGTCGACGATCTCGATGTCACGCGCCTCGATATGTACCTGGACGATGTGTGGGTCGCGAAAAACGGCGGGCGCAATCCGGATTACCAGGAGGCCGACGGTCAGCGCGTGATGCAGCAAAGCGAAATCACCGTGCGCGTGACGCTTGGCCGTGGTGCTGCCAGCGCCACCGTCTGGACCTGCGATCTGTCGCACGAGTACGTGACGATCAACGCCGACTACCGCTCGTAAGATGACGACGCTGGACCAATTCCTGCAGCGCGCCGAAGCGTTACTGGCGCGCGTGGAAGCCGTGCTGCCGGCTGTCGGTGCGCGGGAACCGGACTGGAAGCGCAGCCACGCATTTCGCTGGCGCGCGAATATGCACGGGCGCGGTTTCTATTTGCAGCCGGTGATGCACGCGTCGACCATCACCCTGGCCGACCTGCAGAACATCGGCCCGCAAAAGCAGCAGATCGAACAGAACACGCGCCAGTTCGTGCGCCGCCGTCCGGCCAATAATGTGCTGCTGACGGGCGCGCGCGGTACCGGCAAATCGTCGCTGATCAAGGCTTGCCTGAACAGCTTTGCCGGCGAGGGGCTGCGCCTGATTGAAGTCGATAAAGCCGATCTGGGCAGCCTGTCCGACATCGTCGACCTGGTGGCCGGCCGCCCCGAGCGGTTCATTATTTTCTGCGATGACCTGTCGTTCGAAGAGGGCGAGGCCGGCTACAAGGCGTTGAAGGTGGCGCTGGATGGGTCGATTGCCGCGCAGTCGGACAATGTGCTGATCTACGCGACCTCGAACCGGCGTCACCTGATGCCGGAAAAAATGTCGGACAACGGCAGCTACAAAACCGGCGACGACGGCGACCTGCATCCGGGCGAAACGGTGGAGGAAAAAATCTCGCTGTCGGAGCGTTTCGGCTTGTGGATTTCGTTTTATCCATTCAAGCAGGACGACTATCTCGCCATCTGCGCGCACTGGCTGGCCAGCTTCGGCTGCACGCTTGACCAGATCGACAGCGCGCGCATGGAAGCGCTGCGCTGGGCCTTGCAGCGCGGTTCGCGCTCGGGCCGGGTGGCCTGGCAATTTGCGCGCGATTACGCGGGCCGGATGGCCGATGACTGACGCGCGCGCGAGCCCCATCGACGTCGCCGTCGGCATCCTGATGCAGCCGAATGGCGACGTGCTGCTGGGCCAGCGTCCGGATGGCAAGCCGTACGCCGGCTATTGGGAATTCCCGGGCGGGAAAGTCGAAGCAGGCGAGGATATTTTCGCGGCGCTGCAGCGCGAATTCGTCGAAGAACTGGGCATCCACATCGTCGATGCCGAACCGTGGTGCGGCGTCGAACACGTGTACGAACACGCGCATGTGCGCCTGCATTTTTATATCAGCCGGCATTGGCAGGGCGAGCCGCAAAGCCTGGAAGGGCAGGCGTTTGCGTGGCAGGGGGCGGTGGGTGTTGCGCCGTT
This sequence comes from Pseudomonadota bacterium, assembly GCA_030853745.1. Classification (GTDB taxonomy): domain Bacteria; phylum Pseudomonadota; class Gammaproteobacteria; order Burkholderiales; family Burkholderiaceae_D; genus JALYUM01. The sequence goes on along the minus strand of JALYUM010000083.1, from coordinate 1,372 downwards.
GCTACCGGCCACAATTCCACTGCTGGAGTGGCTGGACCAGCTGCGGTATGCTGCGCCCGGCATCGTAAAGTCTCAATGAACGTTTAAGGATCGTCGTGAAAATCATCGTTTTGGGAAGTGGCGTCATTGGCGTGACGTCGGCATATTACCTGGCCAGGGCCGGCCATGAAGTCACCGTCATCGACCGCCAGAGTGCGGCCGGTCTGGAAACCAGTTTTGCCAACGCCGGGGAAGTGTCGCCGGGCTATTCGGCACCGTGGGCCGGACCTGGCGTGCCCGCGAAAGCCGTCAAATGGCTGATGATGCAGCATAGTCCGCTGGTGGTGCGCCCGTCGCTCGACCCGGAAATGTGGCGCTGGATGTTCCAGATGCTGTCCAACTGCAATCACAAGAGCTACAACATCAACAAGGGCCGCATGGTGCGCCTGGCCGAGTACAGCCGCGACTGCCTGGTGCAGCTGCGCGCCGACACCGGCATCACGTACGACGACCGCGCCAAGGGCACGCTGCAGCTGTTCCGTAATCAGGCCCAGCTGGAAGGCGCCGCCACCGACATCGCCGTGCTCGACCAGTACAAGGTGCCGTACAACGTGCTCGATGCGAAAGGCTGCGAAGCTGTCGAACCAGCCCTGGCCCGCGTGCGCGAAAAATTCGTCGGCGGGCTGCAGTTGCCGGGCGACGAAACTGGCGACTGCTTCAAGTTCACGCAGGCGTTGGCGAAAATGGCGGCCAGCCTGGGCGTCACGTTCCGCCAGAACGTCACGATTGACAATCTGGTGACCGAGGGCGACAAGGTCACCGGCGTGAAGACGTCGGAAGGCACGTTCACGGCCGACAGTTTTGTCGTCGCGCTGGGCAGCTTTTCGCCACTGCTGCTGCGCCAGGTGGGCATCCGCATTCCCGTGTACCCCGTCAAAGGTTACTCGATCACGGTGCCCATCACGGACGCCGCCGGCGCACCCGAATCGACCATCATGGACGAAACCTACAAGGTCGCCATCACGCGCCTGGGCGACCGCATCCGCGTCGGCGGCACGGCCGAAATTGCCGGCTACGACCTGCGTCTGCACAAGGCCCGGCGCGACACGCTGGAGCACTCGGTGACCGACCTGTTCCCCGCCGGCGGCGATGTCAGCAAGGCCGACTTCTGGTGCGGCCTGCGCCCGATGACACCGGACGGCACCCCGGTTATCGGCCCGACACCGTTCAAAAACCTGTTCCTGAACACCGGCCACGGTACGCTGGGCTGGACGATGGCATGCGGTTCAGGCCGGGTACTGGCCGACCTGGTGGCTTGCCGCCAGCCGGAGATCGGGCTGGAAGGCTTGTTCATGAACCGTTACGGACACGGCAACAAACCGATCGTGGTGCC
>JALYUM010000061.1 GCA_030853745.1 Pseudomonadota bacterium | reverse complement strand
GCGCCATTGCTGGCGCCGCGCCTGCGGCCATCGATGCCGGCAGCAGCAGCCCGGCGCGCAGCAGCGCGCGGCGCGCGCCGTCGGGCCTCAAAACTTCACCTTGTATTCGACATACAGCTTGCGCCCGTCCGTGTCGTACGGCGCATTGCGCGAATAGATCAGGCCGCGGCTGGCCTGGAAGGTCGCCTCGTCCGGGTACTTGTCGAGAACGTTATCGATGCCGAAGCGCAGTGTCTGTTTGTCGGTGACCTTGAAACTGGCCGCGAGGTCGAGGAACTGAATGGCGCCGAAGCGCTGAAAAATGTCGCCGGTGGCGTTGCCGGTGCTGTCGGTCCAGGCGCCGTAGTGGCGCACGCGCCCCAGCGCGCTCCACTGGCCCACGTCGTAGGTCGTGCTGAAGGTGGCTTTCTGGCGCGGCAGCCGCTCTTCGAAGACGGTGCGCTGCGCCGCATTCGTGGCGACGCTGGATTTGCCGCCGTCCACCGAGGTGGTGTTGTAGTTCCACGCGAGCGTCGTATTCAGCTTGCCCTCGCCCACGCGGCGCAGGTAATTGCCGACAATGTCGATGCCTTGCGTGGTGGTGTCGAAGTCGTTGGTGAAGTAATTGATCGACGTGTAGCGCAGCGGGTTGGCCACGCCGGCCGGCACCGTGAACGACGCCGAGGTGCTGAACCGGTCGGCCAGCTTGATGTCGTACACGTCCACCGAACCGGAGAAACCGGCCCGGCTTTTCCAGGTGAAGCCGAGCGACAGGTTTTTCGACTTTTCCGGCTGCAGGGGCTGCGCGCCCAGGGCCACCGCCAGCGGATCGTTATTCGCCAGGCGGCCGCTGGTAAACACGAGCAGCGTCTTGGTATCGAGGCCCTGCGACGTGCTGCTGGTGTTCAGCTGGCCCGGTGTCGGCGCGCGAAAGCCGGTCGAATACGAACCGCGCAGTGCGAAATCAGGGGTCGCCGCAAAGCGCGCCGACACCTTGCCATCGACATTGCTGCCGAATTCGGAAAAATGCTCGTAACGGCTGGCCACGCCCACGCTCCAGCGGCGCGTCAAGGGCACCTCGACATCCAGGTAGGCGGCGTAGCTGTCCTGTTTCCAGCTGCCGGCCTGGCGCTCGCTGAAGCCAGGGGCGCCGTTGGCGTTCGCATCCAGGCCGGTGGCGGCGCCAGGACCGACGGCGTACGACGCCGGGTCGCCCGCCTTGACGCTGTAGGTTTCGTTACGCGCTTCCAGGCCGAACGCGATGTTGACTGGCTGCGCCAGGCTGGCCAGGGGCAGCTCGTAGTTGAAGTTGGCACCGGCAATTTTTTCGGCCTGGGACAGGCGGCCCAGGTAGAACGCCGTCGGACTGAGCGGCCCCATCGAGGCGTTGATGGAATTGGCCAGGTCGTAATCGATGCGATTGCGCCCGTAGGACGCGCTCAGATCCCAGCTTAAACGTTCAGTGAAGCGCCCGCGCACGCCCGCCACCAGTTGGACATCATCCTGCTCGTTGCTGTACTGCGGGCTGAAGCCAAGCGGATACAGCGTGCGCAGATTGAAGCCCGGGAAGGCGCTGCTGGCGTTGTAGGCCGTGGTGCTGGTATCCGGATTGCGCCAGTTGAAATCGGAGGTGCCGCTGCTGGTGCCGAACAGGCCATGGCTGTAGACGTCGACGTCGCCCAGCGGCAGCGTCAGGTTGTAGCCCAGGCGTTTGCTCTCGAGTTCCGGCTGGCCCCAGCGCTGCACCGGATTGGGAACATTCAGTGCAGGATGGGCGGCCTGGAACGCGACGGCGTCGGGGCGCTGACGCGTGCGCGAGGTTGGGTCCGACCTGGTCAGTTCGGCGAACAGGGCCAGGCGGCCACCGTCGCCGACGCTGAAACCGGTTCGCGCGTTCACCTCATTGGCCTTGCCGTCGGTTTCGCCATATTGCGCATGGCGCACCGAGACCTCGGTGCCGACGCTGTCGTCGAGGATGATATTGATGACGCCGGCAATCGCGTCCGAGCCGTACTGCGCCGAGGCGCCGTCACGCAGCACTTCGATGCGCTTGATGGCACTGGTCGGGATTTGGGCGAGGTCGGGCGCTTGTGCACCGCGCGCACCCAGCAGTGCGCTGCGATGGAAGCGGCGGCCGTTGACCAGGACCAGAGTCTGATCCGGCGACAGGCCGCGCAGCGTAGCCGGGCGCACGAATACCTGGCCGTCGGCCATGGGCAGGCGCTGCACGACGTACGACGGCACCAGCTGCGCCAGCACGTCGTTCAGATCGGACGATTCCACCGCCGCAATATCTTCGCGCGTAAAAACGTCGACCGGGGCCATCGTGTCGAACTGGGTGCGGTTGCTGCCACGCGTGCCGGTGACGATGACCGATTGCAGTCCATTTGTATCGGTGGCGGTGCCGGCCGGGTTGCCTGCCGGGTCGCTTGCCTCCCTGGCATGGGCAGAACCGATCGTGGTCATGGCGCACAGGGCGACTGCGCTGGCAATAGAAGTACGCTTGAAGGACATGAAATAGTTTTCCGCAGAGTGGATAAGAGGCAGCGCGCCATTCTGTTTAATATTTTGCAATATTGTCGTACTCACGTAATAGATTCGGCAAATTCTACGGAGGCCGTCTAATCCACAGCATGGCGCGTGATTGGCCATATAATATGCATAGAATATTTCGGCAATATGACGGCGCGCCAAGGCTGCACGGTGTGGCCTCGAACACCACTGCACCGTCGCACTGCACAGTTACCATCTTCTGCGCGCCGCCCGGGAAATACGTCCCAGTGGGAACGAACTTGGCCGAATGCCCGGCGCCGGCGGTCGGGACGCCAGGATAAGCTGGTGGAAACAGGTGAAGAACACCTCAGGAAAAACTGACTGGATTCTGTCCAGAGAGTTCCGGAATGGCGACGCCTGCGGGTAAGTCCGCAACTGTCGGCGTGCAGCGTTTGAGCGCCGCCGGAAATCGCACAGAATAAGCGCGATCCGCGCACGTGCTGCAGTACGTCGGTGGCGCATTTCCGCCGCTTGCCTGCACCTGCGCAAACAAGTCGGTCGCATCCTGCGCGGTTGGCACTTCGAAGCGGATGGGAAACTTCCGGGACCAGCTCACGGCGCCGTATGCGGTGCTGCCATTGATGACGATATCGACAGACAGCATAAAGACCACACCCGCTTTTATGCGGCGGTATATAGTTTTATACCAAAAATTCCTGGGGATCTCTCCAATGAAAAAAGTCCTGATGGTAGTGGTGATGCTCTCCTCCATGTGCTCCGTGCAGGCGGCCGCATGCCTGCACTACGAGCCGGTCCCGGTATCTTTGCGGGGCGAACTTATTCGAAAAACCTATCCCGGCCCACCGAATTTCGAGTCTGTCGCCGATGGGGACGAAGCGGAAACCGGTTTTTATTTACGCCTTGCTGCACCGGTGTGCACACTGGAGGGCAATGACGATTTCGACAATGTCGCGCAAAAGGATATCCGGATGGTGCAACTGGTACTCGACAAAAAAGGCTACGCGCACTGGCGCCCGAAACTGGGCAAAACCGTCACCGTCAAGGGCACGTTGTTCAGCGCTTTCACGGGGCATCATCATGCCGATTTGTTGATGACGGTGGCGCCGTCAGACGTGCCCGAGGCGGGCACGGTGCACAAATAATCCCCGCTGAGCGCGTCAGCCCAAAAAATCGAGGAGTGTCAGCGCCACCACCTTGGTCGCGCGGCGCAAGTCTTCCAGCGCCAGCTTTTCATCGGCCTTTTTCGCGTTCGACTCCGGCACCGTGCGCGGTCCCGCGCCATACAGCACCGCAGGGATGCCGTGCTCGCCATACAAACGCGCATCGGCATACAGCGGCGTGCCTTGCGCGGGAATCGTCTCGCCGATGATGGCGCGGCCATTTTCCTGCAAGCTGGCGACCAGCTTTTCCGACCCGGGCAACGGCCGCAGCGCATGCGACAGCAACAGGCGCCTGATATCGATACGGATGCCTTCGACACCAGCCACCGCATCTTCGATCAGCTTGCGCACCTGCGCTTCGACCGCCACCGGATCTTCTTCCGGAATCATGCGCCGGTCCATTTTCAGCGTCACTCGACCAGGCACCACATTGGTATTGGTGCCGCCATCGATGCGGCCCACCAGCATGGTCGGAGAATCGATGCCGGCCACTTGCGACTTGATCTTTTTGAGTTCCGGCAATTGCCCGTAGATCGCATTCAAGATGCGCGTGGCAGCTTGCAGCGCATCGTGACCGGTTTCCGGCATCGCGCCGTGGCCGGACTTGCCGTGCACGGTAATTTCAAATTGCAGGCAGGCGTTGTGGGCGGTGACGATGTTGTAGCTGAAACCGGCGGCGATGACGAAATCCGGCCGGGTCAACTTTTGTTCCAGCAACCAGCCTGGTCCAAACAAGCCGCCAAATTCTTCGTCATACGTAAAATGCAGCTCGACGCCGCCTTGCAAGGGCACCCCCAGCGCTTCGAGTGCGCGCACGGCGAAAATGTAGGTGGCGAAATCGCCCTTCGACACCGCCGTCGCGCGGCCGTACATATAACCGTCATCGATCACGGCCCCGTACGGCGGTTTGGTCCATCCTTCGCCCGGCGGCACCACGTCGCCATGCGCATTCAACGCGATGGTGGGTCCGCCATCACCGTACGGACGCTTGATAATGAGGTTGGTGATGCTCTCCATGCCATAGTCGACGACTTGCTGTACTGGCACTGCGTGCTTCTCGACGGTCCAGCCGAAGTCTTCGACCATGGTCGCCACCGCATCGGCATGAGGCGCGTTGTTGCCCGGTGGCGTATCGGTAGGGATGCGCACCACGCCCTGCAGGAACGCGACTTCTTCATCGAAGTGGGCGTCGATCCAGTCGACAAGTTGCTGTTTTACCGGTGTCATTGTTTCGCTCCCGCTTCATACCAGGCGCCAATTTGCGCGCGCTCGGCATCGGTCATCTGGGTCATGTTCGCCAGCGGCATGGCCTTCAATTGCACCACCTGCTGGTAGATTTTTGCCGCATGCTGGACGATCGATTTGCTGTCGGTGAGTACCACGCCAAGCGGCGCCGCGGCGAAGCCCGGCTGCGTTGGATGATCGGCGTGACAGCTCACGCACCGTGCGTTGATGATGGTTTGCACCTGCGCAAACGGCACTGCAGGCGCTGCCACGCGTGCGGGCGGCGCAATTGCCACCGCCACGCCGATCAGCAGCGCCAGCCCCAGCGCTGGATATTGGAAAGCGATGCGGCCGCGGTGTTTCAGGTTGAAGAAATGGCGGATCAACACGCCGGCCAGCATGATCGCCCCCAGCACCGCCCACGCGTGCTCGTGCCGGTACGTCATGGCATAGTGGTTGCTGATCATGATGAACAGCACGGGCAGCGTGAAGTAATTGTTGTGGACGCTGCGCTGCTTGGCTTTCAAGCCGTGGATCGGGTCCGGCTTTTGGCCAGCCAGCATGGCGTTGACCATCTTGCGCTGGCCGGGAATGATCAGCATCAGTACATTGGCCACCATCATCGTGCCGATCATGGCGCCGACGTGGATGTACGCAGCGCGGCCGCTCAGGTAGTGGGTCAGCACGTACGCGCTCGCAACGAGGAAAGCAAAAATCACGGCGCCAAATGCGAGGTCGTGCTGGCCGAGCTTCGAGCGGCACAGCAGATCGTAGACGGTCCAGCCGACGACAAGGCTACCCAAACCCAGGCCAATGGCCTGCAGGCTGGACAGGTCGGCCACGCTGCGGTCGACCATCATCGCCTGCGCATTGAAATAATAAACAATGGTCAGCAGAGCGAAGCCGGACAGCCACGTCGAATAGGCTTCCCATTTGAACCAGTGCAGCTCCTTCGGCAATTCGCTTGGTGCCACCAGGTATTTTTGCGGATTGTAAAAGCCGCCACCGTGGACGGCCCACAGTTCACCCGACACACCCTTCTTTGCCAGTTCGGAACCCGGTGCCGGCGGGCGGATATTGTTGTCCAGCCAGACGAAATAAAACGACGCGCCGATCCAGGCAATGCCGGTGATCACATGCAGCCAGCGCACCAGCAAATTGAGCCATTCAAGGCCATACGGGACCAACACATCCATGCGGAATTCCTTGCCAGTTTAATTGATCAAGATAAGCTGCTTTAATTCCAGCAACATGAATAATCAAGTATATTCAACATACTCCAAAACGCATAACAAAGACATAATGGCCGCCCTGCCCCAGCACCTCGACATCCACCTGATTCGCATCTTGTACCTGCTGCTGGTGGAAAAGAACGTGTCGCGCGTGGCGCTGAAACTGAACCAGCCGCAGCCATCGATTTCGGCCTCGCTGCGCAAATTGCGTGACCTCACCGGCGATCCGCTGCTGGTCCGCGGCGCGCGCGGCATGGTGCCCACCCAACATGGCGAGAGCTTGCTGTTACCGGCGAAACGCATCCTCGACGAAACAGAAAACCTGTTCCAGAAAAAGACCGCGTTCTTGCCGCAGGAAGCCACGCGCACTTTCCATATTGCCGCACCTGACTATCTGGACAGCCAGTTTTTGCCGAATGTTGTAGCCGCGCTACGCCGTGGCTCGCCCAACAGCCGCGTGGTGATCCACAGCCTGGGCGCCGGCATGGATTATGTGCGTATGCTGTCCGACGGCGACGTCGACCTGGTGATTGCCAACTGGGATGAACCACCCGCCCACCTGCATATCTCGAAACTATTCGAAGACCCGATCGTCTGCACCATGCGCGCCGACAGCCCGTATGCAAAGCGCACCGCTGTCGACGCGATGACGGTCGACGATTATCTGGGTTTGCCGCACGTGGCGCCATCGCAGATGCTGCCCGGTTATCAGGGCGTCATCGATGCCTTTCTCGATCGTCAGGGCATGCAGCGCAAGATCGCGGTGGAGTCGCCTTATTTCGGTTTGATTCCGTACATGCTGACGCAAACTGACCTGGTACTGACCACCGGCCGCCAGTTCATGCGTTTTTATGAAAAGACGCTGCCATTGAAAACCTATGCGCCGCCGGTCAAATTTCCGCCGATGCGGTTTTATCAGTTGTGGCATGAACGCGTGCACCAGTCGCCGGAACATAAATGGCTGCGCGATCATGTCACTGCAGCGGCGCGCGCACTCGTGCAAAAATAATTCATTACCTACTCACTTTTCGATCATGACCACTCTGTCCGACCTGAATGCCTGCGATCCGCTGATCTTCGTTGAAACCCTGCGCGGCATTTACGAGCATTCGCCGTGGATACCGGCGGCGGCAGCATCGATGCGCCCCTTTGCCAGCATCGCCGCATTGAAGCAGGCATTGCAGGCGGCAGTGCAGGCTGGCAGCGAGGAGCAGCAATTGGCATTACTGCGCGCCCACCCGGAGTTGGCGGGCAAAGCCGCCATTGCCGGTGAATTGACTGCGGAGTCCACCAACGAACAGGCAGCCTCGGGATTAAATCTGTGCAGCGCTGAAGAATATGCGCAACTGCACCGGTTGAATGCGGCATACAACGCGAAATTCGGCTTTCCCTTTATCCTCGCGGTCAAAGGGCCGACGGGATCGGGTTTGTCGCGCCAGGAGATTATCGCCACCTTCAGCCGGCGCCTGCGTCACCAGCGCGCCGATGAATTGGCCGAATGCCTGCGCCAGGTGCACCGCATCGCCGAAATCCGCCTCAACGATTTATGCAATGTGCGCCTCGCATTCGGCCCCGCCATCATGGAGTGGGCCGAAACCATTGGCGCCTGGAGCGATGCCGACGACAATCTCACCTGCGCCTACATGACGCCGGCGCACATGCGCACCGCGCAGCAATTGCGCGAATGGATGATCGCCGCGGGAATGGACGCGCATATCGATGCGGTCGGCAATGTCGTGGGCCGTTATGCTGCGCACGATCCATCCGCCAAAACCTTCATCACCGGCTCGCATTACGACACCGTGCGCGATGGCGGCAAGTACGATGGCCGCCTCGGCATCCTGCTGCCGATTGCCGTCGTCCGTTTCCTGCATGGCCGCGGCGAGCGCCTGCCGTACCACCTCGACGTGGTCGCTTTTGCCGAAGAAGAAGGCGTCCGTTTTCGCAGCACCTTTTTAGGCAGTAACGCTCTCACCGGACGTTTCGATATGGATCAGCTCGACCAGGTCGATGCCGATGGCGTAACGATGCGCGATGCCTTGATGGCTAATGGCCACGATGTGACGGCCATCCCGGCCATTGCCCGCGATCCGGCACAAATACTGGGCTACGTCGAGGTGCACATCGAGCAGGGCCCGGTGCTGCTGGAACGCGGCCTGCCGCTGGGCGTGGTGACGGCAATTGCCGGCAGTTCGCGCTTTTTGGTGGAGTTGACCGGGCTGGCCAGCCACGCCGGCACCACGCCGATGACAATGCGCAAGGATGCCGCAGCGGCGGCGGCCGAAATCGTGCTGCTGGTGGAAGCGCGGTGTAGCGGTCGTGGTTCGCTGGTAGGTACCGTGGGCCAGTTGCAGGTGCCGCATGGCTCGGTGAATGTGATTCCTGGGCAGTGCAATCTGTCGCTCGACATCCGCGCTGCAGATGATGTGCTGCGCCTCGAAGCCGTGGCAGATATTTTATCGGGACTCGATGCCATTTGCGCACGCAGGCAGATAGAGGCGTCGGTGCGCAAAGTGGTGGAAGCGTCGGCGGCGCCGTGCGCGCCGCGCCTGATGTCGCTCTTGGGATATGCGGTCGAACGCGCCGGATTGCCGCGATTCGATTTACTTTCCGGTGCCGGCCACGATGCGATAGCAATGGCGGCCATCACCGACGTCGCGATGTTATTTACGCGCTGCGGCAATGGCGGCATCAGCCATAACCGGCTGGAAACCATGACAGCAGACGACGCCGACATTGCTGCCGGCGTCTTGCTGGATTTTTTCCGGAACGTTGCTTGAAGGGACTCGAAGAACCGTCGCGAGCGGCAGAAGTAGTGGTTGAGAAGCGGAGCTGTACGAATGTACAGCGAGCATCGCAGACCGCTAGTGCAACGCGCAGCAGGTTATTCGATTCCATTAAGGCGTCAGGACAACCTTGCGGCAGTCTTCTTCCTTCTTGTCGAAGATTTTATAACCCTCGGCCGCCTGGCTGAGATTCATGCGGTGAGAAATGATGGCATTCGGGTGCAGCTTCCCTTCCTCGATTGCCTTCAACAACTCCGGCATGAATTTCTGCACGTGGGTCTGACCGGTTTTAAAGCCGATGCCTTTTTCAAACACGTCGCCAAACAGGAAGCCGTGAATGAAACCGGCATACACGCCCGGTACGCTGATAATCCCGCCCCGGCGGCATGCAGCGATACACTGGCGCAGTGCTTTGCCACTGGAGCCTTCCAGCTTCAGATTGGCCATCACGGTTTCCAACGCGCTGCCCTTGGCTTCGAAGCCTACTGCATCTACCACGCCATCGACACCGCGGTTACTCGTCGCTTCGAGAATGACTTCGGCAGCATCGACATCGTCGAAATTAATCGGGATGACGCCGTAGGTTTCCTGGGCGAATGCGAGACGGTAGGCGTGATGATCGACCATGAATATTTTTTCCACCCCCATCATCCGCGCCGATGCCGCTGCCATTTGTCCGACGGGACCGGCACCGAAAATCGCCAGCGAGCCGCCTTTTTTCACCTCGGTATTCACCACTGCCTGATAACCGGTTGGCAGAATGTCGGACAGGAACAGCACCTGTTCATCGGCGAGCGTGTTGGGCACCTTGATCGGGCCGACATTTGCTTTCGGCACCCGCACGTATTCCGCCTGGCCGCCCGGAATACCACCATATAAATGACTGAAACCAAACAGCGCCGCACCGGAGCGCAGGCTCTTTTTGTTCATGATGGCGCCGCGATCCGGATTGGTGGTTTCACACGCGGAGAAAGCCTGCAGATCGCAAAAGAAGCAACTGCCGCAAGCGATGACAAACGGCACCACGACGCGGTCGCCTTTCACCAGGTTGGTGACGCCAGCACCGGTTTCGACCACTTCGCCCATGAACTCGTGGCCGAGGATATCGCCGCTTTCCATGGCAGGAATTTTGCCGCGGTACATGTGTAGATCGGAACCGCAAATAGCGGTAGCGGTGACGCGCAACAGGATGTCGTCAGGTTGCTGCAGGATAGGATCGGGGACGTTGTCGACGCGGACGTCGTGGCTGCCGTGGTAAGTCAATGCGCGCATGCGGAGCTCCTGAATAAGTGTGGTGTGACACACTATCAAGCCAACCCGTACGCACGTATCGGAGACGACTACCACCTCTTGTAGGACAACGCCTAACTAAAAAACAACATTTAGTTTGCAACAACTTTTGCGCGCTCCAACATGGCCAGCAGCAAGACGTTGCAGCCAGCTTCCAGATGATCCGGCCGCGCATCCTCGATTTCATTGTGGCTAATGCCATCCTTGCACGGCACGAAGATCATGCCGGCCGGCGCCAGGCGGGCGGCATAAATGGCATCGTGGCCAGCCCCGGACACCACATCCATGGTCGAGTAACCCAGCTCGGCCGTGGCGGCGCGCACGGCATCGACGCAGTCCGGATGGAACGGGCACGGTGCGAAATACGACATGCGGTCAATGGCAATCGCCAGGCCCGTACTTTTGCTGGTCTGGTCGATAAAGGCGAGGATCTCCTCGTGCATCGTGTTCAGCAGTGCGTCGTTCACATTGCGCAGGTCGATCGAGAATTTCACTTCACCCGGAATCACATTACGGCTGTTGGGAAACACCTGCACCATGCCCACCGTGCCCCGGCCGTACGGCGGGTAGCGATGTGCGATTGCCACGACTTCCTGCATGATCACTGTGGCGACCTGTAACGCGTCCTTCCGGAGACCCATCGGCGTGGGCCCGGCATGCGCTTCCATGCCGGACACCACGCAGTCGTACCACGACAGGCCCATGACCGCCGGCACCACGCCGATGACCTTGTCGGCGTCTTCCAGCACCGGGCCCTGCTCGATATGCGTTTCAAAATACGCGCCGATCGGATGGTCGCCCGGCACCTGGCTGCCCAGGTAGCCGATGCGCTCCAGTTCATCCTTCACCGTCAAGCCTTCGGTATCTTTGGCGGCGTACGCCGTCTCCAGGCTGAAGGCGCCGCAAAACACACCGGAGCCCATCATCACCGGCACGAAACGCGAGCCTTCTTCATTGGTCCAGAACGCGACCTCGATCGGCGCCTCGGTCTGGATATGGTGATCGTTCAGCGTGCGGATCACTTCCAGGCCAGCCAGCACGCCGTAGTTGCCATCGAATTTACCGCCTGTCGGCTGCGTGTCGATATGGCTGCCGGTAACGACTGGCGCGAGCGCAGGATTGGTCCCCTCCCGGCGCATGAAGACATTTCCGATCTGGTCGACAGTAATCGACAGGCCCGCCTCCTTGCCCCAGCCGACGACCAGGTCGCGGCCCTGCCGGTCCAGGTCAGTCAGCGCCAGGCGCTTGACACCGCCCTTTGCCGTCGCGCCGATCTGCGCCAGGGTCATCAACGAGTCCCACAGGCGCTCGCCCTTGATGCGTAGGTTATTCATGCGGCCTCTTTGTGGACGTGAGTAGTGGTGGTGGTGACAAACGCAGGCCGGTCGATATGGCGTCCGGCGCCTTCTTCAGCGCGCAGCTCGCCGTTGGCATAGACGACCTTGCCGGCAGCGATGGTGTAACGCGGGATACCGCGGACAAGGCGGCCTTCGAATACATTGAAGCCGCCCTTTGAATGCTGGGTCGCGGCGGATAGCGTCTTCGTGCCTTCCGGATCCCAGACCACGATATCGGCGTCGGCGCCGACCGCAATCACGCCTTTGCGCGGATACATATTGAAAATCTGCGCTGCGTTGGTGGACGTAACCTTGACGAATTCGGACGGCGACAGCAAGCCGGTATTTACACCTGCATCCCAGATCACCGCCATGCGTTCTTCGACGCCGCCGCAGCCGTTCGGGATGCGCGTGAAGTCATCCGCGCCCATGCTTTTTTGCTCGGCGCAGAAAGTGCAGTGGTCGGTGGCGGTGGTGTGCAAATTCCCGCTTTGTAAGCCATGCCACAGCGCGGCCTGGTGGTGCTTGCTGCGGAACGGTGGGCTCATCACGTGGGCGCGCGCGTAGGCCGGATCGGGATTTTTATAGACACTGTCGTCGATGACCAGGTGGCCGGCCAGCGCTTCGCCATACACGCGCTGGCCCTTGGCGCGGGCACGGGCAATCGCATCGAGCGACTCTTCGCACGAAACGTGGACGATGTACACCGGCGTGCCCAGCACGTTGGCAATGGCGATCGCGCGGTTGGCTGCTTCCGCTTCCACTTCGGGGGGACGCGACAGCGGATGCGCTTCGGCCCCGGTCATCCCGCGCGCGATCAAGTCTTTCTGCAACTGGAATACGAGCTCGCCGTTTTCCGCGTGCACGGTGGGAATGGCGCCCAGTTCGAGCGCGCGTTTGAAGCTGTGCACGAGCGTTTCATCATCGGCCATGATGGCGTTTTTGTAGGCCATGAAGTGCTTGAAACTGTTCACGCCATGGTCACGGACCAGCGTGCCCATGTCGGCGTGGACCTGGTCGCTCCACCACGTGACGGCCACGTGAAAGGTGTAGTCGCCGGCCGATTTCGCGGCCCAGCCGCGCCACGTGTGATACGCCTCCATCAGCGATTGCTGCGGTGCCGGAATCACGAAATCCATGATCGTCGTGGTACCGCCGGCGAGGCCCGCAGCGGTGCCGGTAAAAAAATCGTCGGACGTCACGGTACCCATGAACGGCAGCTGCATGTGGGTGTGGGTATCGATCCCGCCCGGCATCACGTACTGGCCGCGCGCGTCGATGACGGTGGCGTGCGGCGGCGCTTCCAGGTTCTCGCCGACCGCGATGATCTTGTCGCCGAAGCACAGCACATCGGCGATGTATGCGCGGTCGGCGTTCACGACGGTGCCGCCTTTGATAAGGGTAGTCATGCTTGGTTCTCCTTGAAGATGACGGGTTCGCGCAGCGTTTTGCCCTTCATCAGGGCGCCGTACACCAGCCCCGAAATGAGCACGCCGACGAACCAGGCGTAGGTGTAAATCAGTTTGAAAGTGTCGCCTGTTCCGCCAAACGACGCGGGAAAAGCCGCATGCAAAAAGCCGGGGATATTCGGCGCGACGCCGAGGACAAAGGCGATGACCGCAGCCATATTCCAGCCGTTGGCGTACGAATAGGCGCCGTTGTCGATGTAGAGCTGGTCGACGCGCAGCTCGGTCTTGCGGATGAAGTAGTAATCGATGATCAAAATACCGGCGATGGGGCCCAGCAGCGCCGAGTAGCCTGTCAGCCACGTGAAAATATAACCCTGCGTGGTTTCCAGCACCTTCCACGGCATCATCACCAGCGCGATACCGGCCGTGATGTAGCCGCCCGCACGGTAGCTGATGCGGCGTGGCGCGAGCGCCGAAAAATCGTACGCCGGTCCCACCAGGTTGGCGGCCAGGTTGACGCTGACCGTATCGATCAGCAGGATGATGAGGGCAACCAGCACCGTCCCACCCTGCATGCGGCTGGCCAGGTCGACCGGGTCCCAGATCGCCTTGCCGTACAAAACCACGGTGGCCGACGTGACGATGACGGCCAGGGCGGCCAATAGCCCCATCGGCAGCGGCAGGCCGACGGTCTGGCCAATCACCTGGTCGCGCTGGGTTTTGGCGAAGCGCGTGAAGTCGGGGATGTTCAGCGCCAGCGTGGCCCAGAAGCCCACCATGGCAGTCAGCGAGGGCCAGAATGTCGTCCAGAACTGGCCGGCTTTTTTGCCGCCCGCGACAAACTGCGACGGCTGGTCGAGCAGGTTACCGAAGCCGCCAGCCTGGTTGTGGACCCAGCCCAGCAAGACGAAACAGATGACGATTTTTAAAGGCGCCGTCCAGGTTTCGAGCCTGCGAATCGACTCCATGCCGTGCACGATGTAGTACAGCTGGATGGCCCAGAACGCGAGGAAGCACGCCAGCTGGCCGGCATTGATGCCGAGGCCCCGGATGACATCGCCGCCGATGGGATGGCCCATCAGCACGCCCAGCAGCGTGTAGATCATGCTGCCGCCAAACCAGGTTTGAATGCCGTACCAGCCGCAGGCGACGATGGCGCGCATCAGCGCCGGCAGCTTGGCGCCGTCGGTACCGAACGACGCCCGTGCCAGCACGGCGTACGGGATGCCGTACTTGGTACCGGCGTGGCCGATCAGCAGCATCGGCACCAGCACGATGGCGTTCGCCAGGAACACCGTGAACACGGCCTGGTAACCCGACATGCCGCCTTCAATCAGGCTGGCCGACAGCGTGTAGGCCGGAATGCACATGACCATGCCGACCCACAGCGCGGCAAAGTGGTACCAGCGCCAGGTGCGCTGCTCCGCGGTGGTGGGCGCCAGGTCGGCGTTCCAGAGATGGGTGCTGTTGGGTTCTGTGCTCAAGATTTGTGCTCCGTAGGTGGGCGTGCAGTACCTTTAGACCTTGCACCGTCGTCCCGGCGTAGGCCGGGATCCATACCGAGTATTCGAAGCCGCACAC
>JALYUM010000165.1 GCA_030853745.1 Pseudomonadota bacterium | reverse complement strand
ATATCTGCCAGAAAAAATGGCGACTGGATCCTCGGAACCTTTTTGACGCCACTTACCGTCAAGCGAAACTTCAACAATAATGCGTAGATTCGGCCCATCTGGAACGGGTTCTTCGAAGACGGCCTGCTCTAGGCGTATGGCAAAGTTCTCTTTAAACGAAGATAATAAGCCAGGTGCCGGTTCAAGTATAAATCGCTCGAACGCAACTTTAATTGCATTGAATCGTGCTAGTTGTGGAACGACGTTAGTTTCGTCGATCCTGTATGCACCGTAGTCCATAATTTTCCGTTCTCGTTATCTAACTCGCTATCGTCATTCCCTGCTGTGACCTCATCACAATATTCTTCGTGTGTAGCGACGAAAAGAAGAGGAGTGCTCAGTACATTATTCTGCTCTGAAGAAATCACTGGCGCCGCATGGTCAACAATCGGAAAGCCAACATGCGCAATATCTGCAAAGGTTCTCATCGCTTCTGCGGACACGAGCGCAGCCTTAATCAGCATCGCAGTAGCACCTGACGGAAAAGTAACTCCACGCTCCCATTTCGAAAATCCATTTACCCCACCTTTAAATATTTGCGAGGCCTGTCTCTGCGTGAGCGAATATCTCTCCCTAACTGCAAGCACATCTGAAGGAGAAACGTAGTCTGGAATCGACTTCTGAAAATCAGAAACGACTTGATGATTCTCTGCCTGCTGACCAGGAATAAATCCTTTCGCCCCACACAAATTACACTTAGCATAAGATTGATCTTCCACGACATACTTTTTTTTCCCATGGAAAAATGTGAAACGACCATCGCGATACTCGCGAAATTCCCCTTCGTTGCACAAGGGGCAAATAACGCTGTTATTTTTTCGCATTTTTAATTTTCAAATTTTGATAAATGAGCACTAATTATTAAAAGTTTGGGATTATTCTCAGCGAAACCGAACTTCAAATAAATATATGGAGAATCTTGCCACCGCTTCCGTGAATACCGATTCCACCGCATCGAATAGCCATCACAATCGATTAAGCGGTTAATTACGGTCTTACAACGCTCGGAAGATGTTCGATCCTGATGGGTAAGCGATTTTATGAATGGAATAAACTCGTCCTCCTTGAGAGGAGGGGAAAATCCATTGAGCATGTCGTCATCAGCCTTTGGATTTAATACAAAAATCCGATCGCTACTCAAGTTCTCTTGAACCGATCTCAAACAATAGACAGGACCATTTGTAATTATTGTCCTCTCGCTACGTTGCTCTAGCGAGCACGTGTGCGATGCCTGAAGCCGGACGATGACAGGATTATTGACCATTAAGGTTAGTTAGGCAAGCGGCGTTACATTGATCGGTGGCAATACTGACGAGTTCCGGTTATTGTAAGCTTTTTTACAACATCCGTGATCGAGACTCAGCTACGCGTTACTGCTACAAAACTGCTACAAAAAACCATGTGCGAGAATGAAGAAACGTACTAATTCGTCCAGTCCATCATGGGGGCAACGGAGAGCGTGCGGTGTTTGTAAGGTGCTGATTTCATGGGTTTCAGTGCGCGGAGGAAGGCGCAATTCTATTATATCTGCGCCGGTGGCTCATCGTCGGGGCTGAGGCGTTCCGGTGGAACGGGGCGCTCGCCAATCTGCTGGCGCCACATCGCGTAATACAAACCCTTCTTTTCAAGCAGCGCCGCATGGCCGCCGCTTTCGACTATCTTTCCCTTCTCGAGGACGAAAATGGTATCGGCGTGCATGATCGTCGATAGCCGGTGCGCGATCAGCAGGGTGATCTGGGTATCGCGGGCGGAAATGGCGCGCACGGTATTCGTGATCTGTTCTTCCGTCAGCGAATCGAGTGCCGATGTCGCCTCGTCGAAGATGAGCAGGCGTGGCTGGCGCACCAGCGCGCGGGCGATCGACAGACGCTGCTTTTCACCGCCCGATAACTTCATTCCCATTTCACCGATAACAGTGTCCAGACCTTCCGGCGATTTCTCCAGCAGATACGCGCACGATGCCTGCTGCATCGCCGCGATGATGTCGGCGTCGGTCGCGTCCTGCTTCACGAAGCGGATATTGTCGCGCAAGGTGCCGGCAAACAAATGGGTATCCTGCGTTACAAAACCAATTTGGCGGCGCGCTTCGTTGTAGCGGAAATCGGTGGTGGAAATTTCGTTGTAAAACACTTCGCCGGAAGCGGGTGTATATAAACCCACCAGTAACTTCACGAGGGTCGATTTGCCGGAACCGGAGGGGCCGACAAAGGCCAGCGTATCGCCCAGCGATGCCTGGAACGACACCTGGTGTAGCGCATCGTCAGTGGCGCCGCGATGCCTGAAGCTGACATCGGCAAACCGCACCTGCGTCACCGGCCCGACATCGACCGGATCGACCGGACGACGTTCGATCGGCTTTTTCATCAGTGCTTCGAAATTCAGCAGCGACGCCTCCGCCTCGCGCCAGGCCAGAATGATATTCCCCAGTTCCTGCAGCGGCGCGAAGATTGCCACGGTGATGAACTGCATGGCGATCAATTCGCCGGTGGAGAGCACGTCGCGGAATATCAGCCACAGCAGCGCAAACAGAATCGCCAGCTTCAGCATGCTCAAAGTCGTGCCCTGCAAAAACGACAGCAGGCGGATCCGTTTTACCTTTTCCATCTCCAGCGCAAAGATGGCGTCGGTCTGGGCTTTCAGACGGCGGATTTCAGTGAAAGTCAGGCCCAGGCTTTTGATCAGTTCGATATTCCTGAGCGACTCGGTGATAAAGCCCGAATTGCGATTGGTTTCGCGCGTGATGGAACGTTGCTGGCCTTTGATTTCACGGCTTAACAAACCCGTCAACCCGCCCAGTACCAGAATGCCAATTAAAAATACCGGCACCAGCAGCCAGTGTTTGGTGACCGCGTACCACGTCAAAAAGGCCATCCCGACTACTGCAGCGAATACCGTATTGATAAAGGCGTTAATAAATCGTTCGCTGTCCTGCCGGACCTTTTGCAACAGAGATAACGTTTCGCCGCTGCGCAAGTCTTCGAATTCCTGGTATTTCAGGCGCATCAAATGGCGCAGGCCGTCGTTGAAAATCTGCGTCCCGATTTTTTGCACCACCAGTCTGGTGACATATTCCTGCACCGCCCTGGCCGCACGCGAGGCGATTGCGACGGCCACTGCCAGTCCCAGCAGCATCGACACGCCGTGGACCAAATCGTCGCTGCTTTTACCGGCGCGGTGAATGGCGTATTTGTCGATGATGGTGCCGAAGATGATCGGGTCGACCAAGCCGAGAACCTGGCCAGTAGCGGCCAGGACCAGGGCCAGCAAAGCAAGCCGGGTGTGCGGGCGAAGGTAAGTCCAGAGGATGTGCATATTGGAATCTTATCAACGCTGCGCTGATGGGCATGTTCGGCAGAGAAAGGAAAAGTTGCAGCGACACTTATGAGCGAGCGCAATGGTCACATTAGCGCCCTCGCCTATCGTCTGATGACGGCAACGATAGCGCACTGCATTACTCGATATCAATCTTTGGAAAGGTTAATCATGCTCTTACGCAAATGTTTTGCTGCAATTGCATTGTGGTCGCTGTTATTCGCATCAGTGAGCAGCCATGCTGCACCGCTGTACACCGTCAACCTGCTGGCAGGTATCGATTTCGCCCCTACCGGCATGAACAACGCCGGGCAGATTGTAGGGTTCGCCGGCACCGGATCAGGCGGCGTTCATGCCGTGCTGTATTCAGGCGGTGTCCTGCAAGACCTCGGTGCGTTCGGCGGCGTTACCAGCTACGGCAATGCCATCAACGATGCGGGGGCCATTGCCGGCACGTTCGTCACTGCAATGGGCGAGCACCATGGTTTTATGTACCGGGCCGGAAGCTTCATCGACATCGGCGCCGGCACGTCGGGCGAAGGCATCAACGCGCGTGGGGACATCGTCGGAAGCCGGCAGGACGAAGATGGGACGCATGGTTATATCTACAGCGACGGCGCCCTGCGCGGCATGAACAATGTGCGCACAGGAACGCAAGGTATCGCGCTTGACGTCAACGATGCAGGCCAGGTCGCCGGCATGTCGAGCATCGATTACACGTCCGTGGACCCGTCGGTACACCCCTTCTGGTATCGCAAGGGCGATACCATCGACCTGGGCGCGTTGGGCAACAACTACATCACCGCCGCAGTTGCCATCAATAACGCCGGCCAGATTGCCGGATACAGCGAAGGTGTTGACGGAGGACACGCATTCCTCCTCGACGGCGGACGCGGGATGGTCGATCTCGGCGGCTTCGGAGAAGGTTCGCTGAGGGTTCACGATCTCAACGAACACGGCACGCTGGTTGGCACCGCCAGCACCGAGGAGTTGGGTTTGATCCCATTCATGAATGTTGGCGATGCATTGGTCGACCTGAACACGCTGATCGACCCCGCCCTGGGCTGGCAGCTTTTCAGCGCCTATGCCAACAACGATCTCGACCAGATTGTCGGCTGGGGCTGCCAAGGTACTGCATGCGGCCTGGTGCGTCTTGACCTGGCCAGCCCGGTGCCGGAGCCGGATGCCGCCTGGTTGCTGGCGGCGGGTCTGCTGGCTCTGGCGGCAACGCACTGGCACCCTCGTCGAAGCAGCTTGATTACAGCGGTCGCCTGAAAGCGCGCGGCCATGTTCATCATACATTTACCCAAATATTGCATTGCGTTGGCTTTGTGCGCTTTGTTGACGCCATCGCATGTCCTCGCAACGCAGCTTTACACGGTCACTTTGCTACCCGGTGCCAATTTCGGTCCAACTGCCATGAATAATGCGGGGCAGATCGCGGGCTTCGTGAACACGTCCGATGGCAATTCCCGCGCGGTGCTGTATTCGGGCGGGGTGCTGCACGACCTGGGCACCCCGCAGGGTGCGTTCAGCTACGCTAATGCGATCAACGACGCAGGCGCCGTCGCCGGCACCTTCGTGATCAATGGTGTGGCGCATGGCTTCAGGTACCAGAATGGCAACCTGCTCGACATTGGTGCCAACATGTCAGGGTCTGGGATCAACGCGCACGGCGATGTGGTGGGCGGCCGCTCCACAGATACCGGCACATTTGGCTATGTGTACCGTGACGGCGTCGTGACGCAACTTCCAAATCTGGGTACCGGGATGCAAGGCTTCGCTGCCGATATTAATGACAACGGGGCCATCGCTGGCTCGTCGACCACGGATATTATTTCTTCCCCGCCCCCGTTCCATCCCTACCTATACCAAAGCGGCAACGTCTCCGACCTCGGCGACCTCGATGGTCGCGACGTCAATCTGGCCAGCGCCATCAACAACGCCGGCCAGATTGCCGGGTCCAGCGAAAGCCGCACCGATGCGCATGCGTTCCTGTACCAAAACGGCGTCTTGCAAGACCTGGGCGGCTTTGGCGGCACTGCGGTGACTGTGAATGACTTGAACGAATCTGGCACGCTGGTCGGCACTGCATTTACCTCCACGCGCGGCTTCATCCCGTTCATCAACAGCAATGCCGTCCTGGTCGATCTGAACACGCTGATCGACCCCGCGCTTGGCTGGCAACTCTCCGAGGCGTATGCCAATAACGACCTCGGCCAGATCGTCGGTTTTGGCTGCCAGGGCGACACATGCGGGGTGGTGCGACTCGACCTGGCGGCGGCCGTACCCGAGCCATCTGTCGTCTGGCTACTGATGACAGGCCTGCTGTTCCCAGCATGGAGACGTTGGCAAATGCGGGACGTAAAAAAACCGCCGTCCCCTGCGGGTGCGGCGGTTCTTTGACTGACGACGCAGATATTACGCGTCGCGGCCGGCGCGTTTGCGCTCGTTTTCTTTCAGGTAGCGCTTGCGCAGACGGATCGATTTTGGCGTGATTTCAACCAGCTCGTCGTCCTCGATGAACTCGACAGCGTACTCGAGCGACATCAGGATTGGCGGTACCAGGCGTACGGCTTCATCGGTACCCGACGAACGCACGTTGGTCAGCTGCTTGCCCTTGATCGGGTTGACGACCAGATCGTTGTCACGCGAGTGAATGCCGATGATCATGCCTTCGTAGACAGGGTCATTGTGGCTGACGAACATACGGCCGCGATCCTGCAGTTTCCAGATAGCGTAGGCAACGGCAGCGCCATCATCCTGCGACACCAGTACGCCGTTACGACGACCAGCCATTTCGCCACGGGTATTGTCGACTTCGCCATATGCATCAAACACGTGGCTCATCAAGCCGGTGCCGCGGGTCAGGGTCATGAATTCGCCCTGGAAACCGATCAGGCCACGCGCAGGAATACGGTATTCCAGACGTACACGGCCTTTGCCATCCGATTCCATGTTTTGCAGATCGCCACGACGACGGCCCAGCTCTTCCATGACGACGCCCTGGTTGACTTCTTCTACGTCGACCGACAGGTTTTCGAATGGCTCGTGACGGACACCGTCAACCATTTTGTAGACCACGCGCGGACGCGAAACAGCCAGCTCGAAACCTTCGCGACGCATGTTTTCCAGCAAAATCGTCAGGTGCAGCTCGCCGCGACCCGAGACTTCGAAAATCGTGTCGTCGTCGGTTGGGGCAACGCGCAGTGCAACGTTGGCTTTCAGTTCGCGGTCGAGACGCTCGCGCAGCTGACGGCTGGTAACAAACTTGCCTTCGCGGCCGGCCAGTGGCGAGTTGTTGACCATGAAGTTCATGGTCAGCGTTGGCTCGTCGACGGTCAGCATCGGCAACGCGTCTGGGGTATCTGGCTGGCAGATCGTCGAACCGATACCAATTTCTTCGATACCATTAATCAGGACGATGTCGCCGGCAACAGCTTCGTCTACCAGGACGCGCTCGAGACCTTTGAAGTTCAGAACCTGGTTGATGCGGCCACGGACCGGGGTCGAATCTGGACCGTTCAGGACAATGACGTCCTGACCAGCCTTGATGCGGCCACGGCTGATACGGCCGATACCGATTTTACCGACATACGACGAGTAGTCGAGCGACGTTACTTGCATCTGCAGCGGGCCGTCTGGATTGTCGTCACGCACTGGCACGTATTTCAGGATGGCTTCGAACAGTGGCTTCATGTCGCCATCGCGGACATCTTCGGTCAGGCCAGCATAGCCGTTCAGGCCCGATGCGTAGATGATGGGGAAGTCCAGCTGCTCGTCGGTTGCGCCCAGCTTGTCGAACAGTTCGAACGTCTGGTTGACGGCCCAGTCAGCGCGCGCGCCCGGACGGTCGACCTTGTTGACGACGACGATCGGCTTCAGGCCCAGGGCCAGCGCTTTACGGGTCACGAAACGGGTCTGTGGCATCGGGCCTTCCTGCGCGTCGATGAGCAACAGAACGGAGTCAACCATCGACAGCACGCGCTCGACTTCGCCGCCGAAGTCGGCGTGGCCTGGGGTGTCGACGATATTGATGTGGGTGCCTTCATACTCAACAGCGCAGTTTTTCGACAAAATCGTAATGCCGCGCTCTTTTTCGAGGTCGTTCGAGTCCATCACGCGGGTTTCCACCGCCTGATTCTCACGGAAAGTACCCGATTGGCGCAGCAGCATGTCCACGAGGGTGGTTTTGCCGTGGTCAACGTGGGCGATGATTGCGATATTGCGAATCGCGCGTTTGGTATCTGACATAGGTAATTTAGCGGAGAAGAAGCGTGGTGTACGAAGGTGTACGGTGTTGCGTATTTCGATAGCCGGCTAGTATAGCACGGTTATGTATGCCAGTTCACATGCTGGAAAGAAAGACGTGCAGATTCAATGGGTTGGTGGGGTTTGATTAACTGGCTTTCTTGCTCAGCCGAGAATAGCGATGATGTGTGTCAGGAGTATGACGCGACGATTCGATATCGTTGGCACATCTGCGCTCGCTATGGATCCCGGTCTTCGCCGGGACGACGGTGCTGAATTTGACGGTAAAAGCACGCGCTGAAGCACAGCAGATTTTTCACCTTCGTCTCAGGCCGTCACCCCACTGAAAAACGGGACCCATGCTGAGCCAGATCTAGCCTGCCTTGGCGATCAACCGTTCCGGCGCCAGAATCGCATATTCCTGCAACTGTGCGGTCCCCAGCAATTTGCCGTCGGAGTACACTCGCACCCGCCCCAGTTCGGCCGGGACTGCCACGGCCTCTTTACCAAGCGCCAAACGCTGACCTTGCAAAAAACGCACCGCCAGTTCTGCCGTCAATTCCACCGCTGGGAACGACGACAACAAGGCGTCGACCGGCGCCAGTAACGACAGCGGTTCGGCATGTGCCTGCAGTGCTTCCATCGTGATCATGCCGTCGATGCTCAATGGCCCTACCCGGGTCCGGCGCAGTGCATTCAAATGCGCACCGCAACCGAGCGCCGCGCCGATGTCTTCACCGAGCACGCGGACATACGTCCCTTTGCTGCAGGTCACGCTGATTTTCAGGAATGGCGCATCGTAAGAGATGAACGCAAGCTCGTGAATCGTCACCGGCCGCGCTTCGCGTTCCAGCGTGATACCTTCGCGCGCATATTCGTAATACGCCTTGCCGTCGCGTTTCAATGCCGAATACATCGGTGGCACTTGCAGGATCGGTCCGCGAAAACGTGCCAAAGCTGCTTCGATCTGTTCCACTGTGACGTCTACCGGTAAGGTCTCGATAGCGTCGCCCTCGGTGTCACCGGTATTCGTCATGATACCCAAGTGCACGATCGCCTCGTAGGTCTTATCGGATTCCAATAAATCCTGCGAAAACTTGGTCGCTTCACCAAAGCACAGCGGCAACAGGCCGGTGGCGAATGGATCAAGCGTGCCGGTGTGGCCGGCCTTCTTGGCGTTGAGCACACGTTTGGCGCGAATCAGCGCATCGTTCGACGACAGGCCGACCGGTTTGTCCAGCAAGAGCACTCCGTCGACCAGGTCGCGCATGCGCTTGATGTGTTTTGGGTCCCTGCCCTGCGTCACGCTGCCGGCTCTTCTTTGCGTACGTCGCCGCTCGGTGCGTCGGCGTTTGCAATATCGACGTCAGCCACCGCGTCTCCTGGCGCGTTTTTCGGTGCATCGCCAATCTCGTCGTCGGCTGCGCGGGTCGCGTTGGCCGCATCGATCAACAGCGACATTTCCATACCGCGCGACGTCGATGTGTCGTGCACAAAATGCAGCATCGGCAAGGTGTGAATGTGCAGGCGCTTGCCCAGCAGGTTACGCATGTAGCCGGCAGCAGCCGACAGGCCTTCGACCGTGTTTTTGATGACGTCTTTATTGTCGTTCAGCATGGTGAAGAAGACTTTCGCGTGCGCGTAGTCAGGCGTCACCTGCACTTCGGTGATTGTGATCATGCCGACGCGCGGGTCTTTCAGTTCGTAGGCGACGATTTCGGCGAGATCGCGCTGAATTTGATCGGCAACGCGAAGGCCGCGTGCCGGGATGTTTTTACTGTGTTTGGCCATGGTATTCCCCGCGCAGGCAGGGATCCATAGCACATCGACATTTGTCACTGCGACATTGCTGACGTGCACTGGATTCCAGCGTGGCGAAATAAATTTAATTACGTTCTAGCACTGTCGGAATGCGACAACTTCGGACAGGTGCTATGGGTCCCCGCCTTCGCGGGGATGAAAATAGGGCCAGTGTCATCTCGCAGGCAAGCCCGCAAAACCACACTGACCCTATCGTACTCCGACGCCTGAAATTACAGCGTACGGGCCACTTCTTGCACTTCGAACACTTCCAGGGTGTCGCCAACCTGAATGTCGTTGTAATTCTTCAGCGACAGACCGCACTCGAGGCCGGCGCGTACATCTTTAGCGTCGTCCTTGAAGCGTTTCAGCGACTCGATCTCGCCAGTCCAGACCACCAGGTTGTTGCGCAGCAAACGGACCGACGACGAACGCTTGACGACACCATCGGTGACCAGGCAACCGGCAATCGCGCCAACTTTCGAGACCAGGATAACCTGGCGAATCTCGACCTGGCCGGTGATCGTCTCGCGACGTTCCGGTGCCAGCATGCCCGACAGCGCAGCACGGACTTCGTCGATCGCATCGTAAATGATGTTGTAGTAACGAATGTCCACGCCGTTCGACTCGGCCAGCTTGCGGCCCTGGGCGTCGGCACGGGCGTTGAAGCCGATGATGACTGCCTTCGAAGCAACTGCCAGGTTGACGTCCGACTCGGTAATGCCGCCCACCGCTGCGTGCACAATTTGTACGCGCACTTCGGAAGTCGACAACTTCTGCAGCGACGACACCAGCGCTTCTTGCGAACCCTGCACGTCGGTCTTGACGATCAATGGCAGGTTTTTGACTTCGCCTTCGGCCATCTGGTCGAACATGTTTTCCAGCTTCGCGGCTTGCTGCTTGGCCAGTTTCACGTCGCGGAACTTCCCTTGACGGAACAGACCGATTTCACGTGCTTTACGCTCGTCGGCCATGACCATGACTTCTTCACCGGCAACCGGCACTTCGGTCAGGCCCTGAATTTCGACCGGAATCGAAGGACCCGCTTCGGTGATGGCCTTGCCGTTTTCGTCGAGCATGGCGCGAACACGGCCAAACGACGAACCAGCCAGGATCACATCGCCACGACGCAGCGTACCCGATTGCACCAGGATGGTCGCAACTGGACCACGGCCTTTATCGAGACGACCTTCCACCACCAGGCCGCGCGCTGGCGCATCGACCGGGGCTTTCAGTTCCAGCACTTCAGCTTGCAGCAGAACCTGCTCAAGCAACTGGTCGATACCGGCGCCGGTTTTGGCAGACACTGGCACGAATGGCGATTCGCCACCGTATTCTTCAGGCAATACACCTTCGGCAACCAGTTCCTGCGTCACACGGTCCAGATTGGCGCCCGGCTTGTCGATCTTGTTGACGGCGACAACCAGCGGTACGCCGGCAGCTTTTGCGTGAGCAATTGCTTCTTTCGTTTGCGGCATTACGCCGTCGTCCGCTGCCACCACCAGAATGACGATGTCGGTAGCTTTTGCACCACGGGCACGCATGGCCGTAAAGGCTTCGTGACCTGGGGTATCCAGGAAGGTGATGATGCCGCGCGGCGTTTCGACGTGGTAAGCGCCGATGTGCTGTGTGATCCCGCCCGCTTCGCCGGACGCCACTTTGGCGCGCCGGATGTAATCGAGCAGCGAGGTTTTACCATGGTCGACGTGACCCATGACAGTCACCACCGGTGCGCGCGGGGTCGACTCGAAGTGAGCGTGCTCACCCTGGTCGGCCAGCAGCGCTTCCGGATCGTCCTGCTCGGCGGCAAATGCCTTGTGACCCATTTCCTCGACGAGAATCATCGCGGTTTCTTGGTCGAGCACCTGGTTGATGGTGCACATCTGGCCCAGTTTCATCAATTGCTTGATGACTTCGGAAGCCTTGACGGACATCTTGTGCGCCAGCTCGGCCACCGTGATGGTCTCAGGGACGTACACATCCTTGATGACCGCTTCGGTCGGGGCCTGGAAATTCGTTTCACGATCGTCATGGCTGTTCCGACGGCCACCTTTGGCACCACCGCGCCAGCCATCACGGCCAGTTGGCGAGTTGCCACGCGGCTTGATGCCACCTGGCGCGCCGCCGCGCTTCTTGTCATCCGACCAAGTCGACGAAACGTTCGCCGATTTGATCGATTTCTTGTCGGCGCTCACCGGCTTTTTGTCGCCCGGTTTGGCTTCGCCCGGCTTTTTATCGGCTGGCTTGTGCAGCGTGCCTTCCGGTGGTTTCGGTTTCGCCACAACAGCGACCGGCACCGGCTCAGGCGCCTTGATGACGCGCCGTGGCGCATTCATCATGGCTTTAATTTGTGCAACTTCGTCGGCAACGGCTTTGCGTGCTTTCTCGGTGGCAGCAGCGCGGTCGGAAGCTTCCTTGGCAGCGGTGTCGGCCTTTTTCTTGGCTTCTTCGGCACCAGCCTTTTTAGCTTCTTCGCTGGCGGCAGATGCAGCACCGGCGCTCGCGGTGGCCGCAGCTGCAGCAAGCCGCTTGGCTTCGGCGTCGGCTTCGCGCTTGGAATCGACTTCAGCCTGCTTGGCCTGGGCTTCCTTTTCGGACTCCAGCTTGGCCAGGCGTTCCTGCTTTTCACGCAAGTCGGCTTCCTGGCGCGCAACGAGTTCAGCGTGCTTGCGCACGTCTTCCTCGCGGCGGGCGATTTCAGCAGCGTCGACGACTGGCTCGGCTACGGCTTCTGCCGGAGCTGGCGTTGCGACGACGTCGTCACGCTGGACGAAGGTGCGCTTTTTGCGCACTTCGACCTGGATGGTGCGCGATTTACCGCTGGAATCAGCTTGCTTGATTTCAGTGGTTTCCTTGCGCGTCAGCGTGATTTTTTTCTTCTCGGTATTTTCCACCGCGCCATGGGTGCGACGCAGGTGGTTGAGCAGCTTGTCCTTATCATCCTTTGACAAGGGATCTGACGTCGAACTTTTTTCCACGCCGGCAGAACGCAGCTGCGTCAGCAGCAGATCTGCAGGCATCTTCAGTTCGGTGGCAAATTGGGCTACGTTGTTACTCGCCATTCAGTCCTCTTTTCTATGTGTCGCGGAGATGATAAAGATTTGCAAATTATGCCTTGGCCGTTTCTGCCATGCTCCAGGCCTTCGCCTGCAGCGCCTTGGCGCGGTCGTCATACTTTGCGTCGACCAGCTTCATCTCGTCGTCGGTCACATCATTAAATTCATTGTCGATCAGTGCGCGGGCGCGTTCCGACGGGAGCGCCAAGATGGCGCCGAACTCGTCGTATGCAAGGGCCGTGAATGCTGCCACGGTCTTCACACCTGCCAGGCCCAGCTTGCCAGCGGTATTGCGGTCCATGCCTTCGAGTGTTACCAGTGCTTCTTCCATGCCTTCGAGACCTTCTTCGGAGGCAATGGCTTCAGTCACCAGTGCATCCCGGGCACGGGTACGCAATTCGTTGACGGTGTCTTCGTCGAACGATTCGATTTCCAGCATTTCGGAAATTGGCACGTAAGCGATTTCTTCCAGGCTGGCAAAACCTTCTTCCACCAGGATGTCGGCGACTTCCTGGTCGACGTCAAGTTTCTCCATGAACAGAGCGCGCACCGCAGCGGTTTCCACCGCTGATTTGTTTTGCGATTCTTCGGCCGTCATGATGTTGATTTTCCAACCGGTCAGCTCGGCCGCAAGGCGGACGTTCTGACCCGAGCGGCCGATTGCGATGGCCAGGTTTTCTTCATCGACAACCACGTCCATCGCGTGCTTTTCTTCATCGACCATGATCGACGACACATTGGCCGGAGCCAGTGCGCCAATTACGAACTGGGCCGGATCGTCCGACCACAGCACGATGTCGACGCGTTCGCCACCCAGTTCGCCGGTAACAGCCTGGACGCGCGAACCGCGCATGCCGACGCACGTACCGATCGGGTCGATGCGTTTATCGGCTGTATAAACAGCGATTTTTGCGCGGACGCCGGCATCGCGGGCAGCGGATTTAATATCCAGCAGGCCCTGTTCAATTTCCGGCACTTCCAGCTCAAACAGTTTCATGATGAACTCTGGCGCGGTGCGCGACAGGATCACTTGCGGACCGCGCATATTACGGTCGACGCGCAGGATGTAAGCACGCACACGGTCGCCGATACGCAGGTTTTCTTTCGGGATCATCTGGTCGCGCGGCAGGCGCGCTTCGATCTTGCCCGATTCAACGATGGCATCGCCGCGTTCCATGCGCTTGATGGTGCCGGTGACCAACGAGTCACCACGCTCCAGGAAGTCAGCCAGGATCTGCTCGCGCTCTGCATCGCGCACGCGCTGCAGGACGACTTGCTTGGTATCTTGCGCAAAGCGACGACCGAAGTCGACCGATTCAATCGGCTCTTCAATATATTCGTCGACTTCGATGTCCGGAATCTGGTCCAGGGCTTCGAAATGCAGGATTTCCTGATCCGGCAATTGCAGGCCAGCTTCGTCGGGAACGACGTGCCAGCGACGGAACGACTCGAACTCGCCGCTTTCTCGGTCGATGGACACGCGAATATCGACTTCGCCCTCGTAACGCTTCTTCGTGGCTTGCGCCAAGGCGAATTCAAGCGCGCCGAAAACAACTTCCTTGTCGACGTTTTTTTCGCGCGCAAGCGCATCAACCAATAATAATACTTCGCGACTCATGCTTTGCGACTCCTAAAATCCACTTGCGGCACCAAACGTGCCTTATCCAGATCGGCGAGCGTAAACTCCAGCAACACCGGTCCATCCTTGCTTTCAAATTCCAGGCCAATTTTATCGCCTTCAGGCGCATGCAAAATGCCCGTAAAGGTTTTCCGGTTGGCGCTACCCGGCATGGCGACGTGCAGCTTGACGGTGCATTCGCAACCCGCAAAACGCTCAAAATCGGCCATGGTGCGTACCGGTCGATCGAGCCCCGGCGATGAAATTTCCAGACGTTCGTAATTAACGTTTTCCACTGTCAGCACATGCGACAGCTGGTGACTCACGGTGGCACAATCCTCTACCGTGATCAGACCCTTTTCAAGCGCATCGGCAGCCGAAAAATCGATAAACACGCGGAGAATACCGCGATCGCCGCGCTCCACGTCTACCAGTTCGTAACCGAGTCCGGCAACGGTCTTGTTGATCAATTCAAACTGCTGCACAGCTTATCTCCAGGGTCCGCGCCTGATTGCCAGGCACGCAAAAAAAGGCACGCAAAACGCTTTAACAAAAAAAAAATGGGCAATGCCCATCTTCCTGTATTTCACCCAGATAAAAGGACTTGCATCGCGTAACGACGCAGGGAACTTTATTTAGGCTGCACAGTATAACCTGAATTCGGGTTTGCTGCAATCGCGCTAACAGAATCCTCACGCAGGCGGGGATCCATACAGCGCATGCTCCAGCGGCGAATTTACCTCTGTTGCTTCGCTTGATGTGCCATGGATTCCCGTCTGCGCGGGAAATGCATTAACCCCGCCGGCCGCGCCGCGGCAAGCCGTGATCGTTACCGCGCTGACCCTGCTGACCCTGCTGACCTTGCGGACGGCGCGCACCGCTGGCGTTGCCAAAACCAAATGTGGTTTGCAGTGGATCGGGCTGACGCGGACGTCCACCCTGACCGCCCTGCCCACCGGCACCGGCATTGCCGCCAGCATTACCGCCGCCGCCTGGACGACCGGACGATGCTGCACCGAACGGTTTCGCACCGCGCGATTGACCCGGCGCGCCGCCTTCGGTCGGACGGCCAGATCCGGGACGACCACCAGCACCACCAGGGCGACCCGGACGCCCGGTCGCCGGACCAAACGGTTCGGCATTGCGGTTGGCGTCGACGCGGTCGACCCGGTTGCCGTCGGAACGGCGCGGATCTTCGGTACGTGGCTTGCCACCCTGGAAAGTTTTGCCACCGGCAGCGGCAGCGCCTTTCTTTTCCACGCCAAATGCGGTCAGCAATGAGCGCACATCGTTTTCTTCCAGCTCTTCCCAACGGCCACGTTTCAGGCCACTTGGCAACGTCATCGCGCCGTAGCGCGTACGGATCAGGCGCGACACGGTCAGGCCGATCGCCTCGAACATGCGGCGCACTTCGCGGTTACGGCCTTCGCCGATGACCACGCGGTACCATTTATTGATGCCTTCACCGCCGCCATCGGCGATTTTGGTGAAGCTGGCCGTGCCGTCGTCGAGCTCGACGCCAGCCAGCAGTTTTTGACGCATGCCCTCTTCCAGCTCGCCCAGCGTACGCACGGCGTATTCGCGGTCGATGTTGTAGCGCGGGTGCATCAGACGGTTGGCCAGATCACCGGACGTCGTGAAAATCAGCAAACCTTCGGTATTGAAGTCGAGGCGACCCACGGCCAGCCACTTGCCGGCTTTCATCGTCGGCAGGCGATCGAACACCGATGGGCGGCCTTCCGGGTCGTCGTGGCTGACAATTTCGCCGGCCGGCTTGTGGTACACCAGCACGCGCGGCGGCTTGCTGCTCACTTTACGTTGGATGAGCTTGCCATTGATGCGGACGGCATCGCTTGGCAGGATGCGCTGGCCGATGTGAGCCGGCTCGCCGTTCACCGACACACGGCCGGCAACGATCAGGTCTTCCATGTCGCGGCGCGAACCGAGACCGGCTTCGGCCAGGACCTTGTGCAGTTTTGGCGCGTCGTCGTCCGACGTCAAATCACGGCGTACGGCCTTGGCCGGACCGCCGCGACCGCCTTCGAGGGCGTCGTAATCGTCCGAAGTGACAAACGAGAATGCCGTATCGGCAGCATTGCCATGCGCAGGGCGCGGTTGCTTGCCTTGCGGCTTTTTGCCATGGGCACCTGGGACGCGAGGCTGGCCATTGGCTTGCAGGCCAGGCTGACGTGGACCACGTTTGCCCGGGTGGCCATCGCGGCGCGGCTGATCTTCTGCAACCGGCGCGCCATCTGCTGCAGGCGCGGCGTCGGCCACCGGCGCCACTGCTGGTGGATGCTCGGCAGCATCTGCCAGCGCTGTCAGTTCGCGGATTTCGCGCTGGGCCCGCATCTGACGCGGACCGCGCGGCGTGCGCCCGGCCGGCTGAACCGGCGCTTCGCCCTCGGCCGCAGGCACAGCCTGGGCCGCGACTTCCTCGGCTTTTACAACACGTGCCGGACGCGTCTTGCGCGGCGCTGGCTCGACAGCCTGCGCACCTTCGCCTGCGACAACGTCGGCAGCAGGCTTGCGTGGCGACCGCTTCGGCTTCGCTGCCGCCTCGACGCCCTCTTGCGGGGCAACACCTGCCGCGGGCTTGGCGCGGCGCTTCGGCTTGACTTCGGCGTTGTTCGGGGTGGCGTCGTCCTGCGATGTCTCTTGAGTATTAATGTCGTTCATCATTCGTGTCTAGGTTGTTGACCGGCAGCGCGTGGTCGTGGTTCAAGCCGTCTTCTGTTCCGGCCGCCGAGGCTGCCGCTTTGTCAAAATTTTCCTGCAAGGCAGCTTCCAGCGCTGCCATCCCGCGCCCATCCTGCTCGGCCACTTGCTGCAGCGGCGGCAGTTGCGACAGGGTATTCAGACCCAGGTCGTCGAGAAACTGTTTCGTCGTCCCCAGCAATGCAGGACGCCCGACCACTTCACGGTGGCCGATTACGTCGACCCAACCGCGGTCTTCCAGCATCTTGATGGTCTGCGAATTCACCGCGACACCGCGAATTTCTTCGATGTCGCCACGCGTGACCGGCTGGCGATAGGCAATGATTGCCAGCGTTTCCAGCGTTGCACGCGAATATTTCGGCGGTTTTTCAGGACTGAGCCGGTCGAGATAAGGCTTCATCTCGGGGCGACTCTGGAACCGCCAGCCAGTCGCCAGGCTGACGATTTCGATCCCGCGGTCGCGCCAGTCATGGCGCAGTTCTTCCAGTATCCGCTTGATGGTATCGAGACCCACGCCAGGCGCCGCGTGGCGCCCGCCATCGACATCGATGAACAACTTTTTCATTCCCTGCAGCGACATGGGCTCGCGCGCGCACAGCAACGCGGTTTCCAGCACCCGTTTGGCCTCGGCAGTATTCATCGCGGTATCGTCAGCGCAGCTTGCAAAGAAGATGGTTCAAACAAAAAAGTGATTGCTGCCCCAAAGCACCCGGCTTGAAGCAAAGCCGACCGGACGGGACGCTGAATTATTAGCTGAAATGCGTAACCCGGGCCGATGCGCGCCGGGCAAAACTATTGTGGTGGTGGTACTGATGCGTAAGCGAAACGGTGCGCTCCGGCAGCCTGGAAGAACAACCCTGACCGACACAACACGAGCGACGACCTCGTTTCCTGCAACTGGGGGACATTGTAACCGATAAAAGTGGCAGACGGCTATCTGCCGACGTGCTGTGGCTTTTACGCCGCCAATCGTTCCGCCAGCAGGGCCGACACACCGACGAAGGCAGGATACTTGGCCGTGATGACGAAGGTGGGCACCTGTGCCAGGTAAGCGACAAAGCGGCCCTTGTGCTCGAAGCGGCGGCGAAATGGCGACGCGGCAAAGCGCTCGCCCAGGCGCGGGACGATGCCGCCACCAATATAGATACCGCCCTGCGCGCCCAGCGTCACGGCCAGGTTGCCGGCCACGGTGCCCAGCATGCCGCAGAACATGTCGACGGTTTCGTTGCACAGCACGCATTCGCCATCGAGTGCACGACGGGCGATTTCCGGTGCCGGCAGGCGGGCGTCCGGGCGTCCGGCCTTGT
This sequence comes from Pseudomonadota bacterium, assembly GCA_030853745.1. Classification (GTDB taxonomy): domain Bacteria; phylum Pseudomonadota; class Gammaproteobacteria; order Burkholderiales; family Burkholderiaceae_D; genus JALYUM01. The sequence continues at coordinate 36,704 of JALYUM010000165.1, read as the reverse complement.
CGGCCAGCGCGCGGTAAATCAGTTCCAGGCCTGCGCCGGACAACAGGCGCTCGGCTGATACGTGTTCGAATTCGCGCCACGCATACTGCAGCACGGTGACTTCTTTTTCATTGGCCGGCGAGAACGTGACGTGGCCGCCTTCGCTGCACAGGGCGGTCCAACTCCCCGTTTCCGAGCTGCCGTCGGCGCCCGACGACATGCTTTTACCAGTCGGTATCATGCCCGACACACCGAGGCCGGTGCCGGCGCCCAGCAAACCAAGCGGCGTACCCGGGCGCACGCTGCCGCCACCGATCTGCAGCTTCTCGTCATCGCGCAGATGCGGCAAGGCGCTGGCCAGCGCGCTGAAGTCGTTGACGACAATCAGGATGCCGAAGTCCAGCTCGGCTTGCATGGCCGCGATGGAAAATTCCCAGTGGTGATTGGTCATCTTGACGTAATCGTCGACGACCGGATTGGCAATCGCAATGGCGGCGTGATGCACCAGGCCCAGGCCGGCGCCAGCGCCAGCGACTGTGTCCGAATCGAGGTAGGCGCGGATGGCGTCGGTCAGGCGCGGATAATCGGCGCAGGCCAGCACTTCGATGAAGTCAATGCGGCCAGGCGCCAGCTCGAGGGCGAAGCGTGCATTCGTGCCGCCCACATCGGCGAGCAGACGCGGTCCGCCGGCGTGCAGGGGGGCGGCGATCGAAGTCGGCGATATGGCGTGGATAGCGGTCATGGCGGCATCATTAAAAAACGAGCCACAAGCTTAAGGAGTAATGAGCATATACGCAAGTTTTTTTGTAGTTTAGGTACATAGGCTAATAACCGCAATAAACAGACAGCGTTAAATGCGTAGTACTGCTACGCCAGCATTTCATTGCTACGGTCGACCGTGCCAGCATTCCAGGCGTCCAGGCCACCGTGCAGTGGCTTGGCGCGGTGGAAGCCGTGGGCCAGGAACTGGTGCGCCACCTGGGCCGCCGTGACATCGTTGGGGCAACTGCAGAACACGACGATATGGCAATCCTTGTCGAGGCTGGCCATCAGGCGGTCCGGGCCGCATTCGCTGAAGACCAGCGCGCCCGGAATGCCGTCTTCCATACCGCGCGCGGTGAGGCTGCGGGCGTCGATGATGACCGGGTTGTCGCCAGACGCGATGAGCGCTTTCAACTCGTTGAGACTGATACGCTCGACCGCGTTGATGACCGCGCGCCGGCGCCGCTGCACATATTTATAGAGGACGAATGCGCCCAGGGCTGCGCCCAGCACCACCAGCGCCCGGCTACCCATCGTTTGCAAAAAGCTCAGCACATCGTCGATGCTGTCGTTGAAGATAAAGCCCAGCGCAAGCCAGGCCCCGCTCCACAGCAAACCACCCGCGGCACTGAGCCACAGGAAACGGTTGGTCGACACGCCGGTGGCGCCGGCCAGCGGGGGCGCCACGGTGCTGAAACCGGGCACGAATTTGGCGATGACGAGCGAGTTGGGGCCGAAGCGCAAAAATGTGTCTTCGGTTTTACTGACGCACGAGTCGGGCGACAGCGATATCTTGCAGAGCAGGCGCAGGATGCGCTTGCCGTAGAAACGGCCGGCGCCGAACCAGAACGAATCGCTGATGAGGCTGGCAATCACGCTGGCAAGAAGGCACAGCCACAAATTTGCGCCGCCATTCACCGACATGGCGCCGGCGACAATCAACAGAGGCGACGACGGAAGCGGCAGGCCCATTTGCTGGAGCAGCACGAAGCCAAAGACGATCAGGACGCCATAGGTTTCGATCAGGTGGACAAGTTCGGACATGCCATCATCGTAAAGCAAATCCGGCGCCGGCGCGCAGAAGCCCTCCCTATCTTTCTACTGGGTGCGCCCCGGGAATGGCCGCCAGCAAAGCGCGCGTGTACGGCTGCTGCGGCGCGCGGTACAGCGTGTCGGCATCGGCCATTTCCACCACCCGGCCGTGCTGCATCACCATCACTTCATCGGCCATGTATTTCACCACGGCCAGGTCGTGCGAAATGAAGAGGTAGCTCATGCCAAATTCATCCTGCAGGTCCTGCAGCAGATTGAGCACCTGTGCCTGCACCGACACGTCCAGCGCCGACACCGATTCGTCGCAGACCAGAATGTCCGGCTTCATTGTCAGGCAGCGCGCAATGGCAATGCGCTGGCGTTGGCCGCCGGAAAATTCATGCGGATAGCGCGTCATTGCTGCCGCCGGCAAGCCGACCCGTTCGAGCAAAGCGCGCGCCATGCGCAGGCGTTCCGTATCGTTTGCGCCAATCGCGTGGATGCGCATGGGCTCCAATAAAATCTGGCCGACGGTAAAGCGCGGGTTGAGCGACGCGTACGGATTCTGGAAAATGATCTGGATGCGCCGTTTATACGGCAGATACGCGCGTTCCGGCATGGCCATCAGATCGTGGCCTTCAAACATGGCGGTGCCGGAACTGGCCTGGTGCAGGCGCAGCAGCGTCAGGCCGACCGTGGTCTTGCCGGACCCGGATTCGCCGACGATGCCCAGCGTTTTCCCGCGCGCGAGCGTAAAAGAAACATCCTGGATGGCCTTGAATTCGCGCTTGCCAAACAACCCCTTGCGGACAAAAAAACTTTTGCACAGCTTGTCGACGACCAGCACGGCGGTGTCGTCAGGCGTCAGGCCGCGGGTGCGCTGCGGCACGGCGATGCCTGGGCCGGCAGCGCCGCTTAAAAAGTCGGCAATCACCGGCAGCCGCAGCGGCCGGGAATCGAGCGTCGGGCGGCAATGCAGCAAGGCGCGCGTGTACGGATCGTGCGGCGTTTGCAACACCTGCACGGCGTCGCCCTCCTCCCTTACCTCGCCGTGGCGCATCACGATGACGCGGTCGGCAATCTCGGCAACCAGGCCCAGGTCATGCGTGATGAACAGCACCGCCATCCTGCGCTTTTTTTGCAGGCTGGCGATGAGTTCGACGATCTGTTTCTGAATCGTCACGTCGAGCGCCGTGGTGGGCTCGTCGGCAATCAGCAGTGTCGGTTCGCAGGCAATGGCCATGGCGATCATCACGCGCTGTTGCTGGCCGCCGGACAGCTGCCTCGGGTAGGCATCGATTTTGGTGGCCGGGTCGGGCATGCCGACTTCGTCCAGCAGCGCCAGCGTGCGCACCCGCGCGGCGCCGCGCGATAAACCCAGGTGCAGGCGCAACACTTCCCCAATCTGGAAGCCGACCGTAAACACGGGGTTCAATGACGACATCGGCTCCTGAAAAATCATCGCGATGTCCTTGCCGCACAACTTGCGCCGTTCTTCCAGCGGCAGCACCAGCAGTTCACGCCCGCCAAACAGGATCTGGCTGTCCGCGCCAATCTGCGTGGTGTCAGGCGGCAGCAAACCCATCACCGCCAGCGAACTGACCGACTTGCCGCTGCCCGACTCGCCCACCAGCGCCACCGTACTGTTTTCCGGAATGGTGAAGGAAATGCCTTTCACGGCCTCGACGCTGCCGAAGCTGACACGCAGGTTGCGAATGTCAAGAAGATTACTCATGTCAGTTTCGGGTCGAGTGCATCGCGTAGCGCATCGGTGAGCAATGAAAACGCTGTCACCAGCAGCGCCATCGCGCTGGCGGCGGCGACCAGTTGCCACCATTTTCCAAGGATCAGTTCATTTTGCGCTTCATTGAGCATGCTGCCCCAGGACACGGTCCCGACTGGCACGCCGAAGCCGAGAAACGACAAAATCACTTCGGCCTTGATGAAGCCCACCACCAGGATCGACAACTGCACCAGCGCCACGTGGCTGATATTGGGGAAAATGTGCGAAAACATTTTGCGCAGGTCGGACGCGCCGATCGCGTGCGCCGCCAGCACATATTCGCGCCCCTTGTGCTTGATGTACTCGGCGCGGATCAGCCGGAACGGGCCGGTCCAGCCAGTCAGGCCGAGGATCAGCACGATGGTCAGCACGCCCTTCTGCTGCAGCACCGCCGCCACTGTCAGAATCATCAGGATGGATGGAATCGACGTAAAAATGCTGTAGAACCAGTTGAACAGATCGTCGACGACGCCGCCGTAAAAGCCGGCCAGCGCGCCGAAGAGCGTGCCCAGCACCACCGCCAGCAACGCCGCACCGAGACCGACGACAATCGACGTTTGCCCGCCCTTGATGGTCTTTTTGACGATATCGTGGCCCCATTTGTCGGCGCCGAACGGCAGCGTGGTCCGCTTTGCTGCGGGCGCGACAATGGCGCCGCTCTGCCCCAGCGCGGCGATGTCGGCGGCCAGCGGATCGAACGGATTGGGCGGCACGGCGACATTCGCGGCCTCGACTGCGGCGCCAGCAGCGGCGGCCCCGACAAACCCCGGCGGCGCATAGTTGACACCCACTTCGCGCTCCCAGTCGGCCGCGATCAGACCGCTACCGGACAAGCCCAGCAACACTAAAAAACCGACGACAACGGTCAGCGCCGCCATCGCCAGGCGGTCGGCGCGCAGGCGGCGCCATGCCAGCGTCCAGAGTCCGGCAGACGCGGTATCGTCCTTCGTCATCATGACAACTGCACCCGCGGATCGACCGCCTGATACAGCAGATCGGCCAGCAGATTGAACAGCATCGTGGCAGCCGCCACGTACACGGTAATGGCCTTGATCACGGGAAAATCGCTGCGCTCGACCGCCAGGATGACTTCGCGCCCGATGCCGGGAATGCCAAAAAAACGCTCGAGCAGGAACGCCCCGATCAGCAGCGCCGGCAGGTTTGCCATGACGTGCGTGATGATGGGAATGGCCGCGTTACGCAGCACGTGCACCCAGACGATCCTGCGCTCCGACAGCCCTTTCGCGCGCGCCGTGCGCACATAATCCTGCGCCGCTTCATCAAGCACAAAGCTGCGGAACAGGCGCAGCGTTGGCGCAATCGACACGCACAGCCCGATCAAAATCGGCAGCGGCGCATACCGCAGCAAGTTTTCACCGAGGCTGTCGCCCCAGCCCTGCACCGGAAACCAGCCCAGCTTGTAGGCCAGCCCGTATTGAAACGCGATGATATAGACCAGGATGCTGACCGACATCCCGACTGTGCAGGCCACCATCACGCTGCGGTCGAGCAGCGAGCCGCGCACAAACGCGAGGCTGAGCGCGAGCGCAATGCCGATGCCGGTTTCCAGGATAGTAAGTGGAATGAGCACCGTCAGCGACGGTCCCAGCCGGCTGACGATGATGGCGCTGACCGGCTCGCCCGTCGCCCAGGAATTACCGAAGTCAAACGTGACGATCTGCTGGACGAACTTCCACAGCTGCACCGGATACGACTGGTCGAGGCCAAGCTGCGTGCGGATATTCGCGATGGCCTGCGCATCCGACATCTTGCCGGCCAGGATGTAGGCCGGATCGCCGCCGACCCAATTAAACAGCAGGAATACCAGTAGCACCACGCCTGCCATGGTGGGCACCATCTGCCACAAGCGGCGCAAGAAAAAAGCTGTCAATGGAGGCCCGGAAGTGTGCCGAAGGAAAGGCAACACGATAGCGCAAAATCAGGCGCCGCAACAAGCTCATCGCGGCGCGCGCCGCGGGCATGGGTCTGTTGTAATTTTGCAATATGCATCAATGTCGTATTGACAGCAATCTCTGCGGAATGGTCAGATGACTGGCACAAAAATTTTTCCAAAAGTCACAAGAACGAGAGACTACATGGTCGCGCAACCGGTCCGGCAGAGAGATAGTTTCCCTGCCAGGCACGAGCAATGCGACGCGTAGACTCGCCCCCGAGGTTTATTCAGGAGTTGCAATGCATCAGAAAAAAGTACTTGTCCAGGCTATTTCCCTCGCCCTCGCTTACGCCGCGCTTCATGCGCCGGCCATGGCACAGACCCAGGTCCAGGAAACTGAACAGGGACCTATCCAGCGCGTCGAAGTAACCGGCTCGAGCATAAAGCGCGCCAGCATCGAGACTGCCTCGCCGATCCAGGTGATCAGCCGCGAAGATATCGCCAAATCCGGCAAAGGTACTGTCGCCGAATACCTGCAAACCCTGACCGCCGACGGCGCCGGTTCGCTGCCAACCGGCTTCGGCAACGGTTTTGCGGCCGGCTCCACCGCGATCTCGCTGCGCGGCCTGGGTGCCACCTCGACGCTGGTGCTGCTCAACGGCCGCCGCATGGCGCCATTCGCGCGCGCGGACGATGGCCAGAAAAGCTTTACCGACCTCTCCACCGTGCCACTGGAAGCGGTCGAGCGCATCGAAGTGCTCAAGGACGGCGCCTCCTCCACTTACGGCGCGGATGCGATCGCAGGCGTGGTCAACATCATCCTGCGCAAGGACTTTACCGGCCTGGGCGTGAAATTTGAAGCCGGCACCTCGCGCTATCATGATGCTGGACAGGGCAAAATCGCCATCACCTGGGGCAAGGGACGGCTGGATGAAGACGGCTACAACTGGCTGATCAATGCCGAAGTGTTTGGCAACAGCCAACTGATGAACAAGGACCGCGACAGCCGCGAATGGATCGGCCACGGCGACATCCGTCCGTGGGGCTATGCGGCCAATACGCAGTTCGCCGCCGGATACATCACGCCGGGCGCGTCGAGCGCCACGCCCACCGGCGCGCTGCGCAATCCGGCTAACAACAACTATGTGTCGCTGCCCGGGTGCGCGCAATTGTCGACCACGACCGCGCAGGATCCGGCTGGCGGCTGTCTGTGGTACGCCGACCAGTTCCGCTCGATGCAGCCAAAAATCGGCGGCTTGAACCTGTACACGCGCTTCACTAAAAACCTGGACGCCGGCCTGCAACTGTATGGCGAAGCCGGCTACTCGAAGCGCGACACCGAATTTACTCTGATCCCGGCGGCCACCAGCGCCACCGTGGCGTTCCCACGCAACGCCGCCAACCCGACTGGCGTGATTAACTACGGCAACACCATCCTGATGGCGGCAAGCCATCCGCAAAATCCGTACGGTGCCGCGGTGCGCCTGCGCTATTCGCTGTTCGACGTCGGCCCAAGCAAGCGCTCGGCCGACAATGAATTCAGCCGCGTCGTGATCGGCCTCAAGGGCGAGCGCTTCGGCTGGGACTTCGATACCGGGTACACGCACTCGCAGTCGGCGCTGGAGCTGGACTACAGCAACATGATCAACATGAAAGTGCTGCAGGCAGCGCTGGGGAACCCGGCCAGCAGCTACTTCCCGTATTACATCGGCACCCAGTCCAGCAAGAACCCTGCTTCGCTGTATGCAGCCATGGTGGTGAACGCCAAATCGCATTCAACAACCGAACTCGACGTGGTCGACTTCAAGGCGTCGCGCGAGCTGATGAAACTGCCGGGCGGCGCACTGGGCCTGGCAGTCGGCACCGAGTACCGCCGTCTGAAGCTGGACAATCCATCGCTGGCAGGCACCGAGGACGGCAGCATCAATGCGTCTTACGTCGCTGCCAAGGGCACGGACGACGTTAAGGCGGTGTTCATCGAAATTGCAGCGCCGGTGCTCAAGAGCGTCGAACTGAGCGGCGCGCTGCGGTATGACCGCTACAAAAACTTCTCGTCGACCACGCCGAAATTTGGCGCCAAGTGGACGCCGGTGAACAGCTTCGCCTTACGCGGCACTTACTCGGAAGGTTTCCGTGCACCGGGCCCGGCCGAATCGGGCGTCGACAGCCAGAGCACCGGCAACTCCACGGTACGCGATCCGGTGCGTTGCCCGGGCGGCGTGCCGGCAGCTGGCGGCGCCACTGCGGCCGATTGCTCCATCACGATCGGCGCTGTCAAGATAGGCAATCCTGCCCTGCAGCCGGAAACCTCGAAAGGCGCTACCCTGGGCCTGGTCTGGGATCCGCTGCGCAACACCAGCCTGTCGCTGGATGCCTGGAAGATCAAGCGCAGCAACGAGATCAACCCGCTGTCCTACGTCGAAGCGGCTGCGCTGCCAACCGCGATCCGCAACGACAACAACCTGGTCGTGGGTGGCGTGGCATTACCGAATACCGGCACGCTGCTGTTGTCGAACGCGCCGTATCAGAACTCGAGCTACACCCAGGTCAAGGGTATCGACCTGGACGTGAAACAGCGCATTGCGCTGGGCAGCTACGGCCGCTCGGTCATCGGACTGACATGGACCCACGTCGCTTCCTTTCTGCGCGCCGAGAAAAACGGCACGAAATTCCAGTACGCCGGCACGCACGGCAACTGCGATACGTCGAACTGCGCCGGCACGCCAAAGGACAAGATCAGCGTGAACGCCACCTGGGAGCTTGACGCCCTCAGCGTGAGCGCCATTGCCAACTACCGCGCCGACATGGCAAATACCTACTTTGCCGGCGACAAGTGTGCGTCGCAATATGCCAATGGCTCGGATGCACCGAACGGCTGCCGTCTGGCATCGTTCACCACCATCGACATGTCGGCACGCTACAAGCTGAGCGAGCAATGGCAGGTCTATGCGTCGATCTCGAACCTGTTCGACAAGGTGGCGCCGCTTGATCCGCTGACCTATGGCGGCCTGAGCTACAACCCGATGGATGCCAGCGGTGCAATCGGCCGTTACTTCAAGATCGGGGCACGGGCCCAGTTCTAAGTTTTCAGTGGTAAAACCATAAAAAAGGCGAACCGTCCGGTTCGCCTTTTTTACATCATGCTTCCCGAATCCGGCGCTGGCGCACGGCATCGGCCAGGTTTTCCAGCACGGCCACGCTGCTGTCCCAGTCGATGCAGCCATCGGTGACCGACTGGCCATAGACCAGTTCTTTGCCCGGCACCAGGTCCTGGCGCCCCGCCACCAGATGCGATTCGATCATCACGCCAACGATGCGGTCGTCGCCACCGGCAATCTGGCGGCCGATGTCGGCGCAGACCGGAATCTGGTTGGCGGGATTCTTGCTGCTGTTCGCGTGCGACGCGTCGATCATCAGGCGCGACGCCAGCCCCAGCGCGGCGATCTGCTTGCAGGCGTCGTCGACACTGGCGGCATCGTAGTTCGGCGTTTTGCCGCCGCGCAGGATGACGTGGCAATCTTCATTGCCGGACGTCGACACGATGGCCGAATGGCCGCCCTTGGTCACCGACAGGAAATGGTGCGGGTGCGAGGCCGCCTTGATCGCTTCGACGGCAATTTTCGTGTTGCCATCGGTACCGTTCTTGAAACCGACCGGACAGGACAAGCCGGATGCCAGCTCGCGGTGCACCTGCGACTCGGTCGTGCGCGCGCCGATTGCGCCCCAGCTGATCAGGTCGGCGATGTACTGCGGGCTGATCACGTCGAGGAACTCGGTCCCGGCCGGCAAGCCCAGTTCGTTAATGTCACGCAGCATCTGGCGCGCCATGCGCAAGCCATCGTTGATGCGGAAGCTGTTGTCCATGTACGGATCGTTGATCAGGCCTTTCCAGCCGACGGTGGTGCGCGGCTTTTCGAAATACACGCGCATGACAATTTCCAGCTCGCCGGCAAAGCACTTGCGCTGTTCGGCCAGGCGCCCCGCATATTCCATTGCTGCGGCAGTATCGTGAATCGAGCACGGGCCGATGACCACCATCAGCCGGTCGTCCTGGCCATGCAGGATGCGGTGCAGTGCCACGCGAGCGTTGGCTGCGGTCGCGCTGGCTGCATCGGTGCAGGCAAACTCGCGGATCAAATGCGAGGGCGGCGTCAGTTCCTTCATTTCGCGGATGCGTAAATCGTCGGTGCGCTGCATGGGTTCTCCGGTCGTCGTGTTTGTTGAATATGGGGGCTGAAAATGCAAAAACCGCCTGGTTCGGCGGTTTTGCTGGATATTTGCTGGGGTTCTACTGTTACGTGAACCTGCCGCTACTCCACCGCCTGTTGGCTGGAATGGCTAAAGTAAAAATAGCAGGTAAAGAAAGCAGCGAAAGCAGCGTTACGCATGTGTCATCCAGTAGGGTTCGAATGACTATAACAACAATTCCTGCGGATTGGCAAGATGTTTGTCTGAGCCTGTGCCTTGCACGGATAACCTCCTTGTTGCCCCAAGTCAAATTTCTAGTTTTCCGTCAGGCTAAGCTCATGGTTCGCTCTTCCTCAAGAGGTCATCATGCCAACCCAAGCCCACGTACTCTGTTTCGCCAGCGTTTTGTTCGCTTTGACTTTGCCGAGTCAGGCAGCGTCGACTTCTACACAGTCCACACCGACTAGGGGCGCTGGCTGCGTCGACGTATCCAGTAATCCCGAAACCGGGGACAGTGTGAAACGCTGCCCGGGCGTCATTGGCTTTTCGCTGCTCGTCCAGCACAGCGACGACCGCGCGTCCCTGTCAATTCTCACAAAGGAAAAAGCAACGCTGCCGTTGAACTTCTGGGACACGGTCACGCCGACGTTTTCCACCCTCGGCCCGAAAGTCGAATGGCAGCTTGAAACCGTCCAGGGAAAAAACAGGCCGGTGGCAATTGTGGTTCGTGTCGACACGGTCGATCAGACCGATGTCGCTGCGCCACAACCAATCTCGTTCATTGTCGTGGCGCGCATTCGCGAAGATGAAGCGTGCGTCATCGGAAAAATTCCGATGAAACAGGCGAATGCTGCTCATGCAGCACGCGTCCTGATGAATGCTCGCGATAGCAAATGCCTGCCACAAATTCGTTAAACACAACCTTAAAAGGAATCACGATGGCTAATCCTTCAGCAGCATGCAGGAGTGCCTTGGCTGATGCGACAAGGCTTTGCCCTCATCGCAGTTGCAGCTTCGACGGAATCATGGGTGACGCGCGCCATGCAGCGCGACGCAGTGATCACAATGATGGGAACGCATTCGACCTGACGCACGACCCCGACAATGGCATCGACTGCAATCTCTTCGCCAAACTCGCATTGCTCGATCGACGTGTTCAATACGTCATCTGGAATCGAAAAATCTACAACGTCGATCTTCCAGTGGATGGATGGCGGCCCTACACAGGCGCGCCGCACAACCATCACATGCATGTATCTATCAAAGCGGAGCTGCGCAACGAGGCTGCGGGATGGCCATGGGCATCCCTTGAGTCGTAGTTGCCAGCCCAACCGGACCGACAAACGTAAAAAGCCGCGCAATGCGCGGCTCCGTTCAACGACAGGTCAGGCTTACGCCGTCCCGCCCACCGTCACATCTTCAATCCGCAACGTCGGCTGGCCGACGCCGACCGGCACGCTCTGGCCATCCTTGCCGCAGACGCCGACACCCGGGTCGAGGCGCATGTCGTTGCCGATCATCGAGACGCGGTTCAGCACGTCCGGACCGTTGCCGATCAGCGTGGCACCCTTCACCGGATACGTGACTTTGCCGTTTTCGATCATGTACGCTTCGCTGGCCGAGAAGACGAATTTGCCGTTGGTGATGTCGACCTGGCCGCCGCCGAAATTGACCGCGTACAGACCGTTTTTCACCGATGCGAGAATTTCTTCAGGGTCCTTGTCGCCGCCTAACATGTACGTGTTCGTCATGCGCGGCATCGGCAGGTGCGCGAACGATTCGCGGCGTGCGTTGCCGGTGACCGGCATCTTCATCAGGCGCGCGTTCATCGTGTCCTGGATATAGCCTTTTAAAATACCGTCTTCGATCAGCGTGGTGCACTGCGTCGGATTGCCTTCATCGTCGATATTCAACGAACCGCGGCGGTCTTTCAACGTGCCATCGTCGACGACGGTGACGCCCTTGGCGGCCACGCGCTGACCCAGCTGACCAGAAAAAGCAGAAGACCCCTTCCGGTTGAAATCGCCTTCCAGACCGTGACCGATGGCTTCGTGCAGCAGGATGCCGGGCCAGCCCGGTCCCAGCACGATCGTCATCGGGCCGGCCGGTGCAGGGCGCGCCTCCAGGTTGACCAGCGCCGATTTGACGGCTTCAGCGGCGTAGCTGTCGAGCAGTGCGTCGTCAAAGTAGGCGTAATCGAAACGGCCACCACCGCCGGCGCTGCCAACTTCGCGGCGGCCGTTCTGTTCGGCGATGACGGTGACCGACACGCGCACCAGTGGGCGGATGTCGGCTGCCAGCACGCCGTCGCTGCGGGCGACCAGCACCACGTCGTATTCGCCGGACAGGCTGGCCATCACCTGCACCACGCGTGGATCTTTGGCACGCGCCATTTTCTCGACGCGCTCCAGCAAGTTCACTTTGGCGGTTGCGTCGAGCGAGACCAGCGGGTCGCGTGGCAAGTACAAATCGCGGCCACCCACCTGGCGCGTGGCGCTGGCCACCTTGATTTTGCCGCTGCCGGCGCGCGCGATGGTGCGGGTGGCGGCGGCGGCATCGAGCAAAGCGCGCTCGGAGATGTCGTCGGAGTAGGCGAAGGCGGTCTTGTCGCCGGAGATGGCGCGCACTCCGACGCCCTGGTCGATCGAAAAGCTGCCGGTCTTGACGATGCCCTCTTCCAGGCTCCAGCCTTCGCTTTTCGTGAACTGGAAATACAGGTCGGCGTAATCGACCTTGTGCGTAAACATGCTGCCAATGGCTTTCAGCAGTTTGCTTTCATCGAGTCCAAACGGCGTCAGCAGCAAATCGCGCGCGACGGCCAAGGTGGAGAGATTCGGTTCGAATGGGGTCATGGTGCAGTCTTTCTTCTGGGGACGGGACATTCTACATCTTGCGATGCTTGAGCGCTGGCAGGTTGCCACGCACCTGATCCAGGAACGCCTGGTCGATATTGCCTGCAACGACGCCCTCGCCTTCCGCCAGCACATCGACCACCTTGCCCCACGGGTCGATCAGCATGCTGTGCCCGTACGTACGGCGTCCGCTGGCATGCGTGCCGCCTTGCGCCGCCGCTAATACATAGCACTGGTTTTCGATCGCGCGGGCGCGCAGCAGCACTTCCCAGTGCGCCAGGCCGGTGACGTAGGTAAATGCCGCCGGCACCACCATCAGCGCGCACTCGCCCATTGCGCGGAACAATTCCGGAAAGCGCAGGTCATAGCAGACCGACAGCCCCACCCGGCCGAATGGCGCCGCGAAACTGCCGACGTCGGTGCCCGGCACGATGGTGCGCGCCTCGTCGTACGATTCAGTGCCCTGCTGAAAGCCAAACAGGTGAATCTTGTCGTAGCGCCCGATCGACTGCCCTTGCGGGTTGTAGACCAGTGTCGTGTTCATCACTTTGGCGGCATCGTTCGACACCAGCGGCAAGGTGCCGCCGATCAGCCAGATGCCGTGTTCTTGTGCGGCCTGCGCCATGGCATTCTGGATGGGGCCGCTGCCCGGCTGCTCGGCGTGAGCCACCTTGTCGGTGTCGCGCAGGCCCATGATGGGCCAGTATTCGGGCAAGGTCACCAGCGTGGCGCCGTCAGCGGCAGCCCTGGCGATCAGGCGGCGCGCGGTGGCAATATTTTCTACGACATCAGGGGTTGATACCATCTGGATTGCGGCGACACGATTCATCTCAGTCTTCCTTGTCATTTGACCCGGGTCACCACCGGCACCACGGGTTTTTCGTCGAGCTTGGTGATCACCGGCGCCTTCCACGGCCCGGTCACCAGCATCTGGTACGTCAGCGCCTTCATCACGGGTGCGCGCAAGAACCATTGTGCCAGGAAGCTGCCCAGCCCAATGACCGGGTTGACGGCAAGGCCGTACATCAACGGGCCGGTGCCGAGATTAAATTCGGGAATCACCACCACATGCAGGTTGGTCGATTCATTGGCAATATCTGCTTTGCCTTCCATTAAAACGGTGGCGGCGATGCCGTGCATTTTCAAGTTTTTTGTGCTGGCCACGCCGTGTTCGATCGTCGCGTTCGCGGTAATGCCGTCAAACGCCAGGCCTTCCGAAAACACATCGTGGAAATCGAGTTTCAGCAGGCGAGGCAAGGCCTGCAGGCTGAGCACGCCCAGCAATTTGGCCGCCCCCGGATCCTGTTTCAGGAACTGGCCATTGCTGACATTCATCTGGATCTGGCCGGACAGTGACGGAATATCGAGGGCGTATGGCAAGCCGGCCCAGCCGATGTCGCCGCTCAGTTGCCCTTTGCCATGGCGCAGCGTACCGGGAAAGCCCAGACGGTCGAGCAGGCGCCCCGCATCGCTGATATCGAGCGTGAAATTCAGGCCGGTATTGCTTTTACCGTCGCGCGTCAGCCAGCGCCCGGTGGCGTTCAGACTGCCGTCCGGGTTGGTCAGCGCCAGCTTGTCGATGCGCCACTCGCGCCCGGCCAGCGCCTTGGCATTGCTGGCCGCCAGTTCCAGCCGGCCAAGCTGCTTGTTGAACAGTTCGAAGCGCTCGGCCACGATGTCCAGCGCCGGAATATTTGCCGCAGTCGATTGATCGTTTTCCAGCAAATCCTTGACGGCGGCGGCCGTCGATTCCGGAATGTTCAGCGCAGCCAGGCGCGCGGTCACCTTGCCCATGGCCTGGCCGGGCGCCTCGTTCCAGCTGATGTGGCCCGACACCTGCCGGGCATCGATATTTGCCTGCCAGACGGCGTTCTGATGCGAGGCGCCCACCACCACGTCGTCGAGTGTGCGACCGCCCAGTTCCAGCACCGTGGCGCGGGCGGCAAGCGTGGTCGGGATGAAATACTGCGCCATCGACGGCCCGGCAGCCGGCCCCGCCGATGCACCGCCGCCAGCAGCGCCGGCATCGGCAATTTCCTTGCCCAGCGCCAGCCAATGGTCGACATTGAGTGACGCCATGTTCACGTTGATCATCATGCCGTCTTCCGGCTGCGGCGCCGGCACGTTGACGCCGATGCCGCCACGCGTCACCGTCCAGGCGCCACGCAACGGTTTTTCACGCGCGTACAGGGCCGCCATATTCTTGCCCAGGCCGACCCTGATCTCGTCGCGCGCCGCCCCACTGGCATTGGCGGCCTGTCCGGTGAGCACGAAGTGCAGGGGCAGTGCTTCTGCGGCAGGCTTATTCAATGGCGCCGGGAACGTCAGGCCCAGCCCGGCCAGCGTGGTATCGACCGTCACCGTGCTGTGGTGATCGCGCACCTCGACCAGGCCGGTGTACGGCGTGCTGCCGGACATGCGGTCGGCCACGCGCTGCATTGCCGGCGCCGGATACGCCTGGCGCACGCCGTCGGCGCTCATCGTGCCCTTCAGATTGATGACAATGGCGCCATCCGGCTGGCTGCCGCCGGACACGGCCACCGGCCCGCCCAGGAAAGTGGCGCCAAGGCCGGTGAGGGCCACGCCCTTTTCGTTGAAGCCGATGGTGCCGGTGGTGCCCTGCAACGTCGGCAAATCTGGCAACAGGCCAATATCGTTGCCCTGCAACTGGAGCGCGCCATTCACGCGCGATTCAAGCAGGCGCGCCAGCGGCAGGCGCAGCGACAGCGCGAGCGCTGCGTCGCCAGTTCCTTTGGTGTCTTCCGTAAATTTGCCGATCCAGACCAGCACCGGGCTCGCTTCCAGATAGTGCAGGAAATCCTGCAGCGGTCCGCGCGCCGCGCCATCGATTTCCAGCTGCATGTCATGCGAGGCCAGGTCGGGAATGACGGCCTTGACGTTGGCCAGCGCCACGCCCAGCGTACGACCGCTGCCAGCATTGATTTCCATGCGGGTGCGATCGAAAACAATGGTGCCGTTGATGCTTTCTGCCAACGGCCACAGCGGCGCTTTGCCATCGGCGGCAAAATGCGACGGCGCGTAATTGAGCTTGCCATCCTGGATGCGGCCGGCCACGCGGAATTCACCGCGCGCACGCTCTTGCGCGGTATCGGCGCGAAACGGAAACTCGGCCAGGTTACCCCGCAGGCGCAGTTTTGCATCGTGCAGGCTGCCGCCCACCAGCGCACCGGTCAGCCAGTCGCGCAGGTGTTCATGCGTGGCCAGCGGCAAGAAGCGCCCGATGCTGGCAATGTCGAAGTCGTCCACCGAAGCCTTCAGATCGGTGATGCCGGGCCCGGCCGGTTTGGCGGGGTCGAGCGACAGCACGTGGCGCCCGGACAACGTCGCTTTCAGCTTGCCCTGGACTACCGCAGCTTCGTCGATATCGACTTGCACATGCTGGTCGGGAAACGACCAGCGTGCTTTCAGGTTCAGCCGGTCGAGGGGCAACGCGTCTTCGGCAAACCATGGGCCAAGGTGCAGCACCGTCTGCTCGCTGGCCAGCGCCACACTGCCGCCCCGCTCGGTCGCTTGGAACGTGCCGGTCAGATTGTCGACACCGGCCAGCGCCGGACGCAGCGCCTGCGCGGGTGCGTGCGCGGTGGCGGGGACGGCCGCGCGCGCGGGCTGCGCTGTCAGGTGCAAACCGTCCACGCCGGCTTTTACCTTGAACGTGGCCTTCGCTGCCGGGTAGCGCCCTCGCCAGGAGAGTGCCAGATCTTTCACAGTGCCGCGCGGGGCAAAATCGGCCAGCAGCGCCCGCTGGTTGGTCGTCAGCGGCAGTTGTGCGGCCAGCGCGGCGACCGTGCCCAGATCGAGCGTCGTGGCGCGCACGCTGCCCTGCTCCTGCTTGCCGGCGTGGGCCGGCACAAACGTTTCAGTGAGGGTGGTGGCAGGCAAGGCGACGCCGTCGTGCGTGGTCAGCACCAGGTTCGACAGCGAAATGGCGTGGCCGTACGCACCCCAGGTGGGTTTGCCGGCAACGCTGGCAGCATGGATTTCTTCGCGCGCGGCCACCCGCCCGCTGACACGCGCGAGCGCGAGCGGCGGCAAATTGGGCGCCAGTTGTGCCGCGACCCCAGTCAGGCCGACATCGGCGGTAAAACCGGCCAGGCGCATCTGGTCGAGCGTCAGCCAGGCGCGCACCGAGCCCCGCCCCTGGGTCACGGCAAACGGATAATCGACCCAGGCTGTCCACGCTGCCAGATCGGTGTCGCGCAGGTCGGCATACACTTCGCCGCGCCACAGGCGGGCATCGGACGGATGGCGCGCGAACGTCGGATGGGTAAAACTGGCGCGCACGTCGAGCGGCTGCGCCAGTGCCGCCGGGGGCGTGGCGCGCAGCGCAAACCGGTGGCTGTTCCACGTGTTTTGCAGCACCAGCGCAACGCCGTCGAGAGCCAGCGGTGCGGCGCCGCGCTGCGCGTCCGTCCAGGTGATTCTGCCTTCGCGAATGATCAGTTCACGCTGGCGCAGCAGCCAGTCGGCGCCGCTGCCATCGCTTTTTTGCGCCGGGTCGATGCGGACGCCGGCAATGAACACTGCGCCACTGGCATCGCGCCGGGCGTCGAGCTGGGGCCGGATAAATTCCAGCGAATCGAAGCGCACTTCGCGCGCCATCACGCTCCACCACGACAGCGTGGCCGAAACCGATGGCAGCGCCAGCACCTGCCGCCCGGCCGCGTCGCGCAGCGTCACGTCGCCAAGAAACAGCGCCGGCCGCAAGCCGTGCCACGACGCGTAAATGCGGGCAATGCTGACCTGGTTGCCCAGCGCGCGTCCGGCCAGGCGTTCGATCTCCGGCTTGTACACATCGATATTCGGCAGGACCAGATAGCGCAGCACAAGCAACAGAATGGCAAAAGCGAAATACACCAGCAAGGTGGTTTTGACGACAAAGCCGAGTACGTGGTGCGTGGCCAGATTGGCATACCGGTAGCAGGCACGCGCACGCTGCCAGCGCGCCACGACGGGCGGGGGCAGGTGCAGATGCGCTTGCTGCGCATGCTCTACGTGCGGCGGGGTGTCCATCGGGTTGCTGATAAAGTGGCTCGTCAAGTGTGTTATTCAATAAGGGCGCGCTTGCCTGGCTGGCACCACACCCTTACCATCACGCTGACGCTGCCAGCATGGCGACCAATTTTACAGCATCGCCCGTCTGGCACGGCACACTTCCACTCCCTGGGCCACCGCATGCAAGCACACTTTTCCTCCACCTCCGCCCATTCCCGCTTTCTGCAACGCTGGCTGGCCGCCGACCCCGCCCGCCCCGCGCAGCTGGTTGCAATGAAACAACAATCGATGGCCACGCTGGACCTCGAGGCCGCGCTGCAGGCAGAGGCGGCACTGCTGCCGTCCGGCGCGCCCCTGGACCGCGCGATGCGGCGCCTGCGCAATAGCCTCATTTGCACGCTGATCGAGCGCGACCTGGACGGCAGTGCCGACCTGAACGAAGTTGTCACCGCGATGACGCGTTTTGCCGATTTCGCCATCGCGCGCCACCTGGACGTGCTGATGGCCGCGGCAGTGGCGGCGCACGGGATGCCGATCGGAGAAGAGTCGGGCCAGCCGCAGCAGATGATGGTGGTGGCGATGGGCAAGCAAGGTGGCTTCGAGCTGAATGTATCGTCCGACATCGACCTGATTTTCGTCTACCCCGAGCAAGGAGAAACCCATGCGGTGGCTGGCCAGAAAAGCCTGTCGAACCACGAATTTTTCGTAAAACTTGGCAGAAAACTCATCGGGGCGCTATCGGAAGTGACGCAGGACGGTTTTACCTTCCGCGTCGACATGGCGCTGCGCCCGAATGGCGCCTCCGGGCCGCTGGCGGCCAGCCTGGCAACCGTCGAGCAATACCTGATCGTGCAGGGCCGCGAATGGGAGCGCTACGCGTGGGTCAAGGCGCGCGCGGTCACCGGCGAGGCGCAGGATATTGCTGCGCTGGACGCCATCGTGCGGCCGTTCGTGTTCCGGCGCTACCTCGATTTTGGCGTCATCGATGCCATCCGCAACATGCATGCGCAGGTGCGCGCCGAGGTCAATCGCCAGGAGCGCCTGCATCCGGACCGCAGCAACAACGTCAAGCTGGGCCGCGGCGGCATCCGCGAAATTGAATTTCTGGCCCAGGTGTTTCAACTGATCCGCGGCGGGCGCGACGCCGCGCTGCGTGAGCGCTCCACCCGCGCCACGCTGGTGTTGCTGGGCGAACGCGAGCTGATGCCGATGGACGCCGTCGAGGGCCTGCTGTCCGCCTACACCTTCCTGCGCAACCTGGAACACCGCCTGCAATATATCGACGACGCCCAGACCCACACGGTGCCGGCCGGCGACGCGGAGCGCCTGGCACTGGCGCAGATGATGGGGCTGCCCGACGCGGCCGCCCTCATCGAAAAACTCGACGCCACCCGCGCCTGGGTGGCCGGCCAGTTCGACCAGATGTTCTCCGATAAAAGTAAAAACGGGGGCGATGCCGACCCGGACGACCTGCCCAGCATGGATGTGGCAGCCGATGCCGGCAACCAGGACAGCCGCGACATGGTGGCCGAGCGGCTGGCGGCGCTGGGCTTCGACGATCCGGCGGCAGGCGCCGCGCGCCTGGTGTCCACCTGGCAGGCCCCGCGCCTGCAGGCAATGAACGAGGCCAGCCGCACGCGCCTGCTTGGGCTGATCAACCTGGCCCTGCCGCTGATCGCGCGCATCACCGCCGAAGCGCATATCGGCAGCCAGGCTGCAACACTCGGGCGCCTGCTCGACTTTTTCGAAGCCATCGCGCGCCGCTCGGCCTACCTGGCGTTGCTGACCGAGTATCCGCACACACTGGAGCGTGTCATCCGCATGATGCACGCGAGTGGCTGGGCGGCCACGTTCCTGACGCGCCATCCGATTCTGCTCGACGAATTGATGGACGACCGCAACAGCGCCATGCCCGATGCAAAAGAAATCGAAGCCAGCCTGCACACCGAACTGGCTGCGGCTGCCGGCGACACCGAGCGCCAGCTCGACATCCTGCGCGAAACGCATCACGCCGCCCTCTTCCGCCTGCTGGCGCTCGATCTGGCCGGCGAACTGACGGTAGAGCGCCTGGCCGATCATCTGTCGGCACTGGCCGACGCCATCGTGGCCGCCACCGTTCAGGCCGCCTGGAACACGATTGCCACGCACCACCGCGACGTGCCCCGGTTCGCCGTCATCGCCTACGGCAAGCTGGGCGGCAAGGAACTGGGCTACGTGTCCGATCTCGATGTCATCTTCCTGTACGACGATGACGATCAGGACGCGCCCGCCAACTACGCCAAGCTGGCGCAGCGGTTCATCACATGGATGACCGCGCACACGGCGGCCGGCATCCTGTTCGATATCGATACCGCACTGCGCCCGGACGGCGCCAGCGGCATGCTGGTGTCGTCCATCAGCGCGTTTGCCCGCTACCAGACCAATTCGGCGTGGCTGTGGGAACACCAGGCGCTGACCCGGGCGCGCTTTTGCGCTGGCGATACTGCCATCGGCGCGCAATTTGAAGCCATCCGCGAGCAAGTCCTGCGTATCGACCGTAGCGCAAGAATGAGCGAATCGGGCGGCGATCCGCTGGCCAGCGAGGTAGTCGCCATGCGCCAGCGGATGCGGGCAGCCCACATCAACCATACGGCCTTGTTCGACCTGAAGCAGGATGCCGGCGGCATGATCGATGTCGAGTTCATCGATCAGTATCTGGTGCTGCGCCATGCATTCGATTACCCGCAGTTGACCATCAATGTCGGCAATATCGCGCTGTTGCAGCAATTTTCCGGGCTCGGCCTGATCGATGCCAATCTCGCTGCCGAGGTGGCGGAAGCCTACCGCACCATGCGCCGCCTGCAGCACCAGATGCGCCTCCAGGGGCAGGATACCGCGCGGGTCGCACCCGGCCTCGTCGAAGGTCACGCTGCCAGCGTCATCACACTCTGGCAGGCGTTGTTTCCCGCGTAAATCCACCAACGCCCCGCTGCAAAAAAAGCCCGCCACCTTTTTTGGCGGGCTTTTTTTCAAAAAATCACAACAAATACACGCCGACAACCCATACAGGATGCGTTTTAACTTTGTTGCATAAATGTCGTTGTTTTTTTGTGAATATACGTGTTTCCCGTATTGACCCTCGTCAATACAAAATGGTCTGATGAATCTGTTCCGACGCTGCTCAACAGTCAACATTTTTCACATGATCGACCGTGATGCAGCGCCGGCCAAGCCATTCAAATTGCCGGCTTGAAAACCAGTGTGCACCAGTCCAAACCTCGGAGAATTCATGCAACAACGTACCAAGATCGCCGTCGCCGTCGCGCTCGCCCTCAACGCCATGACTGGCCTGGTCCAGGCCCAGGAAGCCATGCAACGCGTTGAAGTCACCGGTTCCCGTATTCGCCAGGTCGACCTGGAAACAGCGCAACCGCTGCAGGTAATGACCCAGGAACAAATTCAGAAAACCGGTCTCGTCACGGTGGGCGACATCATCAACAACCTGTCCGCTGCGGGTACGCCAGCGTTCAGCAAGGGCTCGTCGCTGACGTCGAACCGCGAACAGGGCGGTCAGTACATCAATATGCGCAACCTGGGCTCGAACCGCCTGCTGGTGCTGGTCAATGGCAAGCGCTGGACCGCCACAGTGGCCGGCTACACCGACCTGTCGACCATTCCAGCGTCGATGATCGACCGCATCGAAGTATTGAAAGACGGCGCGTCGTCGATCTACGGTTCCGACGCGATTGCCGGCGTGGTCAACATCATCCTGAAAAAAACCATGGAAGGCGGCGTGGCCAGCGCCTACATCGGCCAGAACGACAAGGGCGACGGCAAGACCAAGGATTACTCGCTGTCGTACGGCACCAGCACCGAGAAAACCTCGCTGATGTTCGGCCTGTCGCACTCGGACCAGGGCGCAGTTTGGGCCAAGGACCGCGACATTACGGCGTTCTCGTTCGGCCCGAACCACTATGCGTCGAACCTGGGCACCAGCCCGTGGGGCCGCATTCGCCAGGTGTCCGCTGCGGGCGCGGCCACCGGCTTCAACCAGGTCATCAACCACACCGGCTCCTACGATGGCGCGGGCACCAGCGCGAATACGCGCTCGTCGGCCAACTATCACCCTTACGCTGCAGCCGATGCGGATGTCTTCAACTCAACCCAGCAGATGCACTACACGTCACCGACCAAGCTGACGACACTGTTTACCAAGGGCGACGTCCAGCTACCATGGGATCTGCATTTCGCTACCACCGCGATGTACTCGGAGCGTAACTCGGTACGTCAGATCGCCGGCTATCCATTGTCGTCGACCAGCCAGGCGAAGTTCCCGGTCTACCTGGACAAGAACAGCTATTACAACCCGTACGGTGCGTCGGCCGTCGGCACCGCTGCCGCGCAGGACCTGTTTTTCTATCGCCGCACCGTCGAAGTGCCGCGCGTGACGGAAAACGAAAACCGCACGCTGCACATCGACGCCACGCTGGACGGCACGTTCGCGCTGCGCAACCTGCCATGGAACTGGAGCGTCGGGTACAACCACAGCGCCATTTCCGGCAGCGTTACCTCGACCGGCAACCTGAACCTGGTGAACCTGAAAAAAGCCGTCGGCCCATCGTTTTTGAACGCGGCCGGCGTAGTTCAGTGCGGTACTGCGGCAGCACCGATTGCGGCAGCTGAGTGCACCCCGTTCAACATCCTCGGCGGCCCATCGGCCTCGACCCCGGCAGCACTGGCGTACGTGATGTCGACCGGCCAGGCAAGCTACGGTTCGACCATCAACAGCGCCACGGCCGACATCGGCGGCGAACTGCTGACGCTGCCAGCGGGCCAGCTGGCGTTCGCCGGTGGTATCGAACACCGCGAAGTGCGCGGCTACGACCGTCCGGGCCAGTTCGAGCAATCGGGCTACTCGACCGATCTGGCTGGTAACTCCACCGTCGGCAAGTACAGTGTCAAGGAAGCGTACCTCGAAGTGCAGGTGCCGATCCTGAAAAACCTGCCGTTCGCTGAACTGTTCAGCGCCAACGCCGCCACGCGTTACTCGGATTACAGCAACTTCGGCAGCACCCACAACAGCAAACTGTCGCTGATGTGGAAGCCGATCAAGGACCTGCTGATCCGCGGCACCTACGCAGAAGGTTTCCGCGCACCGACCGTGGGCGACACCTTCGGCGGCGGTTCGCAATCGTTCGACAGCTACCTCGACGCCTGCGACAGCCTGTACGGCGACGCCAAAGTGACCGCGACGACGAAAGCAAACTGCACCCGTGCCGGCGTTCCGGCAACGTTCCGCCAGGTCAACCAGGCTGGCACGCCAGTCAGTGCTGCCGGCGCGCAGAGCCCGACGCCATTCCAGACCGGCGCCGGCAACACATCGCTGACGCCTGAAACTGCCGTCACCCGCACCTGGGGCCTGGTCTACAGCCCTTCGTACGTGACCGGCCTGACTGTGGGCGTCGATTACTTCGACATCCGCATCAAGAACCGCATCACGGCCGTCAGCGCCAAGTATGAAATCGACCAGTGCTACGTCTTAGGCGTGCAATCGTTCTGCGACAAGATCACCCGCGATCCGATCACTGGCCAGATCACCATGCTGTCACGCGGCAACTCGAACCTGGGTTCGCTGGGCACCAAGGGCGTCGACCTGTCGCTGGGCTACCGCATTCCACGCACGTCGTTCGGCCAGTTCAACTTCCGTTCGGAATCGACGTACGTGAATTCGTTCACGATCAAGAGCACCGATACTGCCACCGCAGTCAACTACGCCGGCGAATACCTGTACTACAAGGTAAAAAGCAGCGCCGCCGTCGACTGGAGCCTGGGTAACTGGGGCGCCACGTTCGCCAGCCGTTTCTACAGCGCAACCAAAGGCCGTTGCTGGACCGTGGCGCCGGCAGTGGAGTGCAGCAACCCGACCGGCACCTATTCGGGCGGTACGGGCTACAACCGTATCGGCGCATTCGTCTACAACGACCTGAACGTCAGCTACAAATTTGCCTGGAACGGCACGCTGGCAGTCGGCGCGAACAACATTTTCGATCGCAAACCACGCATTACCTACGATGCCAGCAGCACCTACGGCGGCACCTCGTCGTCGTCGTCGGTGGATGCCGAACTGCCAATCGACCGCTTCGTGTACCTCCGTTACAACCAGGCTTTCTAAGCCATTTCCAG
Source organism: Pseudomonadota bacterium (assembly GCA_030853745.1). Classification (GTDB taxonomy): domain Bacteria; phylum Pseudomonadota; class Gammaproteobacteria; order Burkholderiales; family Burkholderiaceae_D; genus JALYUM01. Next base: position 13,039 of record JALYUM010000165.1, on the reverse strand, counting down.
ACCGGCCCCGCGCCGGTATCGGCATGCTGCATCAGCCCGCCAGGTTCGCCTGACGGGCTTTTTTTTGTCGGTACGCAGCAACCAGGATCATGTGCAATGTCACGCATTTGTGGCAACGCTACAACATTGGCGTTGTTGCCACATACCGACAAATGCCCGGCGATCGCCGTGCAACGCCACGAAAACCTTTTGTGAGATTTGACTGATGGTCACATGACGATCAGCTGATTTTTACTGCGCCTCCTCGATAAATTGCTAAAACTCACCTCGAGAATATGCCAACAGCATTGATCTTGCTGCTGCGTCAATGGAACTTCTTGTAAGGGTTTCACGTAAGTACGCGTCGCAGCAACAATGTCACAAAAATGTCATTTCTCATTGACACATACATATGCGAAATGATTTGATTGCCCATTGCCCAACCGTATTCCCGTCGATTTTTATCGCAACCCGCGATACCGACCGCGTGGCGCCCCTACCCAGGTTTGCCGCGTTTTCACTAGGAGTTCTGCAACATGATGGAAAAAGTCTTGTCCCGGTCGATCCGCCTGATCTGCCTGGGTAGCGTAACGCTCGGCATGCATGCCGCTTACGCTCAAACCACCACCACGACGACCGAAGCGCCAATGCAGCGCGTCGAAGTAACGGGTTCGCGCATTCGCCAGGTCGACCTGGAAACCGCGCAGCCGGTCACGGTCGTGACCCAGGAACAAATTCAGAAAAGTGGCCTGATCACCGTCGGCGACATTTTGAACAACCTGACATCGGCCGGTGCGCCCGACTTCAGCCGCGGCCAGACGCTGGGCTCGTCCAAAGAACAAGGCGGCCAGTTCATCAGCCTGCGTAACCTCGGCTCGAACCGCGTGCTGGTACTGGTTGACGGCAAGCGCTGGACCGCCACCGTCGATGGCTACACCGACCTGTCGACCATTCCGTCGGCATTCATCGATCACATCGACATCGTTAAGGATGGCGGCTCGTCGATCTACGGTTCCGACGCCATTACCGGCGTGGTCAACGTGATCCTGAAAAAAACCATGGAAGGCGGCACGCTGTCCGGCTACATGGGCCAGAACGACAAGGGCGACGGCAAAAACCGCGACTTCTCGGTCAACTACGGCACCAGCACCGACAAAACGTCGCTGATGTTCGGCTTCCAGCACGCTGAAACTGGCGCCGTGTTCGCCAAAGACCGCGATATCACCAATTCCAGCTACGGCCCGAACCACTACGACGCAGGCTTCGGTACCGGCCCGTACGGCCGTATCCGCCAGGTGTCGCCAACCGGCGGCGCCACCGGCTTTTCACAGGCAGTCAACCACACCGGCTCGTACGACGGTCGCGGCATCAACGCCAACTCGCGCAACCTCGCCAACTACCACACGTACACCGGCGCCAACGAAGACCTGTACAACTCGTCCCAGGACATGATGTTCCAGGGCGGTTCGCAAGTGGACAATCTTTTCACCAAGGGTTCGGTCGAACTGCCGTGGAATATGCGTTTCACCACCACCGCGCTGTACTCGGATCGTAAATCTGTCAACCAGGCAGCCGGTTATCCGCTGAACAGCCTGTCGCAGCCGAACTTCCCGGTCTACCTCGACAGGAACAGCTACTACAACCCGTACGGCGCATCGGCAGTTGGAAATGCAGCCGCGCAAGACCTGTTCTTCTATCGCCGCACCATCGAAGTGCCGCGCGTGACCAAGAACGACAACAAAACGGTGCACATCGATGCCACCCTGGGCGGCGACTTCACGCTGGCCGGCAAGTCATTCAACTGGGACATCGGCTACAACCACAGCGCCATTTCCGGCAACACTGTGCAGACCGGTAACCTGAACTTGGTGAACTTGAAAAAAGCCGTCGGTCCGTCGTTCCTGAACGCAGCCGGCACGGTGCAGTGCGGTACCGCAGCAGCGCCAATCGCCGCTGCCGACTGCGTACCATTCAACATCCTGGGTGGCCCATCGGGTTCGACCGCCGCTGGCCTGGGTTACATCATGTCGACCGGCCAGGCGTCGTACGGCAGCAGCATCAACAGCGCCACCGCCAACATCAACGGTGAGCTGTTCAACATGCCTGGCAAAGCCGGCGCAGTCGGCTTCGCTGCCGGCCTCGAGCACCGCACCGTCAGTGGTTACGACAGCCCGGGCCAGTTCGAGCAGTCCGGTTATTCGACCGACCTGGCCGGTAACTCGACCTACGGCCGCTACACGGTCAAGGAAGCCTATCTGGAAGTGGCGATTCCGCTGCTGAAGGACCTGCCGTTTGCCCAGATGCTGAGCATCGACCTGGCCACGCGCCACTCGGATTACAGCAACTTCGGCGTTACCAACAACAGCAAAGCCAGCTTCCAGTGGAAGCCGACCAAGGACCTGCTGGCGCGCGGTACGTACGCAGAAGGCTTCCGCGCACCGAGCGTGGGCGATACCTTCGGCGGCGGCAGCCAAACCTACGACGTCTACCTCGACCCATGCGACAGCCGTTTTGGCGAAGCATCGCGTAACGCCGGCGTGGCGTCGCGTTGCGCGGCAGCCGGTGCAGGCGCCAACTTCCGTCAGTTGAACCAGTCGGGCGTAGCAATCACCGGCGCCGGTGGCGTGCAGGGTGCCTACCCGTTCAATGCAGGTGCCGGCAATGCATCGCTGCAGCCTGAAACTGCAAAAACCAAGACCCTGGGTCTGGTCTACAACCCATCGTTCCTTCCTGGCGTGTCGGCTGGCGTCGACTGGTACCGCGTCGACATCAACAACCGCATCACGGGTGTGACGGCAACGTACGTCGCCAACCAGTGCTACATCGAAGGCGTGGGCTCGTTCTGCTCGAGCATCAAACGTGACCCTGTCACCGGCGAAATCACCACCCTGTCGCGCGGCAACGCCAACCTGGGTCAGCTGCAGGTTTCGGGCGCCGACATGACCTTGGGCTACCGTTTGCCACGCAGCCAGTACGGTCAGTTCACGCTGCGTTCGGAAACCACGTTTGCGACCGCGTTCAAGGTCAAGAGCGCGGCCGATGCCGACTGGCAGAACTATGCTGGCGAGTACTACTACAACAAGATCAAGTCGAACCTGACGCTGGACTGGGATCTGGGCAACTGGAGCGCAACCTGGACCGCGCGCTTCCAGAGCAAAACCAAGGATCAGTGCTGGGATGTCGATGTCGAGTGCAGCAACCCAACCGGCCTGACGACTTTCGGCACGGGTTACAACCAGCTCGGCTCGGTCACCTACAACGACGTGAGCGTCGGCTACAAGCTGCCATGGAAAGGCAAGATCCTGGTCGGCGCGAACAACGTGCTCGACAAGGCGCCACGCATTTCCTACAATGGCGCGTCGTCGTCGTCGGCAGTGGATGCCGACAAGCCAATCGACCGTTTTGTCTACGTGCGTTACAACCAGGCTTTCTAAATCCAGAAGGTTCGGCAAGCAAAACCCGCCCGGCGCAAGCCCGGCGGGTTTTTTTTCGTCGATGAAGCCGGGTACAAGCTGATGATTTGATGAAGAACAAGCAAAAATATCAAAAGTGTTGTGTGTAACATGAATGAAACAATCGAATTTCAACTATATGCACATATTGTATTGACCAAAAGTCACCAGAGATGCTTTGATGACACTTGTCGGGAAGAACTGTTCGACAAATAAACCAAACTACCTGGAGTAATTTAATGATTGACGAAACAATCCTGGCGCGCGCTATCCGCCTGATTTGCCTCGGCGGCGTAACGCTCGGCATGCACGCCGCGTACGCTCAAACGACGACCGAAGGGCCGATGCAGCGCGTCGAAGTAACCGGTTCGCGTATTCGTCAGGTTGATCTGGAAACGGCGCAGCCGGTCCAGGTCGTAACGGCCGAGCAAATTCAGAAAAGCGGCCTGTTCACCGTTGGTGACATTCTGAACAATCTGTCAGCAGCTGGTTCGCCAGACTTCAGCCGTGGTGCATCGCTGGGCTCGTCGCGCGAACAGGGCGGCCAGTTCATCAACCTGCGCAACCTCGGTTCGAACCGCCTGCTGGTACTCGTCAACGGCAAACGCTGGACCGCATCGGTCGACGGCTTTACCGACGTGTCCACAATCCCGTCGTCGATGATCGACCATATCGATGTGCTGAAAGATGGCGCATCGTCGACCTACGGCTCGGATGCGATCGCCGGCGTGGTCAATATCATCCTGAAGAAATCGATGGAAGGCGGCGTACTGTCTGCTCTGGCTGGCCAGAACGACAAGGGCGACGGCAAGAGCCGCGATTATTCGGTCAGCTACGGCACCAGCACTGAAAAAACCTCGCTGATGTTCGGCCTGTCGCACACCGAACAGGGCGCCGTATTCGCCAAAGACCGGGACATCACGGCTTACGGCCAGGGTCCGGCCCACTACGATGCAGGTTTCGGCACCGGTCCTTATGGTCGTATCCGCCAGGTTTCGGCGACCGGCGGCCCAACCGGCTTCAACCAGGTGATCAACCACACTAGCGGTGAAAACGGCGACGGCGTTTCCAGTGACCCACGCAACAGCGCCAACTATCACCCTTACGCTCTCGCCAACGCCGACAAGTACAACTCGACGAACGACATGATGTTCCAGATGCCAACCAAACTGGACACCATTTTCACGAAAGGTTCCGTCGAACTGCCGTGGAACACCCGTTTCAACAGCACGGCAATGTTCTCGCAGCGTCAGTCGGTCCAGCAGGTCGCCGGCTATCCGCTCAATTCCACGTCGCAGGCTGCATTCCCTGTCTACGTCGACAAGAACAGCTACTACAACCCGTACGGCACCGCGGCCGTCGGTGCTGCTGCCGCGCGGGACTTGTTCTTCTATCGCCGCACGATCGAACTGCCGCGTATCACCGAGAACGAAAACCGCACCGTCCACATCGATGCCAACCTGGAAGGCGAATTCGCGCTGGGCGGCAAGCCGTTCAACTGGAGCGTTGGCTACAACCACAGCGCAGTCAATGGTTCCACCGCTTCGTCCGGCAACCTGAACCTGCTCAACCTGAAAAAAGCGTTGGGGCCGTCGTTCGTGAATACTTCGGGCGTGGTCCAGTGCGGTACTGCAGCAGCGCCATTGTCGGCTGCCGAATGCGCACCGTTCAATATCCTGGGCGGTCCGTCGACGTCGAGCGCCGAAGCGCTGGCATACATCAACTCGCACGGCCAGTCGACCTACGGCAGCACGATCAACAGCGCGACTGCCGACATCAGCGGCGAGCTGTTCAACATGCCTGGCGGCGCCGGTGCTGTCGGCTTCGCCGGCGGCGTGGAACACCGCGATGTACGCGGCTATGACCACCCGGGCACGTTCGAACAGTCCGGCTATTCGACCGACCTGGCCGGTAACCCGACCGACGGCCGTTACTCGGTCAAGGAAGCCTACCTCGAGGTACAGATTCCACTGTTGAAAGCCCTGCCGTTTGCGGAACTGCTGAGCATTAACGTTGCGACTCGTCACTCCGACTACAGTAACTTCGGCATCACCAACAACAGCAAATTCAGCTTCATGTGGAAGCCGGTCAAGGATTTGCTGACACGTGGTACCTGGGCTGAAGGTTTCCGCGCACCAAGCGTGGGCGACACATTCGGCGGTGGCACGCAATCGTTCGACAGTTACCTCGACCCGTGCGACCGCAAATTCGGCGATGCCGCCACTATCGCCGCCGTGGCTTCGCGCTGCGCAGCAGCTGGCGCAGGCACAGGTTTCCGCCAGCAGCAGCAAGGCGGCGACATCACCAGCGCCAGCGGCGCGCAGAGCACCGTGCCATTCAGTGTCGGCGCAGGGAATGCAGCGCTGCAACCGGAAACCGCAGTCACCCGTACGCTGGGCCTGGTGTACAGCCCATCGTTCGCCCCTGGCCTGACCGCCGGCGTGGACTGGTACAAGATTGCCATCGACAACCGCATCACCGCTGTCACGGCATCGTATGTCGCCAACCAGTGCTACATCGACAATGTCCCGTCGTTCTGCACCAGCATCAAGCGTGATACTGCCGGTAATGTCACAGCCCTGTCGCGTGGCAACGCCAACCTGGGCAAGCTGGAAGTCACCGGCGTCGACCTGAGCCTAGCGTACCGTATTCCGCGCACCAGCTTCGGCCAATTCGCGATTCGTTCGGACACGTCGTTCACGAACGGCTTCAAGGTCAAGAGTGCAGCCGATGCCGACTGGGTCAACTACGCTGGCGAGTACTACTACAACAAGATCAAGTCGAACGTATCGCTCGACTGGGACCTGGGTAACTGGAATGCCACCTGGACCGCACGCTACCAGAGCAAAACCAAGGACCAGTGCTGGGACGTGGATATCGAGTGCTCCAATCCTGACGGCAAAACATCGTTCGGCACGGGGTACAACACGCTCGGCGCCGTGGTCTACAACGACATGAGCATCGGTTACAAAACGTCGTGGAAAGGCAAGATCATGGTCGGCGCGAACAACGTGTTCGACAAAGCTCCCCGCATCAGCTATAACGGCGCATCTTCGTCGTCGGTCGTTGACGCTGACAAGCCAATCGACCGCTTCGTCTACGTGCGTTACACCCAGGCTTTCTGATTGTAGAAAGTTCGGCAGGCAGAACCCGCCCGGCGCAAGCCCGGCGGGTTTTTTTATGCCTGTGCGCGTTGAATACTCAGCAATAGTGTTGTGTGCATCACGAACGAGTCGGGTTAAAGCGTACGAATTAGTGTGTGAGCGTTGACTGACAGTTAAGCCCGGTGTGTCATGGCCTCTTCCGATTCCCACCTGGAGCCATAAAATGATGCACGAAACAGTCCTGTCAAGGTCGATTCGCTTGCTTTTTTTGGGCGGCATGACACTCGGCGTGCAAGCGGTACACGCGCAAACTACTACCACTTCCGAGGCAGCCGCGCCGATTCCCACCGTGCAGGTGACCGGGTCGCGCCTGGCCTCTCCGAACGCCGAATCGTCAACGCCACTGCAGGTGCTCACCGCGGCCGACATTGCCGCATCGGGCGCGGTCAACCTGCAGGATCTGCTGCAAAAAAATCCGACGCTGGGCACGCCGACACTGTCGCGCACGAATTCGAATTTCCTCACGTCGGGCGGCGGCGTGTCGACCGTCAACCTGCGCAACCTGGGCGACTCACGCACGCTGGTGCTGGTCAATGGCCGCCGCTTCGTCTCGGGCGTGCCGGGCGACACTGCGGTCGACCTGAACACCATCCCGGTCGACTTCATCGAACGGGTCGAACTGCTGACCGGCGGCGCCTCGGCGACGTACGGATCGGACGCGGTGGCCGGTGTCGTCAACATCATCTTGAAACGCAACTTTTCAGGCATCCTGATCGACGCCTCGAACGGACGCAGCACGAAGCACGACGACAGCAAGAACAAACTGGCCATCACGTGGGGCATTACCAGCGAAGACGGCGCCAGCAACCTGATGACCCACTTCGGCTACGCGAAACAGGGCGCGGTCAACTCGCGCGACCGCGCGGCATCAAGTATCGACCAGACCTCGCTGGGCGCGTCGATCACTGGCGACGTGGCCGACCTGTTCACGCCGTACCGGCCGTTTTACTCCAGCTTTGCACCGCAGGGGCGCTTTTTCCCCGGCGACGGCAGCAATTTTACGTACGACCGCGCCGGCAACGTCATCCCGTTTTCCACCAACGGCAGCGCGACGCAGGCAGCCACCGGTTTCAACCGCTCGGCCTGGCGCACCATTGCCGTGCCGACCGAACGCTTCCTGTTTGCCACCAGCGGCACACTCAGGCTGAACGACAACCATGCGGCCTTTTTGGAAGGCACGTATGCGCAGACCAAAGTCGATACCAACATTGAACCGTTCGCACTCAGTTCAGCCGATGTCTATCCTGCCAGCGCGGGCGCGGTGCCGGCCGAATCGCTGGTGGGCGGTGTGCTGGTACGCAATCCGGTCGTCCCGCAAAACCTGTATGACGCCAGCGTCGATTCCGATGGCGATGGCTTGCGCGACTACAATTTTACGCGCCGTCTGGCCGAATTCGGTCCGCGCCATTCAACCGTCGACCGCAGCACGCTGCGCCTTGCCACCGGCGTCAAGGGCAGCATTTTCGGCAACCTGAATTACGAGGCCTTTGTGTCGTACGGCCACACCACCGAGTCGCAAAATTCTACCGGCCAGGTGAATGTCATCAGCATGCGCAATGCGCTCGAAGCCATTCCCGGTACGGGCGGCGCGCCAGTCTGCCGCGATGCCCAGGCGATCGTCCAGGGCTGCGTGCCAATCAATATCTTCGGCTACAACACAATTTCGCCGGAAGCATTGAAGTATGTCACCGCACCCGGTTCACTGGCCACCGCGATTACCCAAAAAGTCGCCGGCGCCTCGATCAATGGCGATGTCTACGACCTGCCGGCCGGCAAAGTCGGCGTGGCGGCTGGCGTGGAGTACCGCATCGAAGACTCCAGCAGCGTGGCCGATGCACTCACCCAGGCCGGCCTGAACGCCGGGAATGCGACGCCGCCCACTTACGGTAAATACAACGTCAAGGAAATTTACGTCGAAACGCGCATCCCGCTGCTCAAGGATGCGCCCTTCGCCAAAAATCTGGATGCACGCGCGTCGTTCCGTCATGGCGACTATTCGACGGTCGGCAGCGCCAACAGCTGGAACGCCGGCCTGGAATGGGCGTTGACGAGCGACGTCAAATTCCGCGGCACCTATGCGGTCTCGACCCGGGCGCCAAACATTAACGAGTTGTACCAGGCGCCCAGTCAGGATTTCCCGGCCGGCCTGGTCGACCCATGCGTGGGCGTGACCGCCACCGGTGCCGATGCGCGCAGCGTCGCGTGCCGCGCGGCGCCTGGCGTGAACGCGAATATCGCTGCCAACGGCGGCGTGTTTACGCTAACGCAGACCGACCAGCAAGGGATCAGCGGCTACAACCGTGGCAACCCCAACCTGCGCGCCGAACAAGGCAAGTCCACCACTGTCGGCGTGGTCGTCACACCGCGCGCGATTCCCATGCTGGCCCGCTTCACTTTTACAGCCGACTATTTCAACATCAAGATCGACGACGCCATCGTCAGCACCGAGCGCCAGTTCGCGCTGGCGCAGTGCTACGGCGGCGGCGACCCAAGCTACTGCAGCTTCATCACGCGCCGCCCTACCGCCCAGGGCCCGGCCAGCGCCGGTTCGATCAGGTACAGCGATACGGCTGTCACCAACAGCGGTGGCGTCGGCACCGAAGGCGTCGACCTGACAGCATCCTGGGCCGATCGCCTCGGCCCGGGCCGTTTGAGCGCCAACGTGGCGTATACATGGCTTCGACGCCTGTACACCAAAGCCACGCCAGTTGCCGACCGCAATGAAGCTGCAGGCGAACTCGAGTCCCCGCGTCACAAGGCAGTGCTGAACCTGGCATACAAAATGGGACCGTACGGTATCAGCGGCAATACCAGTTACACCGGCCGCTCCGCATTGGACGACCAGTTTTTAGCGACCTTCGACAACCCGGGGGCCGCGCCGAAAATCGGCGCCTATCTCACCACCGATTTCCAGCTGACGTACGACATCAGGAAATCGATCCAGCTTTATTTTGGCATGAACAACGCCTTCGACAAGCGTGCGCCGCGCGTCCTGAGCGACTTGCCGGGCAATACCACGGGTACCGAAACCGATGCCAGCGTGTACGATCCGATCGGCCGGCGTTACTACGTGGGCGCGCGCATACAGCTGTGAGAAGGCCGCGCGCAATGATCTTTGCGTGGATTTACGTCGTTGTTGTATGTAACACGAATGAAACATTTCTAATGTTTCAAACAAGGTGTACGGATTGACCATGTGTCGCTCCGGGTGGTCTGATGCTGTCTTCCGCTCTGGCACAGCGCGGACAACAGCCACCCATACTGGAGTTCTCCCATGATTCAAGAAACCGTCCTGGCGCGTTCCGTACGCCTCATGTTTTCGGTCGGCGTAATTGGTACGCTCGGCGCCACCCTGCTTGCGCAGCCCGCGTTCGCCCAGCAGTCCGACGACGCTGCGATTCAAAAAGTGGTCGTCACCGGCTCCGCCATCAAGCGTATCGATGGCGAAACTTCGGTGCCCATCACCGTGCTGAAGATGTCCGACCTGAAAAAGGAAGGCATCACCACCATCGAGCAGGTGCTGCAAAATATTTCGTCGTCCCAGGCGACGCAAGGCACCGGCCAGTCGGTTGGCCTGTCCACCGGCGGCGCCTCGTTTGCCGACCTGCGCGGCATCGGCGCCAACAAGACGCTAGTATTGCTGAACGGCCGCCGCCTGGCCAACAACGCGCTCGACAGCTCGGCGCCCGATCTGAACATGATTCCTTTCGCCGCGATCGAACGCGTCGAAGTACTGCGCGACGGCGCATCTGCCCTGTACGGCAGCGATGCGGTCGGCGGGGTGATCAACTTCATCACCAAAAAAGACTTCACCGGCGGCGTTGTGACGATTGGCGGTGATACCCCGAAATCGGGTGGCGGCGTCTCGAAAAATGCCAACATGGCGTACGGCTACGGCGACCTCGACACCGACGGCTTCAACCTGTCGGCCGTGCTGGACTATCAAACCCAAAACAGCGTCAACGGCGGCGAGCGCAACTACAACACGCGCTTCCCTGGCGGCCTGTCGTCGTCGACCAGCCCGGCCAACTACATTCAGAACGGCGTCACGTCGAACCAGCTCGCGCTGTCCGGCGCCGGCTGCGCATCGGTCCCGCTGCTGGTCTCGAATGGCGGCACCGGTTGCCAGATGACCACCTCGCCATACGTCGATTACGTGCCGAAAAGCGAACGTGATTCGGGCTTGTTCAAAGGTACCTTCAAGCTGCCGCAGGGCCATGAACTGGGCGTTGAGTACCTGTTCACCCGCAGCGCCGTGGAGACGACGATTGCCCCGGTGCCGTATGGCGCCCTGGCCATGACCAGCACGCTGGCCAACGGCGGGCTCAATCCGTTCTACCCGACCACTGCTGCGCCTGGCGACATCACCGTCAAATGGCGCGATACGCCGAACGGCCCACGGACCGACCAGAACATCAATCAGCAGCAGCGTTTCGTGACGTCGCTGCAAGGCGTGGTGGCAGGCTGGGATTATCAGACCGCGTACACGTTCAACCAGAATAAAGTTACGCAAAACCTCACCGGCGGCTACAGCAACGGCGACATCATCAACGCCGGCGTACTCGACGGCATCATCAACCCTTTCGGCGCGCAGACTGCCGCAGGTAGCGCATTGCTGACCAGCGCCGGCCTGAACGGTACGCTGCAAACCGCCAAAGGCACCACGCACACGATCGATCTGAACGCCAGCCGCGAATTCGGCGACTGGTTCGGCGCCGGCCGCAATACCGCGCTGGCCATCGGCGGCCAGGCCCAGCACCAGTCCTTCACCAGCGCTGCCAACACCAGCTACGCCGAAAAGGTCATCGCCAGCACGGGCGTCGACCCGCTCACCTTCAACGCCGGTTCGCGCAATGTATATGCCGTGTATGCCGAGCTGAACGTGCCGATCACGAAAGAGCTGGACGTGACCGTGGCCGCGCGCGACGACAAGTACAGCGACGTCGGCAACACCTTCAACCCGAAGATCGGCTTCCGTTACCAGCCGACCAAGAAGGTGCTGTTGCGCGGTTCGTACTCGACCGGCTTCCGTGCGCCGTCGCTGTATGAACTCAATGCTGCCCAGACCTACACCAATACGGCGCAGCAAAACGATCCGGTCCTGTGCACCCCGACCGCAACGTCGACCTGCAAACAGCAGTTCCAGGCGCTGTACGGCGGTAACAAAAACCTGTCGCCAGAAAAATCGAAGAACGCCACGTTCGGCCTCGTGGTCGAGCCAATCGACAACCTGACGCTGGGTGCCGATCTGTACTTCATCAAGCTGGAAAACCAGATTGGCCAGCTGGCTGAAAACGACGTCTTCAACGACGCCACCAAGTACGCTGCGCTGTACCACCGCAATGCGGCCGGCGAACTGGCCACCGACGGTTCGCAGTGCCCTAACCCGACCACGTGCGGCTACGTCGACCTGCGTACCCAGAATCTGGGCGACCTGATCACGAACGGTGTCGATCTGACCGCAACCTACCGCTACCGCACGCCGTCATACGGTGTGTTCAACCTCGGCATGAACAGCACCTGGGTGCACAAGTACGAGTACCAGAACGAAGCCGGCGGCGTGTGGAATTCGAGTCTCGGCACCTACAGCGGCAACGCCCCGGTATTCCGGTGGCAGAACACCGGCTCGGTCAACTGGAACCTGGGCCAGTGGAGCGCCGGCCTGACCGGTCACTACAAAACCGGTTACCAAGAGCCAGGCTATGAAGAGGTAGGCACGCACAGTGTGTCGTCGTACATCACTGCAGATACCTTCATTGGCTGGACGCAGCCAAAGGGCTACGCGCTGACCTTCGGCATCCGCAACCTGGCCGACCGTGCACCACCGCTGTCATACCAGACCACAACGTTCCAGTCAGGCTACGACCCACGCTTCACCGACGTGCTGGGCCGTACATACTACGTGCGCGCAAGCTACTCGTTCTAACAGCAGCTTCCACGTAAAAAACGCCGCCGGGCACTAGCCGGGCGGCGTTTTTTAACTTCTCGCATCTGCACGCAGGCTTTCTTCGCTACCAGATCACAGCGGGGTCAGTTCCGGCGAGTGGACATTTTTGAACTTTCCCCACGGTGTATTGTCGGCGCAGGCAACGATTTAGCCATACTGCACACTTCTTTGCGGAAAACAAATGGCTGGTTTGTCAGAGGGCTGGCGACATTGATTAGGTCGGAAAGTTCCGAAACGTCTACTTGCCGGAACTGACCCTCGCCTTCTCGCTCGCCTGCTCGCCTGCTCTCGCTTGCTGAAAACGACATGATGGTGTTCGGCGCGTCCACGACGACAAGAATTTGATCAAAAAGTTCCAAAATGTCCGATCGCCCCCTGTGTCACGCTAGTTGTCACCTCACTTTTTAGGAGACAACATGAGTAAAGTGTATTCTGACGCCTTCATCGAGCAAGCCTTGATCAAGGTTTATTCTCGCGGCAAACGCACCGTGCAAGAC